>JBAYES010000016.1:0-7500 GCA_041667545.1 Candidatus Omnitrophota bacterium | reverse complement strand
TAAAGGTGGTTCCGGAATATTTAACCGGATGTCCATCGCCTACGCTTCTCAGCCTCGGCTTAGGCCCGACTAACCCTGAGCGGATTAACCTTCCTCAGGAAACCTTAGACTTACGGCGAATCCGTTTCTCACGGATTTTTTCGCTACTCATACCGGCATAATCACTTCCATTTCGTCCAGATGTCCTTACGGTCATCCTTCACTCTACAATGGAACGCTCCCCTACCAACCCAGCCTGTCGAAACAGGCTGAACTCCATGGCTTCGGTAATATGCTTTAGTCCCGATCATTTTCGGCGCGGAATCACAATTGACCAGTGAGCTGTTACGCTTTCTTTAAATGATGGCTGCTTCTAAGCCAACATCCTGGTTGTCTAAGCGACTCCACATCCTTTACCACTTAGCATATATTCCGGGACCTTAGCCGATGGTCTGGGCTGTTTCCCTTTTGAGCATGGAGCTTATCCCCCACACTCTGACTCCCATAGCATGGTACGGCGGTATTCGGAGTTTGATTGGGTTCAGTAAGCTGGTAAGCCCCCTAGCCCATTCAGTACTCTACCCCCGCCGCCATCTACTATAAGGCTAGCCCTAAAGCTATTTCGGGGAGAACCAGCTATCTCCAAGTTTGATTAGCCTTTCACTCCGACCCACAGCTCATCCCTGCACTTTTCAACGTACTAGGGTTCGGACCTCCGCTCAATTTTACTTAAGCTTCATCCTGGCCATGGGTAGATCACTTGGTTTCGGGTCTACTCAATCCAACTAAATCGCCCTATTAAGACTCGCTCTCGCTACGGCTTCTCCGCAGATACGGATTAACCTTGCTGGATAAAGTAACTCGCCGGTTCATTAATCAAAAGGCACGCAGTCAGGCATTCCCTGACTAAATCAGGGCATAGCCCTCCTGCCGCTTGTAAGCTCGTGATTTCAGGTACTATTTCACTCCCCTCACCGGGGTACTTTTCAACTTTCATTCACATTACTTGTTCACTATCGGTCACGGATTAGTATTTAGCCTTGCCAAGTGGTCTTGGCAGATTCCTACGGGGTTTCTCGTGTCCCGCAGTACTTGGGAAAAGATCCCAGCCGGACTGTACTATTTCGCCTACATGACTATCACATCCTATGGTTAACCTTTCCAGGTTATTCAGCTATAGCACAATCTGAAGCCGACCGGTCAGCATCCCGATCCGGATCTTCCCCACTACCACCCGCAAATAACGCATGCCAGCTATCACATTTGCGGATTTTAGGCTCATCCCGTTTCGCTCGCCGCTACTTAGGGAATTCCTTAATTGGTTTCTTTTCCTCGAGTTACTTAGATGGTTCAGTTCTCTCAGTATAGCCTCCCTTTCGGGATGACCAGATATTACTCTGGCCGGGTTTCCCCATTCGGAAATCTCCGGATCAAAGTCTGTTTGCGACTCCCCGAAGCATATCGCTGCTTACCGCGCCCTTCTTCGCCTTTCCGTGCCAAGTCATCCATCACAAGCCCTTTGTAGCTTGACCACACAAATCCTAATAAAAGTCATTATGTGGCGATATTTCTCTCGAAATATCTATAGAACACTTACATTTCTCGGTTTTAGATACCTTTTTACTCACATCTGTCAAAGAACACGTGATCGGTTTTTACTCGGCCTATTTTTTTGTCGGCGTAGGCCGAAAAAAGCGATCTAAAAAATCGTTTATATTGTCTGCGGGAGGTTTCTGGTCCCGTCCTTCACAAATAAATCTTTCTATTCGTCGGAATTTATTTGCTCGTTCGGGATCAAGTTTTGCCTCCGGCAAAACTTGGTGGAGATGAGGGGGCTCGAACCCCTGACATCCTGCTTGCAAAGCAGGCGCTCTTCCAGCTGAGCTACATCCCCGAAAATTTGCGAAGGCAAAATGTGGTCCCGTCCTTCACAAATAAATCCCTCCTATCGTCGGAAATTATTTGCTCGTTCGGGATCAATTTTCGCCTTCGACGAAAATTGGTGGGCCCATCTGGAATCGAACCAGAGACCTCCGCGTTATCAGCACGGCGCTCTAACCAACTGAGCTACAGGCCCTCTTTACTTCTCGTCGCTAACGGCCAGTCACCCCTGTTTTTAATGGTGTCCAACCCCGATAGCTCAGAGTAACAAATTAGAGGGTTGCCGGCTTTTTCCTGATAGCGAAGAGCCGTCTCTTAATTCTCATCTCGTTACATCAAATAGCCAGAAATATACGGATCGTATTCGGTACTTTTTTCCTCTGCTTCGGGGGGTAAACCCCCGGCAAAGGGCCTTTCTCCTTAGAAAGGAGGTGATCCAGACGCACCTTCCGGTACGACTACCTTGTTATGACTTAGTCCTCCTTGCCAAACACACCTTCAACATCGCCCTCCCGTAAGGGTTAGGCAAACGTTTTCGGGTGCACTCAACTCAGGTGACTTGACAGGCGGTGTGTACAAGACCCGGGAACGTATTCACCGCAGCATGGCTGATCTGCGGTTACTAGCGATTCCAGCTTCACGGAGGCGAATTGCAGCCTCCGATCCGAACTGAGGCCGGCTTTTTGAGATTAGCTCCATCTCGCGATTTGGCAACCCATTGTACCGGCCATTGTAGCACGTGTGTAGCCCTGGGCGTAAGGGCCATACTGACTTGACGTCATCTCCTCCTTCCTCCAGTTAAAAACTGGCAGTCTCCCTAGAGTGCCTTCACCGAAGTGAACTGGCAACAAGGGACGAAGGTTGCGCTCGTTGCGGGACTTAACCCAACATCTCACGACACGAGCTGACGACAGCCATGCAGCACCTGTGTAAGTTCCGGACTGGATACCGGTGGTCCCCCTTTCAGGTTCCTACTTCCTACATGTCAAGCCCAGGTAAGGTTCCTCGCGTAGCATCGAATTAAACCACATGCTCCACCGCTTGTGCGGGTCCCCGTCAATTCCTTTGAGTTTTAGCCTTGCGACCGTAGTCCCCAGGTGGGGCACTTAACGCGTTTGCTTCGACACAAATCCTTTCGGACCTGCACCCAGTGCCCATCGTTTACAGCTAGGACTACCAGGGTATCTAATCCTGTTTGATCCCCTAGCTTTCTCATTTCAGCGTCAGTATCAGACCAGTAAGCCGCCTTCGCTAATGGTGTTCTTCCGGATATCTACAGATTTCACCCTTACTTCCGGAATTCCGCTTACCTCTTCTATACTCAATCTCCCCAGTATCGAATGCAGTTCCTTGGTTGAGCCAAGGGATTTCACACCCGACTTAAGGAGACGCCTACATGACCTTTACACCCAGTAAATCCGAACAACGCTTGCCACCTCCGTATTACCGCGGCTGCTGGCACGGAGTTAGCCGTGGCTTCCTCTGCTCGTACCGTCAAACAAGCGGGATATTAGCCCGATTGCTTTCATCCGAGCTGACAGAGCTTTACAACCCGAAGGCCTTCATCGCTCACGCGGCGTCGCATTGTCACCCTTGCGGGCATTGCAAAAGATTCTCGACTGCAGCCTCCCGTAGGAGTCTGGGCAGTGTCTCAGTCCCAGTGTGGCTGACCATCCTCTCAGACCAGCTACCCGTCATCGCCTTGGTAGGCTTTTACCCCACCAACAAGCTGATAGGACGCGGGCTCATCTAAGGGCGACAGATCTATTTTCAAGATCCCCGCCTTTAACCTCGTTCTCTTTGAGAACGTGGTCTCATCCGGTATTAGCCCACCTTTCGGCGGGTTATTCCGAACCCAAAGGAAAATTACCCACGCGTTACTCACCCGTTTGCCACTATCCCCCTCTTGCGAAAGAGATCGTTCGACTTGCATGCCTAATCCACGCCGCCAGCGTTCGTTCTGAGCCAGGATCAAACTCTCCAGTTTGATATTAAATTGACCCGTACATTTCTGGCTATTCGATTTCAAAGAACAATTGTCAAAAGACAAAAAAGCACCGTTGAGATGCTTATAAAAAACAAACTCAAATCAGCGGTTTATTATTACCTTTCCGCCCGTATCTCTATGTAAACCTCTGTCTATAGTATACTTTAGAGCCGACTATAAATCAAACGCATACTTCTTTCAAAGATAACCCGCCTCCTGGCGTGATGTCATTTTACACAAACGCCCGGTATTGTCAAGTTCTTTTTTGAAAATATTTTCATCATCAGGAGGGCCTTTTAATCCGGCAGAATTTTCTTTTTCCCACTTTGAGAATGAACGGGGCTTCTACTATGTCCACAGAACTAAGAACATCTTTGACCTTCTCTCCGTCCACGCTTACAGCTCCCTGAATCACAAGCCGTCTTGCCTCTCCTGAGGACTCGGCAAACCCCGCCATCTTTACAAGATCCACTATTGACATGCTCTTTTTTTCCGTGACGAAAACGGGCATCTGTTCCGGATCTTCTCTTCTGGCAAAGATCTTGTCAAAATTATGTCTGGCTTTAAGCCCTGAGTCTTTATCGTAGTACTCGGAAACGATAGCCCCGGCAAGGCCGGCTTTGGCCTCTTTGGGATGGACCTTTCCGGAAAGCACATCATCCCTCAGCCTTTCAAAATCAGTATCGGTCAGGAGTTCATAGTATCTCCACATAAGTTCATCCGAGATGGACATTAATTTTCCGAACATATCATCGGGGCTATCCGATATACCGACGTAATTATTAAGTGACTTGGACATTTTCTCCACACCGTCCAGGCCTTCCAATATGGGCATGGTCATAATGACCTGCGGCGAGATATCCAAAGTTTTATTAACGGCCGACAAGCCGTAATTTTGCTTCCGGAACAATGAAATTGCCTTGGAAAGATATGCGGGTACTTTTTCTTCCGCCGCGTAATTCCTCTGCAGCGTCCTTCCCACAAGTAAATTGAATTTCTGATCAGTCCCGCCAAGCTCAATATCCGAACCCATTACGACGGAGTCATACCCCTGAAGAAGCGGATACAGGAACTCAAGTATGCTTATGGGGAGATTTTCGGAATAACGTTTTGAAAAATCGTCTCTTTCCAGCATCCGGGCGACAGTGTAGCGCGACGATAGATCGAATATGCCTTCTTCTCCCAGCTTACCGCACCAGTCGGAGTTAAAAACGACCTTGGTCTTTTTCTCATTAAGCAGTTTGAAGATCTGCTTCTTGTACGTTTTCGCGTTCTCGGCAACTTCTTCCGAGCTAAGCTGTTTTCTTAATTTTGACTTGCCCGATGGATCTCCTATCCTGCCGGTAAAATCACCTATCAGAAAAAAAACAGTGTGACCCAGGTCCTGGAAATGCCTCATCTTTCGGAGAAGTACGGTATGCCCCAAATGTATATCCGGGGCCGAAGGGTCAAATCCGGCCTTTATGACCAAAGGCCTGTCCAAAGAAAGTTTCTTTTTAAGTTCCTCGGGAGAAATAACCTCATCCACTCCCCTTGTAACTATCTTGTACTGTTCTTCCGGTGACATCATATCCTTCTTACCTCCCCTACTTCGGGGCATTGTAGCACAAGCCTAAACCGGGTGTCAATTTAAGCACGGCGAAAAATACACGAAGTCCGCCGTCCCTGGAAAAGCGCATCATATCGCGGGGCAAACTTTATTACAGAGTGCGAGATAGGTTTCTTGCGCGCGGTAGGAGCTTCTTACCATGGGGCCCGAAGAAACTGACCTGAATCCCATGGCAAGAGCCGTTTCACGAAAACGGGAAAACTCGTCGGGAGTGTAGTATTTCTTGACGGGCCAATGCTCTTTAGAAGGGCTTAAATACTGCCCCATGTATATCACATCAACCCCGGCTTCTTTCAGGTCGCGTAAGGTCCTTGAAATATCCATATCCGTTTCTCCGAGCCCTAACATTAAGGAGGATTTCACGAATATCTCAGCGCCGTCGTTCCTGAGATCGCTAAGATATTTAAGCGTATTAAGGGAATTCTTATAACTGGACGAAGGCCGGAGGGAACAATATAAGCTTTCGGGCATTTCGATATTGTGGCCTATCACATCAGCGCCCGAGGCGGCTATCTTTTTCAGAAGTTCTTCTCTCGCGGAAAAGTCCGGAATAAGGATTTCTATGGGAACTCGTGGCGACGATCTTCTTATGGCGCGGACCACACGCGTAAAATGTTCCGTTCCGCCTTCGGGAAGGTCATCTCTGGTCACGGAAGTTACGACCGCATATTCCATTCCGAGTTTTCGTACAACTTCCGCTATTTTCTCAGGCTCTTGCGTATCGGGATCGCCCGGGACGCCCTTTTTGACATTGCAAAACCTGCAATCCCGGGTGCAGATATCCCCCAGGATCATAAAAGTCGCGCTGCCCGTATCCCAGCATTCTCCTCTGTTGGGACAATCCGCCTCCACACATACAGTATTAAGCCCGAAACCGTCCAAAACACTTTTAAATGTCTCGCAACAACTTCCCGCCGGAACGGCGGCCCTTATCCAATCAGGCCTTTTCTTCATTTTTTTCAACACCGCAGGAAACAATCTTCCTTTCCGAAAGATACTTATACAATTCAAAATTATCTGTCACCAGCTTCTGCGCTTTATCAAGAAGCATTTTGGCCCTTTCCGGATCGGATTTTTTCAAGACCGCGTAACGGTTTTCGTTGTATATGTAGTCCTCAAGCTTTATACTGGGCGCTTTGCTGTCCAGTTTCAGGGGATTATTTCCCTTGGCGCAAAGGTCCGGGTTGTATCTGAAAAGCGGCCAGTGTCCGGAATTCACCGCTTTCTTTTGCGCGTCGCATCCTTTTATCGTATCGTATCCGTGGGCTATGCAGTGAGAATAGGCCAGGATTATTGACGGACCCTCATATGCCTCGGCCTCAAGAAAGGCCTTCAGCGTCTGCATGGGGTCGGCTCCCATCGCGACCTTAGCCACATACACATACCCATAACTTAAGGCCATAAGAGAAAGATCCTTTTTACCTATGGGTTTACCGCTCGCGGCAAACTTGGCCACAGCTCCCATTGGAGTGGATTTAGACGCCTGTCCGCCCGTATTGGAATAAACTTCGGTATCGAGTACGAGCATATTGATGTTCCTGCCGGAAGCAAGCACATGGTCAAGCCCGCCGTAACCTATATCGTAGGCCCATCCGTCGCCTCCAAGTCCCCATACAGACCTCTTTATAAGATAATCCGCCACACTCATAAATTCTTTACAGTCGAGGCAGTCACATTCAACGAGCATTTTCTTTATATCGGAGATCCTTTTTCTCTGGATCTCTATCCCGCTCTGATCCGACTGATCTTCGGCCATTGCCTTTGACAAGAGGTCCTTGAGTTCTTTTGAACAGCTTTCGGAAGATATTATCCTGCCGGCGAGTTCGACGGCGTACTCCGCATATTTGTCGGCGGCTAATCTCATGCCGTAAGCAAATTCGGCGGCATCCTCAAAAAGCGAGTTGCTCCAAGCCGGACCCCTGCCGTCGGATCTTGTGGAATACGGCGTAGTCGGCAGGTTCCCGCCGTATATCGACGAACAACCCGTAGCGTTACCTATTATGGCCCTGTCCCCGAAAAGCTGGGTAAGAAGTTTTACGTAGGC
>JBAYES010000015.1:0-34823 GCA_041667545.1 Candidatus Omnitrophota bacterium | reverse complement strand
TGCTGCATACATCGCGATGGTGAAAATAACAGGCGAAGCAGCGAAGCGCGCAGCACATGCCCTTCCTGCTGTAAGTCAACCCGCGCATGACAATACTGTGGGGACAGGTGTGGGATTGAGCTGGGGACAGGTGTAGGATTGAGCTGGGGACAGGTGTAGGATCAGATCTGGGACAGGTGTAGGATTAGATTGAGAACCGTCCCTGGAAACTCATGAAAGTAAGCGAATTCAGTTATTATCTGCCTAAAGAGCTTATAGCTTCTCATCCTCTTAAAGAGAGGGATGCGGCGCGGCTTATGGTGGTTGACAGGCCGAGCGGTGAAATAAGCGGCAAGGTTTTCCGCGATATCGTAAAATATATCAAAAAAGGAGATTGTCTTGTTATTAACGATACACGCGTTATCCCGGCGCGGCTTTACGGGAAGAGAAAAACGGGCGGCAAAGTTGAAATATTCCTCATTGATCCTTTTTCTGATCCCCCCACCGCGCTTGTAAAGCCGTCTAAGAAGATAGTCTCGGGCGAAGAAATAGAGCTTGAGAACGGCGCCATCGCAATCGTGCTTGATAAGGCCGAAGTGGGAAGATATGTAAAATTTTCTTTGCCCGTTGAGGATATACTTAAGTCAGGGCATGTCCCGCTTCCGCCGTATATCGACAGAACGGACACCCCTTCCGACAGGGAAGATTACCAGACTGTATATTCTTCTTCTCCGGGAGCTACAGCGTCCCCGACGGCAGGCCTGCATTTTACGAAGGAGCTTATCGGTACGCTTGAAGAGAATGGCGTAAAAATTGCCAGACTTACTCTGCATACGAATTACGGGACTTTTTCCCCCGTAAAAACGGATAATGTTGAAGATCATAAAATGCATGGGGAGTATTATGAACTGAAAGAGGAAGCGGCCGATACCATAAACTCGGTAAGATCTTCCGGGAACAGGGTTTTTGCCGTGGGGACTACGTCGGTAAGGGCCCTTGAGACATCTGTTTTATCTGGGGGAAAGGCCGGAGCGTCGTCGGGAAAAAGTAAACTCTTTATTTATCCCGGATATAGGTTTAGAATAGTGGATGGGATGATAACTAATTTTCATCTTCCGGAGTCGACTTTGCTTATGATGGTTTCGGCTTTCGCGGGAAGCGGTTTGGTCCGAAAAGCGTATGAAAAAGCGGTAAATGAAAGGTACAGGTTTTTTTCATATGGAGATGCCATGCTGATAATGTGATCTAATAGAAGTTTGAGGGCAGGAATTGTAAAAGGGGGGAGAAAATGGTAAAAACAGTTAAAGTTTTGGCGCTCGCACTTGGGATTTTAGCGGTTTCATCGGCCGCTGAGGCGACGACGGTTGAATTGATCTCTGAAGGAGGCGGCGTATACGAAGACGGAAAATTCACTTCCGGAGGAGACCTCTTTCACGGGGTTTACAGCGTAAGGGAAGATGATAACCGCATTGTGCTTGAAGAGGTTATATCGAGTGACAGGGAAGGCAGAGTTGAGGAAGGCCTTTCATATGAAATGGTAAATTCCATGAAAGGCGAAGGATTTTCGACGATCACGGTATCTGCCGAAAGAAAAGGGCAGAAAATCTATACCGCCGTACGCGAAGGGCATCTCGGCTCGTTTGAGGTACTTGTTGTGGGAGAAGATTTCTATGAATATAGTAATGTTTCGGCGGGACGGTTCTACCTTGAAAGCGGCAGAGTGGAGAAGAGGAATCCCTGATGGAAGGTGAGAAAATGTCTGATATCTCCGGAGATATAAAACAAATACTTGAAGGTATCTCCCAGCCGGGTTTGGCCGTAAGGGAGAACGGGATAGTGGTTTTCGCGAACGAGGCCTCTGTCAAGCTTGCGGCTCGGGGAGATGGGAGTTTGGCGGGGAAAAATATAGAAGAGATCTTCCCCAAGAAGTGGTCTCTCAATTTCCGAAAAAGCGCAAAAAGGTCGATCGATACCGGGGAAAGCGTAAAATTTGAGGAAACTGATATCTTTGCCGGAAAGATCATAAGAACGGAGAACAATGTTTTTACGTCCGCAGGCTGCGCTCAAGAGGCATCCTTAGTCTTTGTTATAATGACCTTGCGCAGCGCGGAGGAAGGCGCTCTGGATATTTCTGAGACGGGAAGTGACCTTGCGTTCGGGGAAAAAAGTTTTTTGGGAAGACAGGTAAAATTCATCCTTTCAGCGACTAGAACAAATCTGGATATAATAGATTCCGCTTTCAATGTACGTTATGTGGACGACGCCTGGCGTAAAGTTTACGGCGATCCGGACGGGAAGAAATGTTATGAATATTTTATGGATAAAAATGAACCCTGCCGGGGGTGCGGAGTAGTGGAGTCCATGGCAGACAAAAAGACCGTTATTACCGAAGAAGTCCTTGTGAAGGAAAATAACAGGGTGGTACAGGTAACGACCATACCCTTTCAGTCCGAGTCCGGAGAATGGCTGTTTGCCGAGGTCAATGTCGATATTTCCAAGAGAAAAGAAATGGAAGACGAAATAAAACATATGAACGTTTTTCTGGACTCCATAATAGAGAATATGCCTAATATGATATTCCTTAAAAAAGCCGATGATCTTAGTTTTGTAAAATTCAACCGCGCTGGCGAAGAGCTTTTAGGGTACAAAAGGGAGGAACTTCTGGGAAAGACCGATCATGATATTTTCCCGAAAGAACAGGCGGATTTTTTCGAAAAAAAGGACAGGGAAGCGCTTTCCGGGAGCGGAGAGGTAGACATATCCAAAGAGCCTATCAATACCAGATACAAAGGCAGCCGTATCCTTCATACACAAAAAGTGCCTATTCGTAACGAAAAAGGAGAGGCCGTTTTTTTGATGGGAGTATCAGAGGATATCACCGAAAAAGTAAGGTCTGAAGATGAACTGCACAAGCAGTGGGGGCTTTTGAGCAATCTTATGGACAACATACCGTTCTTTGTTTTCTGGAAGGATCGGGAATCGGTGTATTTGGGTTGCAACAAGGCGTTTGCCGAAGTAAGCGGGGTCGGAGACCCCGCGAGTATTGTAGGAAAGACAGATTATGACCTTACCTGGAAAAAAGAAGAATCTGATTTTTTCAGAAAGATAGATAGAGAAGTTATGGAAAGAGGAGAACCTGTACTGAATATTGAAGAACCTCAGCTTCAGGCGGACGGCAAGGAAGCGATAGTACTTACAAGTAAGGTCCCTTTGAGGGATATTAACGGGAACATTACCGGAATACTCGGGATCTATACCGATATAACGGAGCGGAAAGAGAAGGAATTAAGGCTCAAGCTTTTTAAGGATCTTATGGATCAGTCCAGCGATTCGTTATTCCTCATAAACGGGGATACGGGATTTTTCCTGGATGTTAACGCGCAGGTAAGTTCTTCCCTGGGATACTCAAGGGAGGAGCTCTTGAAAATGGGGGTTATGGATATTGAAACCGCGTTTTCATGCGAAGAAGAACTAAAAACGTTCATTGCGGAATTAAAAATCGCCGGGAGCCTGGTTTTCCGGGGTGAGCACAGGAAGAAAGGCGGTGGGACTTTTCAGGTAGAAGTGAACCTTAAATATGTAGAGATGGAACAGAACCGCTACATTATCGCTGTAGCAAGGGATATAACGGAAAGGATGGAGTTTGAGCTGCAGCTTAGAGATTCCGAAGAGAAATACAGGACGATATTCGCGAATACCGGCACAATGATGGCAATAGTGAATGGAGAAAGATACATAAAGATGGCGAACAGCAGATTTCAAAGATTTTTTGGTTTTGATCCGGAAACATCGGATCGGGCTATAAGAATGGACGATATAGTTCATGAAGACGATCTTAATGAAGTGAAGAATTACCACAGGCTCAGGCGAATAGATCCGGAGTCAGCACCTTCGAGTTATGAGGTAAAAATGAAGGATAGCTCCGGGAAACCCAGAGTAACCCATGTTACCGTCGCCATGATCCCGGGGACCGACATGAGCGTACTCTCGTTCCTGGATTTCACGGACATAAAGGAAAAGGAGATAGAGTTAGAGAAACAGAGTGATATTCTTAATTCCACAAATAAGGCTCTTGAGCATAAGGTGGCCGAACTTAATGATGCTTTAGGGCATATAAAAAGGCTGGAAGGGTTGGTTCCGATATGCTCAAGCTGTAAAAAAATAATGAAAACGGGAAGCGACCCCAAGAAAACAGAATCATGGGTAAACATAGAAAAGTATATCTCCGACAGGACCGAAGCGAGTTTTACGCATGGGCTCTGTCCGGACTGTATAGGAAAACTCTACGGAGACTATGTGGCCAAAAAAAAGAAAAAAAGTACGGAATGATCGCCGGAAGAGGCCATATAAAAGAACAGGATAGTAACATATTGATGGCACTCGAGGTCATCATGAGGAGCGTTGTACCGTACGGAACAGGGCGATGAAGAGATCTGAACGTTAGAATAGGTTTGCAAACGTTCTTCCCTGGTGGTAAGATAGATGCGGGCAGAAGTAGCGGAGGTGAAAGAGTGGAAAAAGTAATACTCTTAATAGACGACGATGCTAATTTGCTGAGGACGCTTAGGGATATACTGGAAAACGCGGGATATAAGGTAGTGGCCCTGAACGATCCACTTAAGGCGGAGCAATACATAGAAAAATACATGCCCGATCTTCTTGTAATAGACGTGTTCATGCCGGGGAGATCCGGGTTCAATCTTGTCGAGGATTTTAAAAATCAGCATATCTACGAGGATATACCCAAAATGTTTATTACATGCCTTGATGACGACATTGAACGCATGACAGCAAGAGCATGCGGAGTGGAAAGATATATAACTAAACCTTTTTCTCCGGAACTTGTTCTGGACTCCATTAAGAATATGATAGGTGAGGCCGGGTAATCCGCCTGGCGCTTAGGAGAATGAGATGTCAGAGGGAGTCAAAATAGTTATCGCTGATGACAACCTTGAGGTATGCGAGCTTCTTGGGGAGATTTTCAAGGGTATGGGATATACCGTGGATGTTGTCCATAACGGTTATGAGCTTATTTCATACCTTGAGACAAATAATCCCGGGGTGATAATACTTGATCTTATGATGCCCGAAAAATCCGGGATATCAATATTGTCATCTCTCAAAGAGATAGCGCCTTTTTCCAGGATAATAATATACACGGGGCATCATGAATTTGAAAAAAGTATTTATGCGCGTACAGCCGATAAGTTCGTTCTTAAAGGCGCGAAAATAAAATCCCTGATAGACGCCGTGGAAGAGTTTAGTGTAAAGCCATAGGCGAGGCGCCTTCCGGAACATCAGTATGCTATTCACGATCGAACATAAGGATCCTTGTTCTAAAGCCAGATGCGGGGTTCTCCGTACCGCGAGCAAATTCCTGCCTACTCCTGTTTTCATGCCCGTAGCTACGCAGGCCACTGTGAAAGGTATAGACCTTAAGGTTTTGCGTGAGGCCGGGGCGGATATGATAATATCCAACGCGTACCATCTGTATTTGAGGCCGGGCGCTGAGATCATAAAACTTTCCGGAGGACTTCATGGTTTTATGAACTGGGACGGGGCAATAACCACTGATAGCGGCGGGTTTCAAGTGTTCAGCCTGGCGAAATTGAATAAGATAGAGGAAAAGGGTGTCGAATTCAAGTCGCATCTTGACGGATCCCGCCATTTTTTTACTCCCGAAAGTGTTCTGGATTTCCAGATGGTTCTTGGAAGCGATATAATGATGCCTTTAGACGAATGTGTCAGATATCCTTCTCCTAAAAAGTATGTGGAGTCTTCAGTTGCCCTTACTCTGAGATGGCTTAAGAGATCCGCAGAGCTTTTTCGGCAAAAAGATACTTCGTCCGCTCTTTTCGGGATCGTTCAGGGCGGAACATACAAGGATCTTCGCAAAATGTCCGCGGAAGGAACGGCAGGTCTCGATATGGACGGATATTCTATCGGGGGTATGGCGGTCGGGGAACCGGGTGAATTGATGTATGAAACGGTGAACTATACCACTGAACTTCTTCCGGAAGACAAGGCGCGTTATCTTATGGGCGTGGGAACACCTCCGGATATTCTTGAAGCTATATCAAGCGGGGTAGATATGTTCGATTGTGTTCTTCCTACCCGCAACGGAAGGAACGCTCAGGCCTTTACGTCGAACGGCGAGGTGAACCTGCGGAACGCATCTTTAAAAGAGGATATGCGTCCCATAGAGCCGGGATGCGGGTGCCCGGCATGCAAGGCCCATAGCCGTTCATACATAAGACATCTCTTCAGTACCGGAGAGATGAACGGACCAAGACTGGCTTCAACGCACAACATCTTTTTCTATACGAAACTCATGGAAAAAGCGCGGGAGGCCATAAAAAACGGAAATTTCATTTCGTTCAAAAAAGATTTCATAAACAAATACAAGTCGCCCGCCATGTAATACCGTTTAATACTCCTTGGAGCGTTGTCGATACAAGGGTCTGGTGTTCCCGGAGAGGGCGTTGGACGACCGAGCGGGCATGGTCCCCTATGGGCACGGGCCATAGGGGGAGCGAGGTGGTCCGTCGAGCGAAGATCTTCTCGCCGGGAAGATCGAGCGTCCCTCGCAGGGAATGCCAGAGCCTTGTATCGCCGTGCTGAAACTTTCTTGACACCACTTTGCCTATAATAGTGTTGATTTTAAGGTGATAATGCGTATAATTGATAGGACTATGAGAGGTGTTATCAGGAACATAACCAAAAGGAGTTTTTCATGTTAGCTTTAGCTTTTGCCCAGGAAGTCGGACAGGCGCCTCAAATGCAGCAGAGTCCCCTCATGGGGCTGGCGCCGGTGGCGCTTATTTTTGTGGTTTTTTATTTTCTTCTTATCCGCCCCCAGAAAAAACAGCAGCAGCAGCATGCCAAAATGCTGAACGAACTTAAAAAGAATGATGAAGTTGTGACCTCCGGAGGCATTCACGGAACAATTGTCAATTTGCAGGATGATGTTGTGATCATAAGAGTGGATGAAAACACCCGGATGAAAGTGCAAAAATCCGCGGTAGCCAGAGTAAAACAAAGGTCCGAATAAAATTCTGCCTCGTGTTTTCGTAATACGGTCCGGGCAGGGGAGCAGATATCTTCAAGACTAAGGAGAATATCCAATATGTGGAAAAATCTTAAAATAAAAAGTGTTCTGGTAGTTGCTGTTGTAGCGTTCGCCGTGTGGTTTTCGTATCCGCCGTTCGATGTACATGACGATAGCGGTAACCTGACCAGGGAAGGGCGCATAAATCTTGGGCTGGATCTTCAGGGAGGTATGCATCTCATTCTTGAAGTAGATGTTTCCAAGCTTACTCCTCACGCGGCCAAAGATGCCCCCCAAAGAGCCATAGAAGTCATCAGGAACAGGATAGACCAGTTTGGCGTATTGGAACCCGTAATACATCTTCAGGGAAATAACCGCATATTGATACAGCTTCCCGGAATAACCGACCGTGACAGGGCAAAAGAGATAATCGGCCGGACCGCGCATCTTGAATTTCGACTGGTAAGCGACAATCCGGAACTTGTGAAAGCCGCCATGGAAGGGATGGAGCCGGAAGGGTACGAGCTTAAATCCATGGATAACAGAGACGGACGCAAGGAAACTCTTCTCGTCGAGAAAGAGGTAATGATGACCGGGGATATGCTGACCGACGCTACAACGGAATTCAGCCACGAGGGGTTCGGACAGCCTTATGTTTCCCTGGAACTCAACGATAAAGGGTCTAAAATATTCGCCGATATTACCGGGATAAACATAGGCCGGCGCCTCGCGGTAGTTCTTGACGGAGAGGTGTATACGGCTCCCGTTATAAGGGAGAGGATACCATCGGGAAGGGCCCAGATTTCGGGAAATTTTTCCGTACAGGAAGCCAAGGATATTGCCCTGGTTTTAAGAGCAGGAGCTTTGCCGGCTCCCGTTGAGATAATAGAGGAGCGGACCGTCGGTCCGGCGCTTGGAAGGGACTCGATAGAGAAAGGAATAAAGGCCATAGTCATGGGAGGTATAGCCGTACTCGTTTTCATGCTCATTTATTACCTTCTTGCCGGGGCCATCGCGAACGTAGCCCTAATAATGAACATGCTTATAATCGCGGGAGTGCTGTCATATTTTAAAGCTACTTTAACTTTGCCTGGGATAGCCGGACTTGTTCTTACGATAGGTATGTCCGTTGACGCCAATGTTCTTATCTTTGAAAGGATACGGGAGGAGGCTAAACTCGGGAAAGCGCTGAGGGCGGCTATACATGCCGGTTATGACAAGGCCTTTTGGACCATACTTGACGCCAATGTTACTACGCTCATTACGGCTCTCATTCTTTTTCAGTTTGGAACGGGCCCTGTCAGAGGATTTGCCACGACTTTGAGCATCGGTATCCTTGCCAGTATGTTCACCGCGCTTTTTGTTACGCGGCTGATAATGGATATCATAACCTCCGGCGGTAAAGGTATCAAAAACCTGAAGATGCTGCAATTTTTTGAGAAACCCAATATTCCCTTTGTCAGTATCCGAAAATGGACATACGTTTTGTCTCTTGTGGCAATTGTGGGGGGGATGTCGCTGTTCGTCAGCAGAGGAGTGAATAACTACGGTATAGATTTTACGGGAGGGACTCTTCAACAGTTTGAATTTGACCAGGCGGTAGAGGTAAGTACTGTTCGAAGTGTACTCGGCGGGATAGGACTGAGCGATTCGGTAATACAGCAGTTCGGGGAAGGACGGGACTTTATTATAAGGTCTGTAAGCGACAGGTCGGATGATATTATAGAGGCGCTTAAAGACAAGTTCGGTTCCGGGTCTTTTGAGGTAATGAGAGTTGAAACGGTAGGCCCGGCGGTAGGCGCTGATCTCAGGAACGCGGCTTTTAAAGCTTTTCTTTTCGCAATGATAGGTATCTGCGTCTATATATCTTTTCGTTTTGAGTTCAGGTTCGCTATAACGGCCATAATAGCGCTTTTGCATGATGTTCTGGTGTCCCTTGGTATGCTTGCTCTTACCGGGAGGGAGATATCTTTGCCTGTTATTGCCGCGCTTCTTACCATAGTAGGGTACTCGATAAACGACACCATAGTTCTTTTTGACCGTATAAGGGAGGATCGCAAATTCATGCGTAAGGCCAGCCAGGAAGAAATAATAAACGCCAGCATAAATCAGACCCTTTCCCGAACTACGCTCACGTCGCTCACCACATTGCTTGTTGTGGCGTCTCTTTTTATTTTCGGAGGCAAGGTAATAAACGATTTTGCTTTTGTGCTCCTGGTGGGTGTTGTGGGGGGTACTTATTCTTCCATATTCATAGCAAGCCCCCTTCTTTTGGATTGGCCCGGGAAAAGAACCGCCCGGACAAAAAGATAAACGGAGGGCGGGGTCATAACACCTTCAACACAAAAAGAGAGATCCCTTAAAACCGGCCCCAGCTACGCTTCCGGGGAAAAAAGCGCGTGGCTGGGAATATGGACCAACCTTCTTCTTTTCGCGTTCAAGATGGTAGCCGGGATCCTTGGAAGATCTCAGGCAATGGTGGCGGACGCGTTTCACACGGCAAGCGATATACTTACTTCAGCGGGAGTGCTCCTTGGGTTCAAGCTCGCGAAGAAGCCTGCTGACGAACATCATCCTTTCGGCCATGGCCGCGCGGAATCAATAATAGCCAAACTTATGTCCGTATTGCTGATAGGGGTGGGAGTGGGAGTCGCTCTCAGGTCTGCCGAGGCGCTTGCCTCGGTAAATATGGATAAGCCCGGTAATTTTGCTCTTCTTGCCGCTGTAGTGTCGATCCTTGTAAAAGAGAGAATGTACCGAAAAGTCGTAAAGACTGCCAGGGATATCGGCAGCTCCTCTCTTGAAGCCGATGCCTGGCATCATAGAAGCGACGCTCTATCATCCGTAGCCGCGCTTATAGGAATAGCCGGGTCTAAGATGGGCATTTATTACCTGGATCCTACTGCCGGGATTATAGTAGCCGGCCTCATAGTCAAGGCCGGGGTGGACGCTTTCCACAAGGCCTATGATGAGCTTATGGACGCGGCTCCTTCGGATAAAGTCAAGGAAGATATTGTTTCGGCTGTTACTTCAGTGGAAGGGGTGAGTGAAGTCCGGCGTGTAATGGCGAGGAAAAGCGGAATAGAGATGTTTCTTGAAATAACAATAGGCGTAGACGGAAAAAAGAGCGTAAGAGAAGGCCATAACATAACAATAAAGATCAAGCGCGCGGTAGTAAATTCCATGCGGAATGTAAAAGGGATAATCGTGCATGTGGAGCCATGTAAAGATCAATAGGAGAGATATGCCGGGAAAGATGAAATGGATTAACAAAGAGGCCAACCCCAGATTACAGAATGTTTTGAGTTCGGAACTTGAGGTTACGCCTTATTTTTCACAGATACTTATAAACAGGGGGATCAAAGACACGGAAGAAGCGAGAGCTTTTCTTTTCGGAGATATCTCCTCATGCCATGATCCGTATCTTTTAAAGGATATGGACCGGGCTGTTCAAAGGATAGAACAGGCGGTATCTTCTGGAGAAAAAATATTGGTGTACGGGGATTACGATGTTGACGGGATAACTTCCACGGCCCTTCTTTCAGGAAAACTTACGGAATTAAACGCGCGGCATCAAACTTTTATTCCACATCGGATGGATGACGGATATGGCCTTAACGGCGAGGCGGTAAAGATGGCCGGAGACAGCGGGGTTGGGCTTCTTGTTACCGTGGACTGCGGGATTAATTCTGTTGAAGAAGTTGAAATAGCTAATAACAAGGGTATTGACGTTATAATCACTGATCATCATGAGGTCAGAAAAAAGGCCCTACCGAACGCTTATGCCGTTGTGTCGCCTCGAAGAGAAGACTGCCGGTATCCTTTTAAAGACCTTGCCGGAGTGGGGATAGCGTATAAACTGGCAATGGCACTTTCTGACAATGATCTTTTGCCGGGGAAATATCTTGATCTTGTGGCGCTTGGGACAATAGCGGATGTGGCGCCCCTGAACGGCGAGAACCGTTTGCTGGCCAAAGCCGGTCTCGAAAGATTGAGGGTTACGGAAAGTCCGGGGATAAAAGCTCTTATTGATATAGCGGGATTGGAACAGAGAGGCCTTACTTGCCGTAACATAGCTTTTGCCCTTGCCCCCCGCATAAACGCCATGGGGAGGGTAGGGTCCGCGGATATGGCGCTGGAACTTTTTATTACAGATGACAGGCGCCGCGCTGTAGAAATAGCCGCGACGCTTGACAGAGAGAACCGCAACCGGCAGTGTCTGGAAAGAGAAATACTAAAAAGCGCTCTTGAGAAAGCCAGGCGTGATGTAGATCTCGCGTCAGAAAAGATAATAGTTCTTGCCGATGACTCGTGGCATCCCGGAGTAATAGGTATAGTAGCTTCACGCATAGCCGAAGAATTCACAAGGCCCGCGATATTGATATCGCTTGACGGGGAGAACGGAAAGGGTTCCGGCAGAGCGGCGGGCGGGTTCGATCTTTTTAAAGCGGTGAACGGAGCGAATGAACATCTCGTGGGTTTCGGGGGGCATGAAGCGGCTTGCGGGATAAAGATAAAAAGAAACAGCGTAGAAGGGTTCAGAAAAAAACTTAACAGCATAGCGGATGAGTATTTCTTGGGAAATAAAGAACTTTCCCCGGAATTATCCATAGATGTGGAGATGCCCTTGTCTCAGCTCGGTATGAAGCTGATAAGAGAACTTAACCTCTTAATGCCCCATGGTCCGGGGAATGCTGAGCCTGTTTTGGCCGTCCGGGGTTTAAAGGTCAAGACAAGGCCCCGAGAAATAGGAAAAAGCGGTGTAAAATTCCTTGTGACCGACGGCAGGGTGAGCGCAGAAGCGATAACTTTCAGGAAGAACTTCTTCTACCGGCCATTACCGGGAGAGACCATAGATCTCGCCTACACTCCTTCTATAAACAGCTATAACGGAGTAGATTCACTTCAGCTGAACATAAGAGATATCCGTCCATCGGAGTAATAAAGGGGCTACTTTTTATTGAGATTGCTTCACCCGCCTTTGGCGGGTTCGCAACGACGGGCGTGGGACGCTACATTTCCGCGGAGAACTGAAATGTTACTTTAAGTGTCGGATAAGATGGATAGGGGAGCGGTGCGGCGCTTACGCGCTTTTTTTGACCTTTCCGGCTTTAATGCACTTGGTGCAGGCCTTTATTCTTTTGGTCTTTCCGTCTATGACGGCTTTGACCTGCTGCAGGTTAGGCAGAAACCTTCTTTTAGTGACCCCCGTCACTCTCTGTCCTACTCCGCCCTTACTCTTAGCCATACCTCTTCGGCTTATGCTTCTGCCCGCTACCGGTTTTTTACCGCAAATAAAGCATTCTCTTGCCATAGTAAACCCTTTCTTTTATAATGACGTATTGTACTCTCCGCCAATAGGCGCATACATCGATTTCATCGTTTTTTAAGGTCTGTGACTGAACGGTACGGATAATATCACAATGGTTGATTTTATGCAAGCTAAAAAAGAGCCGCGAGGCATGTCCATAAGGTATGTTAAAGGGGTGGGGCCGGCCAAAGCGGCGCTCTTCGAGAAGCTTGGAGTCAGGACGGTTTCGGATATCTTTTATTTTCTGCCGCGGCGTTATGAGGACAGGACAGTGGTGGTCGATGCTTCCGAAGCCCGTGCCGGAACCCATCAGGCGGTAAAAGGCCGGGTGCTGAAGTGTTCGCTTTTCAGGGCAAGGACCGGAACAGGCATTTTTGAGATTACCGTGGGGAACGATTCCGGAAGAGTTTTCGGGGTTTGGTACAATCAGCCTTTCTTGAGCAAAGTGTTTTCAGTCGGGCAGGAAGTTGTTTTGTACGGCGAGGTTGAATTTTCCGGAAGACTGCAGATAACACATCCCGCGTTCGAGATAAGCGGCCGGGACAAAAATGAGGAGTCTCTTGAGATAGGAAGAATAGTCCCGTTCTATCCGCTTACCGAAAATCTTTCCCAGAGGGATGTCAGGAGGGCGGTTTTCAGGGCCTTAAAGGCTTATTCTTTTTCGGCAGAAGATCCTCTTCCCACAAGGATAAGGGCAAGAAAACAGCTTGTAGACCTTAAATTCGCGATAGAGAACATTCATTTTCCCCACTCTTTTGAGAATCTAGATAAATCTTATAGAAGGCTGGTGTTTGAGGAATTTTTCATGCTTCAGGTAGTAATGGCCCTGAGAAGAAAAAAGACCGTTAAAAAAGGGGTGCCCCACAGTTTAAAAGACGGGGTATTAGAGGAATTAGAAAACATATTGCCGTTCGAACTTACTCCCGGCCAGAAAAAATGTATTTCCGAAATACAACAGGATATGTCCGGGGCCAAACCCATGTACAGGTTGCTGCAAGGGGATGTGGGCAGCGGGAAAACAGCGGTCGCGATATTCGCTCTTCTTTTGACGTGCAGGAACGGTCATCAAGGCGTAATAATGGCCCCGACAGAAATACTGGCGCGGCAGCATTACATGACAATAAGCAAGGTGCTTATGCCGCTTGGGCTCAATGTACGGCTTTTGGCGGGGGGGATGGAACTTTCTGACCGGGAGAAAGTGAAGAAAGAGATACTTCAGGGGGATGCGGATGTTGTGATAGGGACTCATTCGGTTATACAGCGATCGGTTGAATTCAAAGATCTTGCCCTGGCCGTTATAGATGAACAGCATAAATTCGGTGTTGAGCAGAGGAAACAACTTATGAAAAAGGGTGTAAGACCGGACACTCTTGTCATGACAGCGACACCTATACCCAGAAGTCTGGTCCTGACGGTTTTTGGCGACATGGATATTTCCACACTAAAGGAAAAGCCTTCAGGAAGGCGGAAGGTGGTGACCTACTGGACGTCGGCGGACAATAGAAGCTCTGTATACGGCCTTATAAGGGGTGAGGTCGAAAGCGGGCGGCAGGCATTTATTGTTTATCCCAGGATTAAAGAAGGCGAGGAAGGGAGTTCGACAAGATCGACCGAAGAAATGTATAAGTCCCTTAAAAAAGATGTTTTTCCCGATCTCAAAGTGGCGATGCTGCACGGTAAAATGGGAACATCAGACAAAGAAAAAGTAATGAAGGATTTTGTTGCCGGTAAACATGATATTTTGGCTGCGACAACCATGGTAGAGGTCGGTGTAGACGTTCCCAATGTGAGCGTCATGCTTGTTGAACACGCTGAAATGTACGGCCTTTCCCAGCTTCACCAGCTAAGGGGACGGATAGGCAGAGGAAAACATGCTTCGTATTGTGTTCTAATAAGCGGTGATGATTCGGAAAATGCGGGAGAAAGGATGGAAGCTATGACCTCAATGGATGACGGGTTCCTGATAGCGGAAAAGGACCTCGACATAAGAGGGCCCGGCGAATTTCTGGGGACAAGACAAAGCGGTCTGCCGGAATTAAAATTCGGGAATATCGCTAAAGATTTTTCTGTAATGGAAGAAGCCAGACATGACGCTTTTATGCTTGTGGAAGAAGACCCTGAGCTTAAGGATGAAAGGAACAAAGGGGTCAAAGACAGGATAAATGAGATGTTCAAAGGCAAGGTGAGTCTGCAGTGAGAATAATCGCGGGTGAGTTCCGGTCGAGAAAACTTAAGGCGCCTCCTTTACGCATAGCAAGGCCCACGAAAGACAGGGTTCGCGAGGCTGTTTTCAGCGCGATAGCGGGATGGACAGAGAAATCCCGGGTGCTGGATCTTTTTTCCGGGAGCGGGGCTTACGGGCTTGAGGCGTTAAGCCGTGGCGCGGCGTTCTGCACCTTTGTGGATAACGACCTTGAATGTACGGGTATAATCCGGGAAAATGTGGAAGGTCTGGGACTTGAACAAAGATCCGGGATAAAACGAATGGACGCGGCCGAATATCTTGATAGTTTAAAGGACGGACATGAAAAGTTTGATATTGTTTTTTTGGATCCTCCGTATGGGGAGGGGACATCCAAAAACATCTTGATTATGATAGAACGTTATGATATATTGGGTGACTCCGGTTTGCTTATCGCAGAACATGATTCAAAAGAGCGTGTCCCCGAAAGAGTCGGAGGCCTTTCTCTTTATAAACAAAAGAGTTATGGGATAACATCGGTTTCGATATTTGTCCGTTCACCGGAATACCGTGTTGTTTAAGACACAGATGGGCGGAATAAGTTATCAGATAGCGCCGAGGGAAGGATCAAAGAGCAATGACAAGAACAGCCGTTTATCCCGGGACATTCGATCCTATAACTTACGGGCACATAGACGTGATCCGGAGGGTGTCTTCCCTTTATGACAAAGTTCTGGTGGCAGTCGCTGAAAGCGAAGAGAAATCCCCTCTTTTTTCCGTAAAAGACCGGGTGGAAATGATAAAAGACTCCGTTCAGGATCTTAGTAATGTTGGCGTGGAAAGTTTTCAAGGCCTTGCCGTGGCATATGCCAGGGCAAAGTCCTCAAGGGTTGTAGTAAGAGGGCTGCGGATGATATCTGATTTCGAATACGAATTTCAGATGGCTCTTACTAATAGAAAATTGGACCCGGAGATAGAAACGGTATTTATGATGCCCAATGAGGATTTTTCGTATCTTTCCAGCAGGCTCATTAAAGAAGTAGCGCGTCTCGGAGCGGATGTTTCAGCCTTTGTTCCCGGTAATGTTGTCATAAAACTGAGAGAGGTTATGAAAAAATGAACAGGATCCTCGCGTTAAGAGAAAAAGCAAAAAAAGAGAAAAGAAAAATAGCGCTGCCGGAAGGGAATGACATAAGGGTGTTAACGGGAGCCTCTTACCTGGCCTCGAATGGCCTGGTAGAGGTTTTGCTTTTGGGCAGAAAGAAAGAGGTGGAGGAACTTGCCCGGGTTAACGGGATATCTTTAGGAGGGATAGAACTTATAGATCCGGAAAATTACGCCAAGACGGGGCAAATAGTTGACGCTTACTATGAGAAACGAAAGCATAAAGGCATTGATCTCGCGGAAGCGGAAAGAACGGTAAAGGAAAATCTGGTGAATTTCGGAGCGATGATGACACGTCTGGGCATAGCCGACGGGTTTGTTGCCGGGGCGAGCAACACTACTTCCACCGTGGCGAGGGCAGCCATACAGTGTCTGGACATAGACAGAGAGATAGGCACGGTGTCGAGTTCGTTCATAATGGAAATGGATGATTGTCCTTTCGGAGAAGAAGGGCTTTTTATTTACGGCGATTGCGGCATAATCCCATATCCGTCGGCAAGACAGCTTGTGGGGATAGCCATAGCCACCAGCGACCAGATGCAAAAACTTTTCGATGTGGAACCCAGGGTTGCCATGTTAAGCTATTCCACCAAAGGTTCGGCCGGGGGAGAATCGGTAGATACGATACGTGAAGCTATAGAGAAGATAAAAGCTAAAAGGCCGGGACTTTTGATAGACGGCGAGCTTCAGCTTGACGCGGCCATAGTGCCGGAAGTAGCGGAAATAAAATGTAAGGGAAGCAAGGTGGCAGGGAGAGCCAATGTATTGATATTCCCTAACCTTGATGCCGGAAATATTTCCTACAAGTTAAGTCAGCGTCTTGGGAAGGCAAGAGCCGTAGGGCCGATAATACAGGGCGTGGCCAGGCCATGCAGTGATCTTTCCAGGGGATGCAGCTGGGAAGACGTTGTCGACACCGCGGTAGTTTGCGCGATAAAAGCGCAGAGTACGAGAGAATAGACATCATCGGAAGATCGTATAACGTTATCGTACTGGATGCGGGAGGTTTCTCTTAGAATGCTTATATTGGTGGTAAATTGCGGGTCGTCTTCTGTAAAATATGAGCTTTTTGATATTGAGAAAGAAAAACCGCTTGCTAAAGGTGTGGTAGACAGGATAGGCGGAGAAGGTTCTTCTTTGACATTAGAGACAGAGGCAATAAAGTTAGACAGAAAAGAATTCTGCCCCGACCATCACAGGGCCATGGAGCTTGTCAGAGATGTTCTGACCGATCCGGAACAGGGCGTACTGAAGGATGTCTCGGAAGTTAAGGGGGTAGGGCACAGGGTAGTGCATGGAGGGGAGGAATTTACCTCGAGTGTGCTGGTAAACGAAAAGATCCTGGAAAGCATAGAAAAATTTTCAGTTTTGGCTCCTTTGCACAATCCGCCTTCACTTGAAGGGATAAGGGGTTGTATGGAAATATTCAGCGGCGTGCCCCAGGTGGCGGTATTCGATACCGCGTTCCATCAGACCATGCCTCCGGTGGCATTTTTTTACGGGATCCCTTACAGGTACTACGAGGATTACGGCGTCAGGAGGTATGGATTTCATGGTACCAGTCACCGTTATGTAGCTCAAAAAGCGGCGGATATACTGGAAAGACCGCCGGAAGAAGTTAATCTCATCACGGTACATCTTGGCAATGGATGCAGCATAACGGCCATAGAGAAGGGGAAGAGCATAGATACATCCATGGGATTTACCCCGCTTGAGGGACTTCTTATGGGGACACGTTCAGGTGATATAGATCCCGCGGCGGTGCTGTATCTTATGGAAAAAGAGGGGATATCTCCGGCCGAGGCCGGTTCAATGCTCAATAAACAAAGCGGGCTTTTGGGAATATCAGGAATAAGCAATGATATGAGAGATATTCTATCGGCGGTTAAGAACGGAGAAGAGAGAGCGATATTAGCTTTTGACATTTTTGTATACAGAGTAATAAAATATGTCGGGGCTTATTCAGCGGTTCTCGGAAAGGTCGACGCGGTTGTTTTTACGGGCGGGATAGGAGAGAACGTTCCGGAAATAAAGACGCGGGTGGAAAAAGCCCTGGGAGGGTTACTGCGTGAGGGGACTGTCTTTTTAACGGTGTCTACCAATGAAGAACTTCTTATAGCGAGAGATACCAGGAGAGTTGTGAACGGCGCTGTTCTGAGCTGATCTGATTTGAAGGGAACCTCCGGGTTTGCCCGATAGTAGTTCGGTCCCGGGGCAATTGTAGCCTCGCGGATAGAAAAAATAAACCTTGCAGGAGAAAGCATGCCAAAAGTAAAGCATAGACATTCAAAAACGCGCGGAAGAAAAAGAAGGACACATTATAAAGCCACCGCTCCGGCGGGGGTAAAGTGTTCGCATTGCGGCAAGATCAAAAGGCCTGCCCAAGTGTGTCAATACTGCGGTTACTTCAAAGGTGTTCAGGTGAAAAAAATAGAGACCATAGAAGAACGAAAAGAGCGCAGAGAATCTAAAAAAGCAAGATCCTGACGGCCGCGGGACGTTACGTGTCCTTTTGCCGGACGTTCCGGATAGAGTTCAAGAAGGTTTCTTTTGGAGGTGAAATGCGAATAGGTTTAGATGCCATGGGCGGAGACAAAGCTCCCGAGGTAAATGTTGAAGGGGCTATTCTGGCTGTCGAAGAATATAACTATACGGTGGTGCTGATAGGAAACGAAAACATCATAAAGAAGGAGCTTTCCGCGAGGCAGTATCCTAAGGATAAAATTGAGATAGTAGACGCGTCTCAGGTCATCGGAATGGATGAGCCAGCGGCATTGTCTGTGAGGAAAAAGCGCGATTCATCCATAGTGATCGGCGCCTCTATGATCAAAGAAAAAAAAATTGACGCTTTTGTGAGCGCGGGGAATACCGGAGCTGTGGTATGCGCCGCTACTTTGAGTTTACGGCTCTTGCCGGGAGTAGACAGGCCGGGCATAGCCGTTATCTTTCCTACCTTGAATAAGCCCTGTATGGTCATAGACGTAGGGGCCAACATAGATCCAAAGCCCCTGCATCTTTTGCAGTACGGAATAATGGGCGACGCGTATTCCAAACATATACTCAAAAAACCAAACCCCACGGTGGGGCTGCTCAACATCGGAGAAGAATCCAGCAAAGGTACGGATTTTATAAGGGAAGCCCATATAATGTTGAATGAAAGTGAGCTTAACTTTGTAGGGAACATTGAGCCCAAAGAAGTTTACAGGGGTAAAGCGGATGTGGTTGTGTGCGATGGTTTCGTGGGTAATGTTTTTCTGAAAGTTACGGAAGGCTTTTCGGAAGCGGCAAGCCTGCTGTTAAAAAGGGAACTCAAACAAAGTAGTTTTATCACGAAATTCGGGGCCTTCCTCACGCTGCCGGCGTTCAAGAAGATCAAGAAAAAAATAGATGCCTCGGAATACGGCGGAGCTCCTCTTATGGGAGTCGACGGAAGCGTTATAATAGCCCATGGTTCTTCCAACGCCAAGGCCATTAAGAACGCGGTAAGGGCCGCCGCTGAAAGCGTGTCACAAAAAGTGAACCTGCACGTTGTCGAAGAGCTTCAAAATTTCTGAGACAGCGGTTCTTTTTATCGTATTTACGTTATGTGTTAGTTCAACGGGCCGTCAAACAGGTGTTGAAAACGGCAATAAAAGGAGAAAAATTGAAGAGGACCGGAATTTTGGGAGTAGGCAAATATCTCCCGGAAAATGTTTTGACCAATGCTGATCTTGAGAAAATGGTAGATACAACTGATGAGTGGATATTTACCAGGACAGGAATAAAAGAAAGACGGATAGCGGCCGATAACGAGGCAACGAGCGATATGGCCGTAAAAGCGGCGAAAAGCGCGCTTGCGAATGCCGGAATGCAGCCTTCCGATATAGGGATAATAATAGTTGCCACGATAACCCCGGATATGTTCTTCCCCTCTACCGCTTGCCAGGTGCAGCATAAGCTCGGCGCCGGTAATATTCCCGCGTTTGACGTTTCGGTGGCATGCTCCGGATATGTTTATGGTCTGGCCATAGCCGATCAGTTCATAAGAGGAGGGATGTATAAAAATGCTCTCGTTATAGCGTCGGAAAAGTTATCGTCGGTGACGGATTGGGAAGATCGTTCCACATGTGTACTTTTCGGTGACGGGGCGGGGGCGGCGATCCTTGGTCAGGTTGACAGGGGAGGGATAATGGGCGCCCACCTTGGAGCGGACGGCAGCAAGGGAGATCTTCTACAGCTTCCCGCGGGGGGCTCAAGAATGCCGGCTTCTTTCATGACAGTGGAGAATAAACTGCATACCATAAAAATGGAGGGGAATGTTCTTTTCAAGCATGCCGTAAAGATAATGGCGGACGCGGCTCTTGCTGTTACGGAACCTTTGGGGATGAAAGGCGACGATATAGATATCATTATCCCTCACCAGGCAAATATACGGATACTGAATGCCCTTGCCAAAAGGATGGGTGTTGATCCCGCGAAAAAAGTCTATCTTAACATAGAAAAATACGGCAATATGTCTGCCGCTTCCAGCGCCGTAGCTCTTACCGAGGCGGTCGAAGAAGGAAGGATAAAAAAGGGCGATAAGATACTGATGGATGCTTTCGGGGGAGGCCTTACCTGGGGAGCTCTTGTGATCGAATGGTGATCCCGTTTCAATTTAACGCAGCATTTATGTTGTTAATTTAATTGCTACTATAGGGCGGGGTTCGCCCGGTGTGGATTCTCCCTGGACGGAACACAGAGAACCACTTTGGTAGTGTGTCCTACAACTTATAATTGGCGATAGGGTTCTGCAAAATGTCGTTTTAACGTCGTTGCGAGGGAGCAAAGCGGCCGAAGCAATCTTACAAAATATTATATTTATTGGGATCGCTTCGGCCTTCAACCATACTTAGGACGAAATCCTGAGCGAAGCGAAGGGCTTCGTCACTCACTTCGTCCGTTCCTCGCAAAGACGGTATAAAAGTCCATTTTGCAGAACTCTAATAATTGGCGAAAAAAAGGAGTCGAAGAGATGGAAAGAAAGTTCGGATTGTTGTTCCCGGGGCAGGGTTCGCAGAAGCCGGGGATGGGGAAAGACCTTTACGAGATCGAACCGGCCGCCAAATGGGTATATGACAGGGCTGATGAAATAACAGGCCGAGATATAAAGAAACTTTGTTTTGAGGGTTCGCCCGAAGAGCTTTCCACCACTATTAACAGCCAGCCCGCCATATTTACGACAAGTATGGCCGTTTTGAACGTTCTTGCCGAAAAAATAAAAGGCACCCCGGTAGGGAATGAGGAGAGAGAGATGTTCTCTAACGCGGACATAGCCGTCTTCGCTTCGCTTGCCATGGGTCTGAGTCTGGGAGAACCTACTTCTCTGGTTGCCGCGGGAGTGCTGAGTTTTGAGGATGCTTTAAGATTTGTTGTCAAGCGGGGCGAATTCATGGAAGAAGCTTCCAGGAAGAATGAAGGGAAAATGGCATCGATAATCGGCCTTGATCTGGAAAAGGTTGAGGAGCTTTGTGTCGGGATCGGTTGTCAGGTAGCGAATTTAAACTGCCCGGGCCAGACCGTGGTTTCCGGACATGCCGGTAAGATAGAGCTTCTGGCTGACCTGGCAAAGAACGCGGGAGCCAGGCGCACGATAATGCTTAAAGTAAGCGGAGCTTTTCATTCGGAACTCATGTTCGAGGCCAAAGAGAAATTGAAAGCCGTATTGTCTGAAATAGTTTTTTCCCCGCCAGCGATAGATTTCATAAGTAATGTCGATGCTCAAATAATCAGTGATCCGGAAAAAATAAGAAAGAATCTCGCGGATCAGCTGGATTCCAGGACACTTTGGTCGGATTCTGTCGTAAAGGCAAGTTCGCTTGGAGTGAAAGATTATCTTGAGATCGGCCCCGGCAACGTTCTTGCAGGGCTCCTTAAGAAGATCGACCCCTCTCTTTCAACACTTTCTCTTTGTACGGCTGAAGAGATAAGAGAAGCCATTTCTGTTACGTTTACATCCGCGCAATAAATTGTAGCCAAGCTCCTTTTCAGTCCTGTAAGAATTGTTAGTTTAAAAAATATTTAGATACTATGTTTTTATGTTGACTTTTCTCTGTGATGTGGTATACTTTGTGTATGTAAAAAAACAGAAAGTATGCTAAATTCAAGTACTTTCGACCAGTCAAAAGGGGTTCAGAATGAGAAAAGGTTGCTTTTTAATGTTGTCCTTGTCTTTTTTTTCCCTGATCATTCCAGCTTCAACTATTCATGCGTCTTCTTCGGGAGTAATTCTTGAAATGTCGTCCTCTTTGGACGCGCTTAAGGACAGGATAAAGGATCCGTTGAGATTGTCTCAACCTGTCCGAGATTTGAATGGGGATATCATATCAGACGGAATGTTTTTACCCTTAGATGCGGATATTGCGGGGAGGAGTCTGGCTGCGGTGAGAAATGCCAGAGGAATAGATTATGCTAAGGATGGGGATATTCGGGGAGCTCTTGCGGAATTTCAGGCGGCGGTCAGAATGGACAAAAATTTTACCGAAGCCCTTCACAATAGCGGGATGGCGCATGGGATATTGGGGGATTATGAAGAAGCAATAAAGAACCTGGAAAAGTTGATAGATACAGGGAAGGCGACGGCGTTGACACATAATTATCTGGGTGTCTTTTACGGGCTTACGGGTAGATATAAGGAAGCCGTTGAAGAATACAGAAAGGCCCTTGATATGGATCCCGGGTACGCTGATGTGTTCTACAACATGGGAGTAGCCTATGGGGCCATGGGTGATTATGTCAGTGAAGTAGATTGTTATGTGAATTGTATCCGTCTGGATCCCGATTCTTTCAGGGCTTATAACAATCTTGGTCTCATTTACGGTATCGCGGGAATGGTTGAGGAAGAAGAAAAATGTTACAGGATAGCTGTTTCGATAGATCCGGAATTTGCGGGAGCGCATCACAATCTCGGGATGGTCTACGCTTCCACCGGAAGGAACGAGAAGGCTATTCAAAGTTTTGTTTCGGCGCTTAGAATAAACAAGAATTTCACGGAAGCTTCATATAACCTTGCTTTGGCCTATTCTGAAATAAACGAACCGGCTAAGGCCATACCGCACTATGCAAAGGTGGTCTTGGCCCATCCGTTCCACAAGAACGCTCATTATAACCTGGGAGTTTCATACTATTTTTCCGGAGAAAAAAGCAAGGCTACGAGAAGTCTTATAAGGGTTCTGGAAATAGACCCGTCGGACATCTGGGCGCGCATGTCACTTGGGATAGTTTACCTCTCGGGGAAAATCTATCACAGGGCAATTGAGGAATTCGTGGAAGTCACAAACAGAGCTCCGGATATGGCGGATGCTTATTACGCTCTTGCTATGGCTTATGCCGGTATCGGCCGTGTAGACGACGAAATAGCGTCATATATAAAAACTATCGAGATAGATCCGTTACATGCCGGAGCTTATGTAAATCTGGGGGCGGCTTTTAGTGAGAAAGGAGAGACAAAGAAAGAAATAGTTTGTTATAAGAGGGCCATAGAGATAGACCCAGGATACGCGCAAGCGAGGTACAATCTGGCCGCGGCCTACAGGACAACGGGAAATGCCGTAAAGGAAAAAGAAGAACTTGAAAAAACAATAGAGATCGATCCGGGGCATACCGAAGCATATTATCATCTCGGGACATCTTGCGAGCGTTCCGGCGATCTTTCAAAAGCGGAAGAGAACTACAAAAAGGTAATAGCTCTTGATCCATCGCACAGCAGGGCCCGCTATAATCTTGGAACGTTATACGGGGCCCGGGGGAGATATGACGAGGAAATAGCCCAGTACAAGGCCGCTTTATCTCTGGATCCAAAAATGAAGGAAGCTTACTATAATCTGGCTCTGGCATATAATTGTAAGGGAGAAAAGGCTTTGGAAATAAGATCCTATGAGGAAGCTATAAGGATCGATCCCGATTTTGCCGAAGCAAGAACTAACCTGGCATCCGCATTGTGCGAGAAAAAGGATTTCTCCGGGGCCGTTTTTCATGCCGAAAAGGTGATAAGTATAGATCCTCGCAATGCTGAAGCTCATTACACACTGGCAATAGCAAGATACTATCTGCGAGACAAGGTATCGGCAGTGAAAAGTCTTGAGAGAGCCAAAGCTCTCGGGCTTGAAATAGACCCGAACTTTGTTATAGCCCTGTCCGAGTAACCCAGGGACGGTTCTCAATTTGTTCCTACACCTGTCCCAAACCTAATCCCACATCTGTCCCAGATTCAAACTTACACCCGTCCCTGATCTGAACCTACACCTGTCCCAGACCTGATCCCACACCTGTCCCCGCAGTATTATTGTGCGCGGGTTGACTTACAGCAGGAAGGGCATGTGCTGCGCGCTTCGCTGCTTCGCCTGTTATTTCCAATATCGCGGTGTGTGTAGCGGAAAGACAGAACATTTTTATCCTATTCGGCGGCGAATCCGCTCCAGTGCTCCCACATACCCTTCCTGCTGTTTAGTTCAGGGACGGTTCTCAATTTATTCCTACACCTGTCCCAGATCTAATCCCACACCTGTCCCCGATTCAAACTTACACCCGTCCCTGATCTGAACCTACACCTGTCCCGGGTAGGCTTCACTGTGGAGATCTTATACCCTTTGCCTGCAAGAGTCTGGCATTCCCTGCGAGGGACGCCAGACTTTTGCAAGCGGTAATGCTCCGAAAGTAATGTTTAAACCGGAATGGAGCGTGTTTGACGGGCAAGGCCTTTGTGGTATACTACCTTGATGTTTTATTATGCTTCAAAAAATCTATAATCGTTTGTTCACGATGCGAATTGTTCGGGGAAATAAGAGATGCTGGATAGCAGAAAAAATTCCGTTATTGTAGGCCTTGCCGTGGCAGCGGCTCTTGCAGCTGTTTTTGTTAATACCGCGCCCAGGGCTAAATCCGGTCTTTATGAGCATATACGAAAGGCCGAAAGATATTTCGAAGACGAAAAATATGACAGGGGTATCTATTATCTTCACAAGGCCTATGAAAAAGCCTCTGACAGTGAGTTAATAGGTGAGGAGCTTGCCAAAGGATATCTCAGGTATGCGAGGTATTTGAGTTCTCGCGGCGAGATCGATCTTGCCATTGAGAAAGCGGCGATGGCTTACGAAATGATACCTTCAAGTTTGCCTGTTATGAACGATCTGGCCTATTATCTCAGTGTTCGGGCGGTGGAAAGATCCTTCCGGGGAGATCTTTCTTCCGCTCGCGAGGACTTGGATATAGCAAGCATGCTGGCCTCGGGATCAAAGACCATAAAGACCAATATCTCCAACTATCTCTTTAATCGGTCCATTGATGCCAGGGACAGAAAAGACATTTCTACGCTGCTTCTAGTTTTAAAAACATCATACACCCTCAAGCCTCGATTCGAGACCATGGTGTTTTTAGGGTCGGTTTTTTATGATATCCATGAATTGGAAAAATCCCTTTTTTACTTGAATAAAGCTCTTTCTCTGAGACCGGAGGATGAAAGCGTCAAGGAGAGCATTGAAAGGGCCGAAAAAGAAATACTGATCAAGGATAAAGAAAAGGTGTTAAAAACGCCGGATTTTGAAGTGATAATGTATGGTGAACATGGTTTCGACACGGATCTTTTAGAGGAACACCTTTTAGAGGTATATGATGGTGTGGGCCGGGATCTTGATTATTATCCTCCACCGGGAACAAAGATCATAATATACGATGAAAAGGATTTTCGGGATATTTTCCTGAAACAGGGAACGGTCCTGGGTATTTTTGACGGAAACATAAGGATAGCGTTGAAAGGCGGACCCCTCGATATGTTAGCGACCGGGGTGATAGCACACGAGTACACGCATGCGCTGCTTTCGGCTATAACCGAGAATAAATGCCCGATATGGCTGCACGAGGGAATAGCTGTTTATGAGCAGTCGAAATATTTCCCCATAGAGTTCGGGAACTTGCAGAACGCTTTGAAAAAGGGCGTACGGCTCAGCTTATCGGATGTGGAAGAGACCTTTGAGAATATGCGTGATCCCGTTTCTTTGGCCCTTGCATACGAAAGCGCCCACTCAGCCGTTCTTTTCATACTTGATGAGTGGGGATGGCCGGCGCTAAGGGAAATTATACAAGGGCTTAAGGAATATGGGCATTTCGCTAACGCGTTCGATGAAGTATTTTATATTTCAGTTCCTGTATTCGAGGATATGTGGAATATTTTTGTAAGGGAAAAAATATATGAGTATGAGGCATGACGGGCGTATGCCGTAATCCTTGATACCACTTAAACAACGCAAGTGTTGTGTAATTTCCGGATTTGGAGTATCATTTCATACGAATCGCGGGACGGAGTATTCGGTTGGTAATGGAAAATAAGGATCATGAACAATAACCAAGGAGGATGAAAATGGGGACAAAAGGAAAATCAATAATAGGCATAGAAATAAATGAACTTATCATGCTTCTTAACAAAGCCTTTTCGGATGAGTGGCTGGCTTATTATCAGTACTGGATAGGATCCAAGATAGTGAAGGGTCCCATGAAGGAGGCCGTGATCGCCGAGCTTGTACAGCACTCCGCGGATGAATTGAGACATTCGGAGATGTTAACGACAAGAATAATACAGCTTGGGGGGACACCTCCCATAAGGCCCGAAGACTGGTACAAACTTACCAACTGCGGTTACGACGCCCCGGAGGATCCTTTTGTTAAGCCTGTTCTTGAGCAGAATATCAAGGGCGAGCAATGCGCCATTTCAACATACAACAAAATGCTCGAAATAACCAAAGACAAAGATCCCGTAACATACAATATGGTAGTACAGATACTTCAGGATGAAGTTGAGCATGAAGAGGATTTGCAGGCTCTTCTTGAGGATTTTGATGTTATGATGGCGACTGCTTTCCGCAAGTAATACGTCGGAAAAATTTTTATTTTAAGGTTGTCATATGCAAGCAAAACAAATAGAATGGCTGTTCATGGTTTTGTAATGGAATATAAAAACAAAAGGGGAGGATATCTATATGCACAGTTACAAGGAGTTAGGGCTTACACCTACGAAAGATATGTACGTAAAAGCTGTAGACGGGAAATACGCCGTCCCCGGCTATAATTTCAACAATCTTGAACAGCTTCAGGCTATAATGGCGGCCTGTATAGAAACGCAATCTCCGGTAATACTGCAGGTTTCCTCGGGAGCGCGTAAATATGCGAACCAGACGCTCTTGAGGCATCTGGCCCATGGAGCCATGGATCTTGTTGGAGAGGCGAAGTCCACCATTCCCGTAGCTTTACATCTTGACCACGGCGACACTTTTGAACTTTGTGTTTCGTGTATCGAGACGGGGTTCTCCTCGGTAATGATAGACGGTTCCGCGCACTCATTCGAGGATAACATCGCCCTTACCAGAAAAGTAGTGGAATACGCTCATAAACACGGGGTTTCCGTAGAAGGGGAACTGGGGGTGCTTGCCGGCATAGAAGACGAAGTAAGCCATGAGGTCACACATTATACCAAACCGGAGGAAGTGGAAGAGTTTGTGAAGAAAACCGGCGTAGACTCGTTGGCAATTTCCATAGGGACATCTCACGGGGCGTACAAGTTCAAGCTTTCTCCGGGAGAGGAGGTCCCGCCTTTAAGGTTCGATATCCTTGAAGAAGTCGAACGAAGGATCCCGGGGTTCCCGATAGTGCTTCACGGGGCGAGCTCGGTAATGCCGGAATATGTAGAGATCATAAATAAGTACGGCGGGGCAATGGAGAACGCGGTGGGAGTTCCCGAGGAACAGCTCAGGAAAGCGGCCGCTTCGTCGGTTTGCAAAATTAACATAGATTCGGACGGTCGTCTCGCGATGACGGCTAAAATACGGGAGGTTCTCGCCACTAAACCCGGAGAGTTCGACCCCAGAAAATATCTAGGGCCCGCGCGTGACGAGCTTATTAAGATGTACAAGCACAAGAACGTCAATGTTCTCGGAAGCGCCGGAAAAGGCTGAGACAAATTGATCTACTGATCCCCGGTAACACGTGTCCCATGTTATCGGGGATCAGTAGCGGGATATTAACATAACGAAACAGGAAGAGCCCGGTAATATCGAGCTTCGGAATTCTTCGACCTTTTTTCACATCCTTTAGCAAAAACCTCACATTTTTTCCTAAGCTCGTCGAGTGTAAGAGAACGATCTTTTTCCGACAGCTCCCCTGAGGCAAGCATTTTTTCAAGCGACCGTATCCTGAAACGGTCCAGGCCCCACACCTTGGATGATAACTGATCTTTTCTACCGCCCTGTTTTATGGTAAGCGCTTCGGGTATAAGTTTAACGTCAAAAAGGTTCGCGGCTCTCAGCCAAAGGTCGTAATCTTCGCATGCTTCAAAGGTCTCGTCGAATAGACCGATGCGCCTGAAAACCCGTTTTTTGAGAACGGCGGTGGACATGCCTATACAGCATATCGCAAGAGCGTTTCTATATACATTCCCGTCAGGTTTTGAGTGTTTTTTCTTTTGCCCGAGAATTTCACCCCGTCGAAACCATATCTCTTCAGTATGAAAGATGCTTATTTCGGGAAAGAGTTCAATATATTCGCGGGTTTTTTCAAGTTTGTTCCTGAGCCAAATGTCGTCGGAATCCAGAAAGGCGATAATATCTCCCCGGGATTTTTCTATACCGCGGTTACGGGAATATGCCGCTCCGCGGTTTTTATGCTTTATGCATACTATCCTGTTATCAGGTACGGATGAAACAAAAGTCTCTGTTCCGTCGGTCGATCCGTCATCCACGATTATGAGCTCAAGATCCGTAAAAGTCTGAGAAAGCACGGACATTACGGCCTTTTCCAGAAAGGCTTTCCGGTTGTAGGTTGGTATGATCACGGAGAAAAAAGGTTTCGCGTCCATGGCGGTATTCTACAATAAAGCCGAACTCCGCGCTACAGTAAAGAATGCGAATTCTTTTAAAACTCTGCCGCTTTTCGAAAGAGGCGATACGTTTGATTTGTTTCTCCCAGGGAGGGTCGACCGGCTCCAGCGGCCGGTCTCACTCCACGTTGAGCTGTTTTACCCCTCGCTCTTTTTCTAATAGCTTGCTAAAGGTTCGCTCGGGGACCGATCTAAAACAAGCTCACCGAGGCCCTGTCCGAAACAAGTCAAACGTATCGACTATCAGCAAGGAAAGAGTTCCGTATGATTCTATTATGGCAATTCTTTCGACATGGTGAACGTCATATCACACGGGCTAATGTGAACGCCGAGACAGTTCCGGCGCCGGCGTTCAGGATCGTGGCGGCGCATTCTTCTATCGTGGCTCCGGTAGTTATTACATCGTCCACAACAAGAACTGATTTACTTGCCAGGAAGGCTTTGCCGGTTACTGAAAAAGAACCTTTTAAATTCTTTTTTCTTTCTGTCTTTCTAAGCCCCGATTGCGGCGGGGTATTTCTGATCTTGATGAGTATGTCGGGCCTTAACGGCACGCCGAGAGAATTCGAGATCATTTCAGCGAGTATTTCAGACTGATTGTAGCCCCTTTTCCGTTTTCTTGAACGATGGAGAGGAACGGGGAGGATAACATCATACCTCTCTTTTCTGAGTTCCTCGGACAATAGTTGGGATACGATAATTTTTCTGAAGAACGCGGCCAATTTCTTGTTGCCTTCGAACTTAAAACTTTTCAGACAGCATTTAACGGCAGGGGTATATTCCAGGCATGAGTATATTTTTTGAGTGATGTCCGAAGTGATCTTTTCCGGAGATCCTGAAGAAATGATACTTGAAACACATATTGAGCATACCGGGAAAGGGTAGATCGGAGCGTTTTCTCCGCATGATGCGCATTCTGCTGGAGATATAACGTTCAGCATATGTCCTAAAAGACAGTTGACGTTCATTTTTTATCCTCCCATTCTATAAAAACCCTGTAGAGTTCTGCAAAATGAACTTTTATTCCGTCGTTGCGAGAAACGAACGAAGTGAGTGACGAATCCCTTCGTATCGGGATAAATGCTATGGCTCAGGATTTCGGCAGACTTAGTAGATGGCCGAATCAATCTCAATAAATACAATAAATTATGAGGTTGCTTCGGTCGCTTTGCTCCCTCGCAATGACGTGAAAATCTATTTCGCAGAACCGTAGTATCCCCCTACAGTTATAGACGGGAATTATTGCAGATTTTCTTTCACTTATTTTCCACTCGACTGGCCCATTGACTCGCGAAGAATTCTTTTCGGATTTTCCTATGGAATTTCTTAATGGATTGTGTATGACGTTTTTTGACCTCTCGGAACTTACTTTCTTCCGCTCCGCGAACCGGTTTTTTGGGGGGGGGCAAACAACCGCAAGTGCTGTAATTGTCGAAAACGTTACCCAAAATCCTAAGAAGCCGGCTTAATTTGGCTTGATTTTATACGGTTATGGGTTAAAATGACACTTGTGGTTTTAGCAGAGTTATATTTATTTTTCTCCTCCGGAACATGGTGTTTATCGAATGGCGGAGTAATATGAAAAAAGAAAGCCGAATAGATCTGGCGATGTTGCTTATAAGGCTGAGCGTGGGATGTGTGTTCGTCGCGCATGGATCTCAAAAGCTTTTTGGTCTTTTTAACGGCATAGGGCTGGAAGGGACAGCGAGAATAGTCGAGGGTCTGGGGTTTCATTATGCTTATGTTACCGCGGGTATTTGGGGAGGCGTGGAGTTTGCGGGCGGGATCTTCATCATTTTGGGTATACTCGTAAGGTTTTCGTCCGGAGCCATAGCAGTCACAATGCTGATAAGAATGTTCAAAATAAATCTCGCGTACGGGTTTTTTTTCCATAATGGAGGTATAGAATACAACATTCTTGTTATAGCGGCCTGTATTCCCCTTATGTTGATCGGAGGAGGAAGATGGTCGGTCTGGGATTCATGATGTTTTACGCCGAATCCGGGGATAAGTGCAAGTAATCTGTAAAGAAACAGGGGTCGAAATTCAAGAAAGATAAAAGAATCAAAAACCTAAAGTGAGGTGTTAAAAATGAAAGCAGTAGTAGATCAGGATGCATGCATAGGATGTGGTCTTTGTGTTCAGGTAGCTCCGGATGTTTACACAATGGATGGAGACAAGGCAGTCGCCGCGGCGGAAATTTCGGAAGATATGACCGAACAGGCCCAGGGCGGAGCCGATCAGTGTCCGGTTAACGCCATAGCGATATCGTAACATCGTTTCAGAAGGATCTTGGAAAGCAAAGACCCCTTCTTGAGCCCTTTTGGGGAGCATAAGGGGTCTTTGTACATGAAAAGAGAATAGAAAAAGGGAGTAATAATGAAGATCTTGAAAAAATTACTTGCAGCCGGTATAGTCTTGGCTGTTTTGACAACAGCATTATATGTGTTTGTTCTGTCCCCCAGAAGAGTGGTGCCTATACTTATGTACCATGGTATCAGAGAGGGTGAGGCTTCTTCCATGTATGTGTCTCCCAAAAATTTTGATCGCCAGATGATGTTCCTTAAAAAGCAGGGTTATTCGGTGATCTCCCTGGACGAACTTGTGCGGGGGATCGAGAATGGCAAGGGATATATACCGAGGACAGTTGTAATAACTTTTGATGACGGTTACAGAGACAACTACTTAAGCGCTTTTCCAGTGCTTGCCAAATACGGTTTTCCGGCGACAATATTCCTTGTTACCGGGTACGCGGGTAATGAAGAATATCTTACCTGGGATCAGGTTAATATTATGAGATCCAACGGCATAGCTTTCGGGTCTCATACCATGAATAACGTCTATCTTCCGTCTGAAACAGACACTACTCTTCTGTGGAAAGAAATATCGGGAAGCAGAAGGGATATTGAACGCTCAACGGGGGAAGCGCCGAAGTATTTCGCTTATCCGATAGGAGGGTTCAACAGCAAAGTGAAGGCTGCCGTCAAGATGGCGGGATACAAGGGGGCGTGTACAACGAACAGGGGTTCGGATCGTTATAACAAAGATGTTTTCGAGCTCAATCGCATTAAAATAACCAATTCGGATACGGTTAAACCGTTTCATTTCAGGGCCAAACTTTCCGGATTTTATAATCTTTTCAGAAAACTAAAATCTCCCGAATGACGATAGAAGGAGGCTCAGCATGTCCGGAAACCTCATATTTGACACACGTAATATGGAAGGGTTTGTAGAAGGTTCGGAACTGGATTCTCTATCCGCCGAGGTGAAGCGAGCGCATGAACTTTTGTACGGCCGCCGCGGTCCGGGAAAAGAGTTTCTGGGGTGGATGGACCTGCCTGAAAAATACAATGAGGCCTTTATTTCAGAGGTCAGAGACGCCGCGTCTTCTCTTTCCGGGAATTCGGATGTTATTGTGGTTATAGGCATAGGCGGGTCGTATCTGGGAGCAAAAGCCCTTATAGACGCGGTTTGTCCTATAGAGGCAAGAGAAAAAATAATTTTTTCCGGATACAACCTTTCCGGCGAGGAGCTCGAAGATCTGCTTGCCGGGCTTAAAGAAAAAGATTTCAGTATAAACGTTATATCCAAATCTGGGACCACTACGGAGAGCGCTATAGCTTTCAGAGCTTTAGAATCTTTGCTTATCGAAAAGTATGGAAAAGATGAGGCTAAAAAAAGGATAGCGTGTACCACGGATAGAAATAAAGGAGCTCTCCGGGAGATATCCGAAAGAAAGGGATACAGGAGTTTTGAGATACCCGATGACGTAGGGGGAAGATTTTCTGTCCTGACCCCTGTGGGACTTTTTCCCGCGGCCGCGGCCGGAGTGGATATAGGAGAATTGCTTAGTGGGGCGATGGCGCAGAAAGAGTCCATGTCGGTAAGCGATCCTGAGAAGAACCCGGCTTCTCTTTACGCGGCAATTAGGAACATACTTTGGAGGAAAGGCAAAGTCATAGAGGTTTTTTCGGTTTTTGACGGGTTTTTGCGGAACACGGCGGAATGGTGGAAACAGCTTTTCGGAGAAAGCGAAGGCAAGAATGGCCGCGGGATATTCCCGGCCGGATGTGTTTTTTCCACCGATCTGCATTCCATGGGACAGTTGATACAGGACGGAAACAGGAATATTTTTGAGACTTTCCTTATGGTAGAAAAATCCGCGTCGGAATTAGAGGTTCCTTTCTCAGAGGACGATACTGACGGGCTGAATTATATATCGGGTATGCGCGTGGACGATGTTAACAGAAAAGCTTATGAGGCTACCGCAAGAGCGCATTTTTCAGGGGGTGTTCCAAATTCAACCATCCGCATAGAAGAAAGGTCGGCTTTTTGCATGGGACAGCTTTTTTATTTTTTTGAGACCGCGGTTGCTCTTTCCGCGTATATTTCCGGAGTGAACCCTTTTAACCAGCCTGGGGTAGAGACCTATAAAAAAGAGATGTTCAGGCTTCTCGGAAAAGACGGAATAAATTGAGTTTTCATGTGAAGGCATGCCGATGGAGATACATTTTACTTTCGCGGGAATAGTTTCAGCTATAGCTAAGCTTTTTATTCTGGCTCTAGCGGGTTATATTTTACGGCATCGTAATATTATCGATGATAAATTCACCGATACTCTAAGCGCTGTTCTTGTCAGGCTGATATTTCCGGCTCTTATAATACACAAGACGGTTTCAAATTTCAGCTTTCAAGATTTTCCTTTCTGGTGGGTATTGCCTTTGGCGGCCGTTGTATTTTCGGTTTCCGGAATGGTGATCGGCAGGATGTTATTCGGATTATTATGCCGGGGCGGTGATTGCGGACCGAAAAGGGAGTTTACGGCAAGCTGTGGATTCCAGAATTCCGGTTATCTGCCGATGAACATTATACTTTTCGCTTTCGCCGGAACGACCGGAGATATGCTTCTGGTATATATGTTTCTCTTTCTTGCCGGGTTCAATCTGCTTATATGGTCGTTTTTACCCGTATTCTTTGAGCGTAAAAAAGTGAGCGATGTAAAACTCGGGACAATTTTTAATCCTCCGGTCGTAGCGACAATTGTATCGCTTCTATGGGTATGGATCTTCGGGAAGGGCAGTATCCCCGATGTTATCTCTGATCCTATGGGGCAGTTGGGGCAAGCGGCCTTTCCCATCGCCATGATGACATTGGGAGCCTATCTTTCCAGATACAGGGCGCATCTGCCCGAAAAAAGGTTGATGGTGGCTGCCGGTGTTACCGCCAAGCTGATACTTTTCCCCGCGCTTGTTCTTGCCGTGATATCCGCCATACCAATGAACATGGGGTACAGATTCTTTCTTTTTGTGGAGGCCATAATGCCTTCGGCCGTTACTCTTGTTGTTGTGGGAAGCTACTCCCGGGCTGACAACGGATATTTAAGCAGCGTAATATTTTATTCCCATCTTGCCGCTATTTTCACCATACCTTTATGGCTCGGCATATTCCGCATCCTGATACCCGGCATCTGACGTCCGGATCACCCGGACGACTGACTCGCGAAAAGTTCTTTTCGGGCTTTCCCCTTGGAATTTCTTAACGGATTTAGTATTCCGTTTTTCGACCTTGCGGAACTCACCCTCCTTCGCCCCGAAGAGCGTGGCTCCGGAGGGTTCAAACAACCGCAAGTGTCGTAATTAGTAACATCTCAGTCATCTGCAGTAGAATCCTACGCCGTCGTAACATCTCAGTCATCTGCAGTAAATTCCTACACCGTCGTCACGAGGAGCCCCCGAAGGGGGCGACGAAGTGATCTCATAATGTGAAAATATTTCGGAGGGAGATTGATTCGTCCCTATGCCAAATCTGCCGAAATCCTGAGCCATAGCATTTATCACGATACGAAGGGCTTCACCCGCCTTCGGCGGGTTCGCAAAAACGGGCGTGGGGACGCTACATTTCTGCGGAGAACTGCAATGTTACCGTAATTGTCGAAAAACGTCATCCAAAATCCTAAAATTCCAAACGGGGCCACCTTGCCCAAAAAGAACTTTCCGCTTGAGTATGACTCGCGAAAAGTTCTTTTCGGGCTTTCCCTTGCCTGATATGACTCGAGTAAATTGCAGAGATAGTAGCGACTTTGATACAAGGGGCTGGTGTTCCCGGAGAGGGCGTTGGACGACCGAGCGGGCACGGTCCCCTCGGTGTCCTGAGCGAAACCGAGCGAAGGGATGGCACGGGCCATAGGGGGAGCGAGGTCGTCCGTCGAGCGAAGATCTTCTCGCCGGGAAGATCGAGCGTCCCTCGCAGGGAACACCAG
>JBAYES010000014.1:0-36938 GCA_041667545.1 Candidatus Omnitrophota bacterium | reverse complement strand
CGCAAAAGACTGGATCCGAACCAGAAGATCGGCTAAGCCTTCTTTAACCGCAATCGAGAAAGCGAGAAAAGACTGCTTAATAGACGAAACAAAAACCGAGATGAATCGATATATCTCAGCGAAAACCACCGCGGCAGCTTCAAAAGAAGCCTTAATGCCAAGAACCCAGCGCGCTATCCAGCTCCCAAACTCAATGAGCGATTCTGTCGCGCCTCGAGCCTCAGCCCTCACCTTTTCAAAATCAAGGTTTCCAAGTTTGTCGCTAAGCGTTACCAAGTAGGGGAGAAGCTCCTGCGTTATAGCAATCCCGATTCCCTGGAACGCCTTTTTGAGCTTAGTCAAATTATCGTCAAAGACCTTCATCCCGGCCGCTGCCTTATTATCCAAAGCAATGCCAAGTTTCTCGGCCTCGTCCCCGAGATCCTTAAAACCTTTTTTCCCCAACAAAAGCACCGGTAAGAGTTCCGCTCCACGTCTACCCAGAAGCGTTGTCACTATAGCCAGCGCTTCGGTCCTGTTCGTGGCAGTAGATAGATATTCAGACATTTCCAAAAGAACATCGTACGTTGATTTCAAATTGCCCTGAGCGTCCACAACGGAGATCCCCATTTTGTCGAACTCTCGGCTGTAGGTTTTCATTCCTTGCTGGGCTTGCGACATATTCTTTGCCAATAATGGCATAGCCTTTGTTATAGCCTCCACGCTGGCGTGTTCCTGCTCGGCGGCATACTGGAGTTTCGCCATTTCTTTCGTAGTGACCCCGGTCTGCTTTGCAATTTTATCGAGTTCCGTCCCGTACTGTACCGTCGAAGTGACAATTTTCACCAGCGCGGCACCAGCAGCGGCAGCGGCAGCAGCTAAAGCCATAAACCCTACCCTTGCAAGCCTCTTTACCTCGTCCCCGAAAACCTTCAAACGGCCCTGAATGCCTCGAAGCTGTGGAGAAAGCTGGTCGACAAGTTTCATTACGACCGACATCTCTTTTTTTTGTGAATTTGTTAGAGTCATTTTAGTCTCCTTTTTTTGTGGTAGTCCTTACCAGCCGCCTCGTCTCAAAGCGCGGTCAATTGATCTATTATAAATTTTGCTGAACTGCGGAGCCAACGTGTTGAACGTCTTTCCAAATTCCAGCCTCGGCTGAACTTTGACTTTGTTTTTTAGAACGAAATACGGCCGGCCGGTCTCGCTGTCGCATAAATACATCTGGCCATCGATCTCACGCCGGAATATTTTTTTCCTCCGGACTAATGCCAAAACGTCCCGATATCGTTTCCGGACTCTTCGAGTCTTGCCTCCTGTAAAAATCGGAGCAAACGAAAGCGGAACTGCGATCCTGCCTTTGCCGGAACGATCCCCTCCGCGTTCCCAGATGTCGGCAACCGGTGAAGTTGTTGAGATTTTTTGTTGTATGTCGAGCCCTTTCCCTGAAATCGGATGTCGCTGAAACTGCGAAAAAATACCCGTTCGACCTCGGCTCTGGATACCCGGTAAGCCCCGGAGCCGTCTTGTCCGGAACTCTTTCAAGAACTTCCTGCCGGCATGATCCAGTCCGTCCTTAAGCTCTGTTTCGAGCTGTTTCGGAAAAAGATAATACGCTCGGAGCAGGTTTTTTGTGTTTAGTTCGAGTCGCATGTCCATATTAGCTCACCTTTTCTTCGGCCTTTGTTTTCTCTGCCTTTATGGCCTCTACGATCAACGCGGCCTCTTCATCGGTTTTTAGATTTCGAAGCCTATGCGCCTCCTTCTTTATATTTTGCTGTCTTGTGAACAAAGTTTGAGGGCCCGTTTTTTCGAGCTCCGTTTTAACTGCCTCGTAAAAAGCTTTCCCGTCCTCTCGGGACACAAAGCTTATGGTCAATCCGTCCGCGCTTAATGACCCCGAGTAAAGTTGCATTTGCAAAACCTTAGCCTGGGCCGACAATTCAACAATTTTGTTCATTATCGTCCGGCTTTCAGCCTTGAAAGCTTCTTCCATTTCCTCAATTTCGGTCAACCGCTTTTCAGTTTCTGCCTTAACCGCCTCGGTGAGCTTGCCTTTAAGAGCCTGCAGGGCCTCTGTGCCGGCTTCAAGATCAAGCTGAATTTCCTCGACGGTACGATCAACCTCGCGAAGATCCGCGTCTTTGATGTTTTTATCTCCACCCAGGCGCCTTTGACGTAACCTCTTCGCTTCCGTCCTGGCCTCTGATTTTTGATTTTCGTAATCTGTGATTCTCCCTTCAAGTTCCACGATCTGCCCGCCGATCTCTTTTGAAGTTGCTTTTTTCTTACCGGTTAAGATGTCGATAAAATTCATTTCTGATCCTCCCTAAGTTTTTTGTTTGTTTGAGTGTCTCTTTTCCCTTTCGCGAGAAAAGCCTTGCCTTATTTCTCAACGTGCTTTGAAAAACTATCAATCGTGTCCGAAATCTCTCGGATGTTATGAAGCGACTTAGAAAGCACCTTGTAAAAGGGCCTCAACACTTCAAACGGAACCGAATTGATTCCTACGAGAATGCCGTCCACCTTTTTGAGAGCTTCATTGAACCGGGGAACCTCACGATCTTGAAGCGCCCTCCCGGCTCTGGTAACGTCTTCTCGTAGTCCTGCGACCATTTCGTCACGCCTCACATCTTCCATTTCCTGCCGTTCTCGCTCACTTAACATCTTTGTCCTCCTTTTTTGTTTAACAGTTAAACCGTTTCCCCTGGATCCGGAACCATCTCATTTTCGTCATCGGGAAACTCCTCATCATCGTCCGGTCCTTTACGCCGAATAAAATAACTCACTTCCTCCCCCTTTTTTTCTTTTTCCCTTTTGCTTTTACCCCGGAACCTTTCCGAGGCTTATTTTTCTCCACCTTCTCGGTGTTTTCTTTTTTCCATTTTTCCAGGGCTTTGCAGTATGTCTCTTTTCCCCCCTCAACTATCCAGCCACTCAGTTTGCCAGGCAAACCTTTACTCGGAAGCCAGCCATAATCCCTTTTGACTGGTTTTTTATTCGGATCTGGAAGCTTCCAGGCGTGTCTGACGTTATCCAGCCACTTGGGTTTTACTATCACCACTTTCTGTTTCGTCATTTTGTCCCTCCTCTTGTAAAAGTAAAAGTTTCTGAGATTTCTCAAAAATAGCGTCGGTTATCCAGGGTCCGTGTCGAAGATCATTGCAAATCTCGTTAACTCGGTCCGTAAGCAAGGCTGCCCGGGCATGAACGTCCATCCCCTCAAGCTGCGGAGCGACCCTCTGAGGTAAAAACTGAAATCGCTTTCTCGCCTCGGTAAACAATCTTAGAACTCCATCCTCGACCTCTTCCCTCGGGAGAAGCTCTCCCAACTTATGCTTGTATTCAATCTCTGCCAGTAAAAACTTTATTCGGCGATACTCAACATCCCACTGCTCTTTTTCTCCGGCTTTGCTTTTCCCAGGTGTTCTGGAAATTTTCCACGCCTGAATCGCCAAAAGATCATAAGTCCCGTCGGCCTCTACCGGAGCACCATCCCGGATCCAATTGAACACCGTTCGAACTGACACCGAGAAAGCTTTGGCCACCTCTTCCACGGATTCAACCTGCCCGGAACGAACCGGACCTTTTTGATACCGTTCCAGCTCCCGGATCTCGGCGGGAGATAATGGTTTCGACCATTTCATTTTTTCCAAAAGAGAGATGTACCGCTTGCGCCGAGCAACTTCGGCAAGATCCCCTTTCTCTATTTTTTTCTTTTTCATCTTTTTCATAGTTTTCTTGTGAGCCATTTTCTTGAAACCCCCTTGGTTAAAGGCTTATATAATTTTCATATCTAACTTAGTGAACATGAAATCCGGAAAAATGGTTTCATCATCGTAAACGAACCGCGATGCGCCGACCCGCGAAGGGGAGGCACCCGCGGAGTACCTTTTTATGTCCTGAAACCCCCTGTCTGTAGGGCATACAGCCCCGCCCCTTCTCATACATAAATTTTTCATCACAAAAGACTCCGAAAGAAGAACTGTAAATCTTTCACAAACATTCGAACCTCACGCCTTACAGCGTAACCAAGCGAATATATATTATTGAATAAAGATATAAATATTTTGATAATAAATAAACGTAGTCTCATGCCTGCCCCCTGTCTTTTATTTGCCGAGAATAATATTTCGTGCGTGCGACGATCGCGTCTATCTCTGCTTCACGACTTAAACCCCCAGAGAGAGGCGAGGCCACAACGGCACAATGCCGCGGAATGCCCCGCCTCTTTAGCGAAAGTATGGATCTCAAGTCATTGCTGCCGGACGAAGATCTTTCGCGCCCTGGGGTATCATCAGGCTGGCTATGAGCTACAGTCGGGGACACCCCGACGGACGAGAAAGCCTCATCGCCCTGTCCAAGCTTGCCGGAGGTGCGCCAGATATGAAGCGCATTAGCAAGGGGAGCAGTGCCTGAATCTTTTTTCTTTGGAATACGTTTTCTGTCGTCTCCAAGCCGCTCCCCGACAAAGTGAACGAGGATCCCAAACTTTCTTCTCATTGGGAGTTCTCGCGTCGCTGGCATATTTCTCGGAATGCGCTGCGCGCTCTTGCGATACCAGGACGGAGAAGGGCGCCTGGCTACAAGCGCAACCCCCTCCATTTCAGATCCATTCTCCGAGGGCAGGGAGGCCCGGAAGGAGGTTTCGGATCTGATGTCCTGGTCCCGGCATGGAGCAATCTTTTTTGAAAAGCCATTCTTATTCATTTGCTTTCAACTCCTTGAAAATAAAATTCGTTGAATTGCTCCACAACTCTCACATTTGCATATCCAAATCGTATCTGTCGCAAGTTCGCCCTCACCCGTTAAAATTAGTTCTTCAAAAACTCTCAATCGCCGTAAACTGTGAACCCGACACTGAAGGCACGCGTTTTCGCGCAGCCCGGTGATAGCCATTTTTTCTGGTCTCCTTTTTTGGGAGATAGGCCATGGCACTATTATGCATAGAGATTCTCGACGCGCGCATGTCCACCCCCTCGGTTATATTTTGTCCCTGTCAGGTTTTTATCGTCTCCGTATTCGACCGGCTTTTCTCGGTAGGATAGGCTCGCCGGATCAAAAATATATCTCTTCTTGCCGCCTGTGCCGGAAGTGTGCCGAACCTTCTCGACGTTTAACACAACCTCATAAATCCCGTTTTCTTCTTTCTCCCGGTCTCTCCAGACAGTAATAACATTATGAGAGTCTTGTTTTATCGCACTGGACCCTTTAAGATCGTTCATTGACACCACGCCGTCCGAATTGTTCAGCTTAGCCGGATGAGCTATAAGCCAGATATTCACGCCGGTTCGTTTAGCGATGGCGACAAGGTCAAAAACAAAGTTCTCAATGTCTGACACCGGACTGTGCGAAGTGTTCCGGATAAAAAAGTGAAGATGATCGAGAAGCACGAACTCAATATCGTACTTGCGCTTTCCATAGCTTATATAATCATCCAGCTCCTGCGAGGAAAGGCGTCCGTGGACGTCGATAAAATAAATTGGCTCCCGGGCAAAGTGTAAAATGCAGGCCTCATAATCCTCTTGTGTAAAATTTTTGAAGTTTTTCCTCCGGAACATAGCAAAGAACATAATCATTACTTGTTCGGAGCTATTCTCGGTCGAGGCGACGAGCCTTGGCCCCTTAAATTTAGAAAAAATATTCGTCGCGAGCGTGCTCTTGCCGGAAGCTGTGTCCCCGGTCATGACCGTGATCTCACCTGGACGTGCGCCACCCATCCGATTAGTGAGGTCTTGAAAATCTGGGATTTCCTGCCCGGATCCTTTATCTGGCCGCTGAAAAAGCTCATCTGTGCGCGTGAATATTTCTGTACAATGCTTGAAGTGTTCGGGCTTGTATTCTTTGGCCGAGGCGATCCACTCTTTCAAATCTTCGCCTGTGAACCCGGCCTGGAGGCACTCGTTCATGTCTTTCAATGGCAACTTCACGCGTCTAACGTCTCGCGATCCGAGCTTCTCAAAAAGTTTTTCCGCTCCTGCCTCTCCGGCTGGATCCATGTCAAACCCGACCAGAAACGTCCCCGTGCAACTATCGAAAAAATCTATCCATTCAGAATTGAACGATCCGGCCCCGAGAGGCACCGAAATAACGTTTGTGAATCCCAAATCCCAGGCAGAGATCGCGTCGAGCTCCCCCTCAACAATGAGGATCGGTTTTGTTCGGTCTATCTTGTCCACGTTGAAAAGAGTCGCCTTCGACCCTTTGAACCTCCAGATTTCTTTTTTGTCTATTCCCCGATATTTATAACTGACAAGAAGGCCGTTTTCGTAGAAGGGAAACGCGATCGCATTCCCTTCCTGCCCCAGCTGAAAATGCTTGATCGCTTCCTCCGAAATACCCCTGCCCAGGAGATACTGCCTGCCGGTCTCCCCCAGGAGGTGTCTCTTTTTAGGACGTTCATAAGACTTTTTCTCCTGCCGGGTTTCAAAAGAAAGATCCCCAAAATGTTTTTTTAGAATCCAGATGTTCCCGGCGGCGCTGCACTTAACACAATGGAACACGCCCTTTTCATCGTTGACATACATATGAGCCTTCTCATCATCACAAAACAAGCACCGACAAACTTGCTCAGATCCGGCCTGTTTGACCGGAACACCTTTTGTCTTTAGATAGTCCGAAATCAACTGATCCATATTCCCCCCTTATGGAACATCGGCATAAGGCCGTTCTTTTGCCTGGGCCTTATCCTCTTTTTCCCGCCACTTTAGGATAACCTTGTAATGGCTTTTATATTTGTAGCCGTAAATAGCCAGTGCGTCGTCGAGGACCTGAATCCAGCGATCGGTTTCCTTCTGGCCCAAAAGATCGAGCAATTTCTGATGTTCTTCCTCCGTCATAAGGACATGTTCCCGGAAGCATTTTTTCTTATTATTTGCTCTTAAGATCTTAAGATCTTTATCTTCATTTTCATTTTCAATCGGCATATGCAACTCACATGCAATTGCATTGCTTTTGCTTTTTCTTCTCTTCCCCGCTTTGTTCCAGCGTTTCAGCGCATTTTTTGAAAGATTTTTGGATTTTTTTTGTCTTTTTACCATTTCTGTCATCAATCTGGAGTTGTAAAAACCGTCATCAGTTTCGACAAACTTATTCCGGAGCAAAACATCATCCTTTACTATGGCGTTAAAGCTTATTTTATCGATCAATCCGCCATGCTGATGTTGAACGCAAAGAAGGCGAGTATATTTTCCAACCTGGTCATCGTTCATTAAAACCGTCCCAGTAAGAAAATCAGATGTATAAAACAAAAATGCCGGATCCTTACCCATTGTTACTCCTATCGTCTTCCCCCGAAAATTCTTTGATCGTGTTCTTAAGCCGGACCGTGATCGCGAGCAGCCATTCGAGCCGGACCTCCAACTCGTCCAGGGCTCGTCGGTCCTTCCTTTGACTGGCTTCGGCCATTTGCTGTTGAACGGACGAGAGCGTAACGCTAAAGTCCGCGAGAGCGCTTTCGAGGTCCCGAGCGCCAACTTCCTCCGGAAGTTTGTAAATCTGGAATCCAAGCCTGCCAGCCATGAAGGAAAGAATCGTTGAATCCCCGGTTAGCCGCAGCAAAGGAAGCAGGGCCCGAACCGAAAACCGAAACGGCAGGTTCAGATCCCCCACCCGGCGCAAGAAAGAGTAAGACAATTTCAGATCAGCGGAAACCGTTTTTGGGTTATCCTTAAAAAGAGAGTAAATGCCCCGGCGGAGAATGTTCTCCTCGGCGATATTGTAAGGGGAAAAAGAATCGGATTTCGAACCCTTGGATTTTTGGTCGGGCTGTGATAGACTTTGAGTAATCATAAAAAACGTTCCTTCTCGCTGGAGGATCAATAAAAAAGCCTGGGTTCCCGCCCGGGCTTTTTTGTTAAAGAATTAATTTCTTTCGAACCCCAAGAGCCCTCGCATACTCTCTGAGAGTTCCAACCCCAACCCCATCGACCGATCTCCGCAGTGTAATATCCACACACTGCCGCGAGCGTCCTAAACGACGCCCCAATTCGGAGAGGCCGATATTCTTCTTCTCGAACTCTAAAAATTCTTTCAATGTCATTTTGTTCCTTTTGGATAAAGATTTCCTTTTGTGAAATAAGTATACCGTAGGATTACGCTTGTGTCAAATTATTTCTTGCGAGAAAATATTTATCCCTGTAGAATAACCCTAAAGATATATCCAAAAGGAAGGGTGAATTGATGGAATTTAAATGGAAAACAACATTTGCAGAAGTAATTAAAGAGAGGCGAAAAGAAAAGGGATACACGTTCGAAAAATTATCAAAACTTACCGGGATTTCAGCCGGGGTTTTAAATCGATACGAAAAAGGAAAAAAATACCCTTCCCTAAAAACCTTGCCTTCGTTATGTTCAGTTTTAGAACTTGATCAGAAGGGTATCCTTTCTTTAATTCAATCTGAAAAAGTTCCCTTGAAAAATAACGGGAGAAGGTTTGAGTCAAAATATAGTCCGCTGAACATTTTCACTATCTTCGGAACTGCCACACAACCGCACGATCTTTTTACTCCCTCTGACGATTTTCTTTTTGATCAGGAAGATATCAGCCTCTATACCTTTAGAGTGAATGGAAATTTTTTAAGCCCTCTTATCCTCCCCGGGCAAAAGGTTTTTATTGACTACCCCACACAAAAAAGCAGATTTTCTGCGGGGCACATAATTATCGTGCAAATAAAATGCATAAAAGGAAATTACACTTCCAAAATAAGAGAATTTAAAAAAGCAAATAATCAATGGACTGGCATATCCATTGAAGATGGTTTCGACACAATCGCCGGCAAGCTCATTAAAGCTGACTCAAATCTTTGGAGAATTGAAGGACTCTCAAATAAAAAAACTACCGTTGATTTTGATCCGAAAGATATTGTATTAAGTGCAAGAGTTATGGGTGCTCTTTTTTATGACAATCGAGAACCGGGCATTATAACAATTACTCCAATTAACAAAAACCACCGGCGCACCAACAAGGACTAACATGCCCAGAAAATTTCAAGAGCAAATCCAAAAGATAAAACGAGGTATAAAATTCGTTCTGAGGCAAGATGTTCTCATAAAAGTTTTTCTAATCGCGGGGATCCTGTTTTTTTCAATATCAACTCTGAAATCTTGTGGAATAATAGGCCGATCAAAACAATCATCACTCAGGCAAGGCACAACCCTGCGGCGAAAATAAAGGTTCCGATCGAGAGGGCTCCCGGATCTCCGACAGAGAATAGGCCTAACCCTATCCCCCAACCCGATTAAAAAGTCCCCGCTACGGCGAAATATGAGCGCCGTTTTTGAGCTCAAAGTGCTGATTTCATAGGATTATAGCGTTTTTAGGCCTTACCCGGGCTATACCCGGAACTTTTCAAGAAAAGGATCCTGTGCTATACTCCCAACATGCCAAAAACTTCCTGGACGAAACCCGAGAAAGGCTGGATCTCCGGAGAAGGACCGAAACGGATCCGCAAGAAACGACCGGCAAACATTCCCTATGGGATCCACTATACCCCGGCGCAATGCCCGAACCCGAAATGTCATTCTCTGGATCTTAACGGATATGCGACCAGAGCAAAAACCAGATACTATAAGTGCCGCGAATGTGGGGTAAATTTCAAAGCGGTCGTGGAATATCAGTTTGAAATAAAGAACTCAGGGCAGGGGTAATTTCTCAAAGTCAATTCTTCTTCGGATAGTTCCCGTGGAAACAGCGAAATCTTCGGCCAATAATTCGATAGCAAACTCTTTAATGAGGACAGGATCCTCCGTCGCCTGAGTTTTCCTGACCTTCTCGGCCTGGATTTTATACCGGTTTTGAAGGTGATCTAACGGGACTAATATCTGACCACCAAACTCGTACGCCTGAAACTCAAGCCAAGTGTACTGTTCTTCCGGAATAGATTCAACGATATCTTTCCAATCCTCAACAGTTTTAAATAAGTCGTTATCCTGATAAATCCTGTAATGTAAGAGATAATGACCCATTTCATGAGCTAACGAAAAACGAAATCTACTTGAATGACTGTCATAAATATATCTATCAACAAATATGTTTTTTAAATCTTTAGTGAAATAAGCGTCTATATTATAGTTCTCTCTAAGGCCAGGGATGGACACAATATCTATTTTGAACTGTAAATCAATTATTTTCTCAATAGGAACTGGAATTGTCCCTTCCGGATGATATTTTTTAAGAAACTCTTGCGCTCTTACGCGAATATCTTCCCGACTTAAATATTCAGCCTTGAATGGAAACTTTTCAAAGCTCATAGGTTACAGTTCCTTTTTTAAAAATGTGATGAACTTTTCGAGTTCTTCTTCGGTAGGTTTTTTCCCGCGGGCTGTCCGAAATAGAATCGGCAGCTTTTGAACAAGTTCTTCTTCCATCAGCTCTGAGGGGATCCTCCCGGCCTCAGCAGTAGCAAGATCAAAAAACTCGTACCAGTCGTCAGACCCTTTTTTTATCCCCAGATACTGAGCATACTCTTCGAGCTTCTTCTCTTTCGGCGGGGCCAGTCTCCCTCTTTCCAGCTTGCTAATGTTCCCCGGATCGAGCTTGTGCTTTTCACAAAACTCCCTGAGAGTTAGCCCTAAAGCCGTCCTTTTCATCTTAAAAAATTCCCCAAAACTTCCCATAAATGCCCTCCTGCAATTCAATACTTTCCCCCTGGAAAGACTCTCTCCAAGATATAGTATACCATGTTGTAAAAAAAAAACAACATCTGCGGAGATAACTTTTTTTATGCTAATTTCATCCTCCAGCAACCTGATACTCCGCCTCGAGGATCTCGTCCGGAGCCTCCGGGAACCCCTCTCCGGCCTTCTGAGGCAACTTGTCGAACCTGTCCTGGACTGCGGCGATCACCATTTCTTCCCGGACGTTTTTTTCTGCCTCGAATAGAATATTGACCATGGGTTTGATATGATAATATTTTGTGATACTTATGCCGAGTTTCTCTGCCATTTCCGCTGAGTTAAAATATTTCTTCCGATTCTCTTGATTCAAGTTTTCGTTTGGATATGGAAGTTTCCCGGCTCTTTTAAGGACTGCATACGCCTTTTTAGCCCATTCTTCCGGGCTCATCCTCTGGGTATTCATTAACTTTTTAGAAAGCTGCCAGGCCGTAACGAGCCATCCTGGAGGCCTATTTATAATTTCCCAGACACTTTCAGCGGATATCTGATAAGGCAGGCCGCCATTGTCCCAAGTAACAGGCGCAACGATATCCCCTCTTGTTATCGCGAGAACGACCGGAGTTCTTGAAAGATTCAAGATCCATCTGGTTTGTTCCAGTGATAAAGCATGGAATCCTTTCTGGTCGTCGCGCGGCCGAGCTGTCGTCTTGAACCTTAGGATCACTTCTTCCCGGATATTCTTCCGGGGATCCTCAGGAACGACAACCGCCTTTTTTCCCCGTTCCCGGCTTTCCGCGAGCGGATTGATCTCGTCCTTTAGCCTCTTGGTCTCGAAAAGAGCATTGTGATCTTTTTTCATTTTGGTTAAATTGAGATGAGCATATATTTGAGTTGACCGAACGTTTTCATGGCCGAGGATCTCTTTGATCGACATAATATCCGCACCATTGTTCAATAAATGAGTCGCGCATGAATGCCGGAACATGTGCGGCGAAAGATGAAACCCGAGTTTTTTCTCGTATTTCTTCATGATAAAATCGAGCCCCCCGACGGATCCTTTTTCGCTGCCCTTGTTTGACTTAAGAATAAACACCTCTTCGTCCACCGCTCCGAATAGCTTGAAATCCTTGATTGCTTGAACCGTTTCATCGTTAAGAGCTGTCACTCTGTCCCCTTTTTTAGATCTGATTTTCAGAGTCTTTTTTTTGAGATCAACGTCGCCGTTTTTTATAGCCGGAATATCTTTCCCCTGAACGCCTCCGTTAAGCAAGAGAGAGATTATAACCCGGTCCCTGGAGCGTTTAACCTTGTTCATTAACATGGTTTTTTTCTTTTCGGGTAAGGTTTTGAGATCCCGAATCCGAAACTGTTTACCGACTTTCGCCCCGTATTTCAAAAACAGGCTCAGGGCTGAACTGGCCGTCCTTATGTCCCGGAAGAAAGGATCCTCCGCGCAATCAAGCCCCTTATAGCGTCGGAGAGCGTCAACTGCCGCTTGATTGAGATATGCGATCCTCTGTCGGCCGTTTTTCGCTTTCCTGATCTTCAACGTCTTTTCCGTGAAATTGATATCCCCGTTTCTGAGATTGAGAAGTTCTCCTGCGCGAATACCTGAACCATACAAGACCTCAAAAATAGCCTTGTCCCGAGGATCCTCGACGATCGCAAAAAGCTTTTCGATCTGTTCTTCGGTAAGAAAAAGCGGAAGTTTCTTTTCTCGTTGTGGACCCTCTATGCCCTGCGCCGGATCCTTATGAATAGTCCCTTCCCGGACCAAGAACGCGAAAAAGCCTTTAATGGCCGCTAACCTGTGCCCTACATTCGACCCAGAAAGGCCTCGTTTCTTCTCCTGGGCCATATAGTCCCTGATGTGGTCGGATGTGACTTTAGATAGGTCCTTGGCCTCCAGGGAGCCAAAGAACGCTCCCAGGTAACCGCTGTACATTGAGATCGTACCTTCGGCAAGGCCTCGCTCAACATTAAGAAAAACCAGATAATTCTCGACATGACGCTCGATGTCTTTTTCACACATTCCAGCACCCCCTTTTTCCATCAACTATCCAACAAAATAAAAACGCCTATCCGGTCATTAAAGACAGCCGATAGGCTCCAACAACTGACAAGAATTTTGTCCACTTCTTGTCCAATTCATGTCCACTTTTCTTTTCAAAAGGGCTTTAAGTGAAAAAAGATGAAAGGTAATAAAACGAGAAAATCCGCCTAAATGCCTGTATTTCTGACATTTGCGACGGATTCTCTTATTTTGTGCGTATTTACGACTTACGCTCAATTCGTGGCGGAGAGGCAGGGATTCGAACCCTGGGTACCTTTCGGCACACACGCTTTCCAAGCGTGCGCCTTAAACCGCTCGGCCACCTCTCCGCGTTTGGGGAGATCAACACTGCTGTGATTGTATCACGCCGGCTTTTCTCCGTCAATCAGGGTTTGCGCCGCACGCGTCCATAAGCGCGCGCGCTTTTACCAGCGTTTCTTCATATTCCTCTTCCGGGTCAGAGTCAGAAACAATTCCTCCTCCCGCGTGAAAATAAAGGTTCCCTTCTTTAAGTGTCATAGTACGAATGGCTATATTCATGTCCATTGTGCCGTGAAAACTTAAATATCCTATGGATCCCGTGTAAACACCCCGAATACATGGTTCTATGTCGCTAATTATGTTCATGGCCCTTATTTTAGGGCATCCCGTGATAGAACCGCCCGGGAAAGCGGCCTCCAGAATATCAAGATTGTCAGTTCCTTCCTCCACGTTCCCCTTTATAATGGAAATGGCTTGAAAGACCGTGGGGTGCCGCTCAATACGCCTCGGCTCTTCAATCCTCACAGAACCCGGCACGGCTATTTTTCCGAGGTCATTCCTCTCGAGGTCCACTATCATAAGAAGTTCGGCTTTATCTTTGGCGCTTTGTTCCAGTTCCGCCTTTATCCCGGCATCCTCATCGCAAGAACTCCCTGCCGGCCTTGTCCCTTTCATGGGCCTGGTCTCTATAACATTGTCCCGGCGGCGTAGAAAAAGTTCAGGAGAGGAAGAGATAATGGAGAAGTCCCCTCCGTTTATGTAAGCTCCAAAAGGAGACGGGTTCACCTTATTAAGTTTCAAATAAAGTCCGTATCCGGAAGTTTCCCATATGGTGCTGAACCTTTGAGAAAGACATGCCTGGTATATATCCCCGTCCTTTATGTGCCCAAGTGTTTTTTCTACGGCCTTTACATACTCTTCTTTTGTAAAATTTGATATTATTCCGGCGCCGGATTTTCCCGGATTTTCAAGCTTTTCCTCAGGATCAGCTAACCCTCCTGAGTAATTACCTGAGCGGCGGGATAGAGTATCCTTTATTTCGTCTATTATCTGTCCGGCTTTCATCCCCCCTCCCGGATCAAGATCGAGTACACTCGCGTAGAATTCCCCGGGGCATCTTTTATCGAAGATGAGTATACACCTGTAAAAATTGAACCATATTTCAGGGATATCTATATCATCTTCCCTGAGCGGCGCGAGATCTTCGATGAGATTCTTTACTTCGTATGAAAAATACCCCATTCCCCCAGAAATAAGCGGGAATTGTGTTTTATTGCGTACGTTGTAAGAGCTTGCGGCGGACTTTAGGACCTTCAGGGGGTTACCGAACATCCTTAACTTCTGGCCGTGTAGAGCGATATTTATCAGGGATCCTTTGCTTTCGAGGGAAAAGAACGGATCAAGGCCTATAAAACTATATCTCGCCGCGTCGCTTTCCATGGAACTATTGAGAAAAACGGCTTTATCCCGGGAGGAAAAAAAGGAAAAAACTTCTTCCGGAGAAAAAACAGATCTTATTTTTTCAAGAACAGGTACCGGTTTTGAACATGGAAGGAAATTTTTCATTTTTATGAACGAGGCGGCGCGGTATTCCTGACCCGGTCGACTATTTCAGCGGTTATCTCGTCGGGAGTAGACGCTCCGGCCATTATGCCCACATTCTTAAAAGACCGGTTCCCGCGGAACTTAAGGTCTGCGGCGCTTTCAATGCGGAATGTGTTTTTGTTAATGCTTTTTGATATTTTGTACAGTTGTCCGGTATTGGCGCTTGTTCCCGACCCCACAACAAAAACGGCATCGTTGTTCCTGGCAAGAGCCTTTATCTCTTCCTGCTTTACCCTGGTTATCCTGCAGGTAGTATCGTAAAGTTTGAGTTCCGGGATAAGTTTCGACAGCTTGTTCATTACGCGGAATATGTTTTCAGCCGATTGGGTGGACTGCGTAACTGCCGCCGCTCGCTTTACCGAGGAAAGCCGGCCCTTGTCTATATCTTTCGGCGATCCTATAATGATTGGCTTACGGGATAATTGCCCCGCTATTCCCTTGACTTCGTCGTGTCCGCGATCCCCGATAATTATAAGCTTCTGTTTTTTTTCAAGACGCCTTGCTATTTTGTATATTTCTTTAACTTTGGGGCATGTTGCATCGACAACTTTGTAGCCCATGGCCCGGGCTTTTCTGAAAAGGCTTTTAGGCGCGCCATGCGCGCGTATTATGAGAGTAGCTCCCTTTTTCCGGTTCAGTTTTTTTATCCTTCTTATGCCTTTCTTTTCCAGGTCTTCCACAACAAAGCTGTTATGCACTATGTCCCCAAGTATATAGACTTTTTCCTTCTCGCGGGAAAGCTTGAGGCTCATATCGATCGCCCTTTTAACTCCCGAACAAAACCCGGAACTTCTGGCGACATTGACCGTTATCACAAAACATCTCCAAGTGAATTTATCTTACAGAAAGACCTTTCAACAAAATCAGAAAGGGCTTTTTTAGAGGATGCGCCCATCTTAAGCGCGGGAATAAGGCTTCTCGACGCGTTAAGAAGAGATAGCGCCAGGTCCAGACAATATTTTCCGGAACCGGAAGAAATGATGAGAGACCTGAATTCCTCTATGTCGGAAGGTGTCTTGTCTTTTTTCGCGAGTATGGCTGAAGCTCTTTTTTTCCCGGAAAGGTTAAGATTCTCATATGCTTTCCATGCCATGAGAGTTTTCTTGGATTCGGCTATATCCGATAGAACGGGTTTGCCTGTCTTCTTCGCTGAAAAAAAGACATCAAGCATATCATCCTGAAGCTGAAAAGCCTGCCCGAGGGTCGTTCCGAGAACAGAAAGTTTCTTTATCTCGGATCTCGCGCAACCCGAAAGAATAGCTCCTATAACAAGAGGCGCCTCAAATGTATACCTCGCTGTCTTGTATATGTAAGTCATAAGAACATCGTTCTTTTTAACTTTTTCCATACATGTAAGATTGTTAACAATATCAATAAATTCCCCGACCCCCGTAATAGACATGGCTTTTGTAAATTCAAGAAGCGCTTTTTCTTTCAGCTCTGCCGGCGCATTGAAAGACAACAGCGCTTCCACCGAAAGAGCGGCTATTATGTCCCCGGCAACTATAGCGAGATCGGAACCGATCCGGCTGCCCCCGGGAACGCCGAGCTTTTTGTTGAAAACCTTATGTAATGTAGGTTTACCACGCCTCAAAGACGAATTATCGATAACATCATCATGGACAAGAAGAAAATCGTGGAGAAGCTCGAAGGCCAGAGAACATCTGATAAGGCCTCTCGTGACCTTAGTTCTGCTTTCTGAGTACCCTTTAAAGCTTATAAGAAAAAGTACGGGCCTTATTCTTTTACCGGGACGTGTCACAAATTCAAGTATTCCCGAATAAAGAGCCGGCGACGCCTTCTGAAGCCCTATTCTTCCAGAAGCGCCTTCGACAAAATCCTTCAAAGAAATATTTATTTTTCCTATCGTATTATCGAACATAAAATATTTTACCTGTCATTCCCTTTTGTACCCGCTACCCCTGTCATCAGCTTTTAAGGTTTATGAAATGCGCTCCCGCGAGAGAGAAAGCCACAGCTACCGACCAGGAAGAAAGTTCAGGGCTTAAAACTCCGGCTTTCCCCAAAGCCAGGCTTATAGCGACTACCGGAAGATACGCGACTCCCGCGGTTATTCCTTTGGCCATACCAATAAGGGCGTTAGCCCGGCCTGTTTCGATGCTGAAGGGTACCCCTATCAGTATAGTTACAAGAGCCATAAAAGGAAAAGCCAGTTTGTAATTGAGGTCTACCTCAAGACGTCTCAATGTTTCCTCGGAACCCGTGTGCATCACATCTATGTAATCGCGAAGCTGGCGATAGCTCATGAATCTGGGGTCGGATTGCACCTTCCCGAGTTCTTCAGGCGTCTCGGGGATATCCATTATTTTCTTTTTAAAGACTTCAGGATCCCCCATAAACCCCCCTTTCGGATTTATTGAAAAAACTATAACATCCTCACCTTCCCATACCCCTTCTGTTTTCCCTTTCTTAATCCATTTTATTTCCCGCGCGTTTATCTTCTCTACAACATCATTGTCTTCATCCTGCCTTTGTATAATAACATTCTCAAGACTGTTTTTTCCGGGATAAAAATATTTGGCAAACATCATCTGTCCGCCTCTGCTGTAAACGGCCAGATCCCTTATCCCGCGCTCATTAGTGTCCTCGGCCCTATGCGCTTCCAGTTCTTCTCGTCTTATCGTGTTCGCCTTTTCAAACGTATATGGAACGACCCGGTCGTTTACAATGAATGTAATAATGCAAAAAATGAAAGTTACCGCCAATACCGGTTTTATTAATTTCCATAGGTTTATGCCGCTGGCAATAACCGCTGTTATTTCCTGATGCTTGCTGAGCGTATTAAAAACGTACACCGCCGCAAGAAGACAGGCGAATGGCATCATGTTTACAAATGCGAACGGCGCGAGATAAAAATAGAAGGCGAATATACTTCCGAGAGAAATACCATATTTAAAAATATTTTCGATAAAACTGAGAATGTCGCCTATTATCCCTACAACTATAAGCAAGGTAATACAAAAAACGAAACTTGCGGCATAATCTTTAAGTATGTGTTTTTCAAGTAACTGCATCCTTACCTTCGAAAAAGTTTGTAAAAGAGCATGGCCCCGAGCGCGGAGAGAATTATATTGGCCGACCACACTCCGGCCCAGGCCGGGATCGTCCCCCTTATGGCAAAGGCTATCCCGCCCAGCATTATGCCCCAATACACAAGAAAAAGCACTATTGCCATGGCAAAACCAACAAATTTTTCCCGCCTGTGAGTATTTATAGCCAAAGGCACTCCAACAAGAACAAAAACAAGGTTCGAAAAAGACAATGCGAGCTTTTTATGGAATTCCACCCGCAAAGGCACGACATTAACTAAAGAGCCCATTTTTTCTATCTCCCGCGTCAGCTCTTTCATACTTTTCTCTCTTGCTTTTTTCTGTATGCTGTCTATATCGACTACCTTGTCGAGATTAAGTGTCATCTGGTAATTCTGGAAAGATATTTTGTAGAAGTCATCCGGGCTTTCCGGAGATATTTCATCGGCAAACCCGTTCATAAGTTCCATTCTTACCCCGGTCTCATCGGGCAGAGGAATTATGCTTCCCGTCTTGGCCACGATAGTCCTTGTTGGTTTCCCTTCCCGCGGCTGATAAATACGGATATCCTCAAGAACATCCCCTCTTTTATTGTGTACAAAAACAATATAATCCTGAAACCCTTTGACAAAAATACCCGGCTCTATAAGCGCGGAAGGGTTCTGCATGCCTATCTTCTGAAGAAGTTTACGCGCGGCAAACTCGGATTCCGGCAATATCCTGTCGTTAAGAGGAATATTGGCAAGGCTTATCAGAACACCGCATACTAAAACAGGAAAGATCACTTTACGCAAACTTATCCCGCTGGTCCTTATGGCGGTGAGCTCGTTGTCTCCGGACAAGCGCCCGAACCCCAGAAGCACGGCTGCCAACACTGAAATGGGTATGGTAAAAATAAGCACATAGGGGAGAAAATAAAGAAAAACACGCGCTACCTGCGTTATCGCCACCCCTTTGTTCATTACCATATCGGCGGTCTGTATTATATTTCCCGCCGCTAAAATAATGGTAAGAACAAAAAGGGCCCCAAAAAAAGGCCCTCCCAGCTCTTTCAATGTGTACCTTGTTATAACCCTCATAATTAGATAATCCCTGTTTCCCGTTCCCGCTACGAACTCAAAGCCGTTATCTCTTTATGACGCCAAAAGCTTTGTAATATCATAGAGCTCTTGATTCAATTTTTGGTCTTTTTCCCTTTCAAAACACGCCTGCCGGTAATCCACCAGGTGCAGAGCGTGCCCTTTTATTCCGACCATCTTCCCTGTCTCTCCGGCAATAAGGGCTCTCACCGCATAAGCGCCCATAACGGACGCCAGTATCCTGTCGGGCGCGTTAGGAGACCCTCCTCTTTGCACATGACCCAGAGTCACCGGCCGCACCTCATATCCCGTTATTCCCGCTATTTCACGGGATATGGTTACGGCGTCGCCGTATCCCTCGGAAAGTATTATTATCCAGCTTCTTTTTCCTTTCGATTCGGCCTCTTTTATATCTTTCGCTACAACCGCAAGGTCCATACGGCTTCCGGGGAAAAGCACTTCTTCCGCTCCGCCGGCAAGAGATGCCATTATGGCTATATACGGCTCTTCTCTTCCCATGACCTCGACCACATAAATACGTTCCATGCTTGTCACTGTATCCCGTATCTTATCTACGGCATCCAGTACAGTGTCGACAGAAGTGTGGCATCCAATGGTATAATCGGTATCTCCAAGGTCATTGTCTATGGTCCCCGGAACCCCTATGGTCTTTATCCCCCCGATTTTCTCGAGCGCCATCGCGCCCTGAAGAGATCCATTCCCCCCTATAATAACAACCGCGTCTATTCCGCTGTCCCTTATTACCTGAACGGCCTTTCTCTGGCCGGTCTCTGTCATGAATTCGGCCGAACGGGCGGTTTTCAATATTGTCCCGCCCCTGGAAAGTATATTGCTTACGCTTCTGGAATTAAGTTCTATAATCTCCCCGCTTATAAGCCCTTCGTATCCTCTCATGATCCCGCGCACTTCCAAACCCTCATGTACAGCTGTTCGCACTATGCTTCTTATGGCGGCGTTCATGCCGGGAGCGTCCCCTCCCGACGTCAGAACACCTATTCTTTTCAGATCATTTGTCATAAACCACCTCTTTTTCGAACTATGGCCATCAATACCTGTAGTGGCCGGGTTTATACGGCCCTTCCATATCTATCCCAAGATATTCGGACTGTTCGGGCGTCATTCTCGTAAGTTTTATTCCTATCTTTTCAAGATGAAGACGCGCCACTTCTTCGTCGAGCTTTTTCGAAAGTGTATAGACCTTATTTTCATAAGTGTCTCGATTTTTCCACAGGTCTATCTGCGCAAGTACTTGGTTCGTAAAAGAATTCGACATAACAAAAGACGGATGGCCTGTGGCACAGCCCAGATTAACAAGCCGTCCTTCGGCAAGAAGAAAGATCGATCTTCCGTCGGGGAAAGTATATTTGTCTACCTGGGGTTTTATCTGTGTCCTCTTTATCCCCTTGTAATTTTCAAGTTCCGATACCTGTATCTCATTGTCAAAATGCCCTATATTGCAGACTATGGCCTGGTCTTTCATTCTTTTCATATGATCTATGGTTATCACATGTTTGTTCCCCGTGGCTGTTACGTATATGTCAGCCTTACCTAAAGTATCTTCCACGGTAGATACTTCGTATCCTTCCATCGCGGCCTGTAAAGCGCATATAGGATCTATTTCGGTAACTATAACACGGGAACCGAAACCCCTGAGGGACTGGGCCGATCCTTTCCCCACATCTCCAAAACCGCAAACCACGGAGACTTTCCCGGCTATCATCACATCCATAGCTCTTTTAAGACCGTCGGCCAGGGATTCACGGCACCCGTACAAATTATCGAATTTAGATTTGGTCACAGAGTCGTTCACGTTCAAAGCGGGAACCATGAGTTCTTTGTTCTTCATCATGCGGTATAACCGGTTAACCCCGGTAGTTGTCTCTTCCGATACACCTTTCCATTCCGCCGTAAGCGCGCTCCATTTCCCGGGATCGGTTTTCAGGGATCTTTTAAGCGCTTTGAAAAGTTCTTCTTCATCCTCTCCGGAGGCGCTTTTATCGAGAAGCGAGGGATCTTTTTCGGAATTAAGCCCCAGGTGAAGCATCATGGTGGCGTCTCCGCCGTCATCCACTACCAGATTCGGCCCCTTTCTTCCGGGAAAGGTAAGCGCCTTCTCGGTGCACCACCAATACTCTTCAAGCGTTTCGCCTTTCCACGCGAAAACAGGGATACCTCTTTTTACGATCGCCGCCGCCGCATGGTCCTGGGTCGAGAAAATATTGCAGCTCGCCCACCTTATGTCGGCCCCGAGATCGGCAAGGGTCTCGATAAGGACCGCGGTTTGCACTGTCATGTGAAGCGATCCCATTATTCTTACACCCGAAAAAGGTTTTTCCTTTAAGTATTTAGCCCTTACCGCCATAAGCCCGGGCATTTCTTTTTCCGCTATGTCGATCTCTTTTCTTCCAAGATCGGCAAGCAAGATATCTTTTATCTTATAGTCCTGTCCTTCTGCCATTTGTCGTATCCTTTTTTTTTGAGGCAACAAGATCGCCCTTTCTACTTGGCGGACTTCTTAAGAATATCCGCCATATCTACTTCTTCCCACGTAAACCCTTCCTCATCCCTTCCAAAATGGCCGTAAGAAGCCGTTTTTCGGTATATTGGCCGGCGTAATTTGAGCTTTTCTATTATGCCCGCGGGAGTAAGATCGAAATTTTTCTTTATAAGCTCGCTTATAGCTTGATCCTCGATCTTCCCTGTGCCGAAAGTATTCACCATTATGCTCACGGGTTCCGGAACTCCTATGGCGTAGGCGAACTGCACTTCACATTGCGCGGCAAGCGCAGACGCTACTACGTTTTTGGCCACATATCTTGCCATGTAGGAAGCCGACCTATCGACCTTTGTCGGGTCTTTGCCGCTAAAGCACCCTCCTCCATGACTGCCGACACCGCCGTAGGTATCGACTATTATCTTCCTTCCGGTAACACCTGTATCTCCGTGGGGCCCGCCTACCTCAAATCTCCCCGTTGGATTTACAAAAATACGAGTATTTTTGTCCATGAGCTCCGCGGGAATAACTTCTTTTATGACCAGTTCCTTTATGTCCGCGGCAAGATCGCTCATCTTGACCTTGGAACTATGATGCGCGCTTACCACTATCGCTTCAACCCTTACAGGCTTCGTACCATCATATTCAACTGTAACCTGGCTTTTTCCGTCAGGCCTGAGATAATCCACTCTTTCTTCTTTCCTTATCTTGGCAAGCCGCCGGCTGAGCTTATGCGCCAGGGTTATGGGTAAAGGCATAAGTTCCCGCGTCTCATTACAGGCATACCCGAACATCATCCCCTGGTCTCCCGCCCCGCCCGGGTCTACCCCCATAGCTATATCGGGCGACTGCCCCTGTATGGAAGTAAGAACCCCGCATGTAAGAAAATCGAAACCGTATTCGGCATTGGTATACCCGATTTCCTTTATGGTATTCCGTACGACTTTGGGTATATCCACATAACAGGAAGTTGTTATCTCTCCTGCCACCATGGCAAGGCCTGTAGTTACCATGGTTTCGCACGCGACTCTGCCGGAAGGATCTTCCTTGTATATTTCATCAAGAACAGCATCCGATATCTGGTCGCATACTTTATCCGGATGCCCCTCGGTAACACTTTCCGAAGTGAACAAATGTTTCTTTTTCATTTTTTCTCCTCTCTTTGGTTATTATTAGGGTTCTGCAAGATGGACTTTTATAACGTCTTTGCGAGGAACGAACGAAGTGAGTGACGAAGCAATCTCAATATATATAGTAAGTTGTGAGATCCTTCGTCGCCTTCGGCTCCTCAGGATGACGCAGAAAGCCCATTTTCCAGAAATCTATGGTTATTTTTTATATCTCTCCCAGCTCTTTTTCTCTATACTCAATATCGGCCTTTTCCAGGGAGTTCTTGTCTCCGATATCGTACCACCCTTCCTCAAACACATACCCGTATACCTTTTCTTTTTCTGAAAGCCACTTTACAAAGTTTCCCGGAGCATCTTTAACCATAGCCGTCCGCATATATTCCTCCAGCATAGAAAGTTTTTTTCTCGGGAAATAATATATGCCTGTCGAAGCCAGCGTGCTTTCAGGCATGTCCGGCTTTTCCTGAAACCCCCTTATAAAGCTATCTCCGTCAAGAGCGACTATGCCGTATTTCTGGGCCAGTTTAATGTCCTTTACGTCGTAAAGAGCCACACCGAACTTTTCGGCTTCTTTTACCCTGTTCAGAAAATCTGAAATACTAAACTCGAAAAGATTATCTCCCGCCACTATCAAGACATCGTCCTCCGGCTTTTTCTTCTGCAACACAAGGTTAATATCTCCTATGGCCCCGAGCCTGTCTTCATTGGTCTTGGTAAGGTCGTTTATCACACTCACGTTTACCGAAAAACTCTTGCCTTTCATCCACTTCTCTACCATATCGTGGAACTTATCATTAGTAACTATATATACCTCATCACAAAGATCTATGGCCTCCAGTTTTCTCAAAAGTCTTTCAAGTATGGTCTTGCCCCCGACTTTTACAAGAGGTTTGGGCCTGTCAATGGTAAGAGGATACAGTCTTGTGCCATATCCTGCCGCCAGTATCAATGCTTTCATGATTATCCTTTCCTTTTTTCGTTTAATTTACAAAACCTCTATCGCAAGATCCGGGATGAACTCGATAAGTTTTTTCCTGGCATACTCCCTCACCTCTTCTCCGGTGTTAAATGTCAGGGCCTTCTCAGCCACTTCCCTGGCTTGTGAAAAATTGACTCCTCTTACGACTTTTTTTATTTCCGGGACCGCTATGGGTGATGTGCTGAATTCATCCAGGCCCAGCCCTAAAAGGACCATGGTCAGAGAAATATCTCCCGCCATCTCGCCGCACAAAGCCACCGGTATTCCTTCCTTGTGGCCGTTGTCTATGATCATCTTTATAAGCTTAAGAACGGCCGGATGAGCCGGCTCATACAAATAAGCTATTTTTTCATTGACCCGGTCAACCGCGAGAGAATACTGTATAAGATCATTGGTCCCTATACTGAAGAACTTCGCCTCTTTCGCCAGAATGTCGCTTGTTATGGCCGCGGAAGGCACCTCTATCATCGCGCCCACGGGAATATTGTCGGCAAAAGGTATTTTTTCCTTTTTAAGCTCGTCCTTTACCTCCTGCAAAAAAGCGTTAGCCTGTATAAATTCCGACATTCCCGATATCATGGGGTACATGATCTTTATATTCCCGTACATAGAAGCCCTTAACATGGCCCTTAGATGCGTTCTGAATATATCCGGTCTTGCCAGACAAAATCTTATTGCCCGCCAGCCCATGAAGGGATTCATCTCTTTCGGAACATCAAGCTGTGAAAGGAATTTATCCCCTCCGAGATCAAGCGTCCTTATAACCACAGGATTTGGATACATCCTTTTAGCCACGGACCTATAGGCATTGAACTGCTCTTCTTCCCGGGGAAGATCGGTACGATTCATGTAAAAATACTCGGTTCTGTAAAGTCCTATGCTTTCAGCGCCATGAGAAAGAACGCTCGCCACGTCTTCGGGAAGCTCTATGTTCCCGGCCACTATTACCCTCTTACCGTCAAGCGTTTCTCCGGGTAAAAGCCTGAGAAGGCCAAGATCCCTTTCAATGCTCTCGTATTTTGTTTTTTCTCTCTCGTATTTTTCAATTTCTCCGCGGGAAGGATTGACTATTACAACACCGTGTATGCCGTCAAGAATGACCTTATCCCCGTTCATCACAGTATCTGTCACTGTTTCCAGGCCCACAACTGCCGGTATCTCTAAAGACTTGGCCATAATAGCCGTATGAGAGGTCCTGCCTCCTATATCTGTTGCGAACCCCAGAACCCTGCCTTTATGCATCATAGCCGTATCCGAAGGAGAAATATCATAGGCGATTATGATGGATTTTTCGTTCAGGCTCTCCATGCTTTTTTCTTTAACACCTATCAGCTTCTTAAGTACCCTTTTACCCACGTCGGCTATATCACCGCTTCGATCCCGAAGATACTCATCTTTTGCCCCGGAAAGAGCGGCGATATATCTGTTCAACACTTCCGCAAAAACAAAAGATATGTTCCTTTTTCTTTTTTTAAGTTGAGCCAGCACCTCTCCTATAAGGACCTTATCTTCAAGCACCATAAGGTGGGCGCTGAAAATTCGCCCATGGTCAACTCCCATTTCTGTGGATATTTTTTTCTCCACTTCAAGCAGTTCTTTTTTTGTCTTATCAAGAGCCGCTTCAAACTTCCTTATTTCCCCGGATATTTCGCGTTCGGTTATAACACGCTCCATGGGAGACACTGTTTCCGTGCCGAAAACATAAGCATTCCCTATAACTATCCCGGGAGCTGCCGGGATACCTTTCATCTTTTTTTGTTTTTTTCCGTGTTTTTTTGCAGGTTCTTTCATTTTTCTTCCTTGATCCCGCTGTTCATGGATCGGCCTAATTCTTCTTCGTCCATTTCCCCGGAAAGCATGGAGGAAAGTTCCTCCATGGCCTCTTCCGCGTCATTCCCGCTGATAACGATCTTTATCCTGGCTCCCTTTTCCGCCGCGAGCATCAATATCCCCATTATCGACTTGCCGTTCACTTCCTGCCCGTCTTTCAAGATCTTTATATCGCTTTCGTATTTATTGGCCTTCTGTACAAAAAGCGCGGCCGGGCGCGCGTGCAGGCCGGTCTTATTCTTTACAAGTATGTCTCTTTCCAATACCATCATATGGCTACCTTACGTATACAGTTATTCCTATTTTCTCTTCTTCGGAACTGCCCAGAACAAAATTTTCGCCTATTACTACGCAGACACCTTGAAATGTCTTGCCCAGCCCTTTCTCCGTCTCGTTGACGGTGTAAACAGGATATCTTGTTATTTTCAGAGGCCTGTCCATAAAAAATTTAACTTCCATCCCGGAATACCTGTCCTTAAGTTCCAAAATATCCGATGTAAAGGTTTTGAACGACTTCATCGCGGCAGTGTCCCACACCAGAAAATTGAATTCTATTCCGGCGGTTATTTCTTTAAATTTCCGCGAACAATTGCTTAAAGTCTGTGAAACTGCCATAGCCGGGGAATCGCCCAGAGTTATCTGCTTTGTAACTTTAATATCCTCATTCTCCGGCCCGTCAGTATCTAAAGTCCCCCGTCTGGAAAAAGTCTGCGTTATGAGATCTTTCCGAGATGCTGTCTCGGAAGAATATTTGCCTCCAAAAGAACCTTCTGCCGGCTTGCCCGCCACGGCAAAATCTTCCCATTTCACCTGCCCCGATGCTATTCTTGTAATAAATCCTGTTCGTCTATGCCCGTCATAGGACAAGACCTTTTCCAGTCCTTTTTCCGACACTCCGAGTATTTCGTGTATATCCACGTCTTCATATTCGTTCTTCATTGCGGCTTTTCTGGCTTTTTTTGTTGCCGCGGCGCTGCCTTTTTTAAGCATCTTGTGATAATCTTCTCTGCGCCTTGAAAAGGAATTTACGAGATTAAGTTCCCTGTTCTTAAGATCCACCTCCGATATGGTCGCTCCCCGCAAGGGATCGATATAGATTTTCATGTAAGAGTTCTCCATAACTGATTCGAAACGGTCTTTTCCAGAAGACCTTTCAGAACAAAATACAGCGCCTTCTCTGAAACGCACAGACCGATCCAGTAGTTTCTCCGCGCGGATTATGTGAGAATATACCCCGGCCCTTAAATGAGGCAGATAAACCCCTCCGAATGTACCGTGCCAATACGGACAATTCGTCTGTGCCTTAAAGAGCTCTGTTCTTGCCTCAAGAGTTCCTGTTGCAGAGGCCCCCCCGTCTCCCTGATCGATGTTTTCCGATATCCTGCCGCTTACCTCAAGCATGCGCCCGTGCATCCGTCCCGATTCGGGATATCTGTTCATAAAGTTTCCGAAATCCCCGCACGCCCACTCTTCCATTTCAGAGTAACTCGCCGGCTGTAGAACTCCCACATCTCTCATTTTTTCAGGAACTATCATTTCCGAACACGTTGCTGTTTCCAGCCATTTGTTCTCCGCAAGAAGCGCCTTGAAAAATTTTTCCAGCCACTTTTTTTTGTACACGTGAAAATGTGTATGCGGCCAGGCCCCGAATTTTTCCAGATCGTCGGCAAAAAAGAAACATGGTACAGTTCCCGCATTGCGCCGAACCGCGCTCTTCATGTAGTCTATTGTCCTGGATACCGGACCAAACGGCATCAGGTACCTTAATTTTGTGGATGCCGGCAGCACCACCACAGATCCGGTATCTCCGTAAGTAACACAGGGACTGTACCTGCCTATATCCCCTATAAAAGAAGATAAAAGATGATGGTCGTCCAAAATGGTATATTTCATCCCCTCATCGTTATAAAGGTCCGCCAAAGTCCTATGCCACACTCTTTCAGTGGTCCAGGCTCCTGCCGGTTTTTCTCCGAATATCCTTTCAACGGTCCTCGACATCATCCTGAGCTGTTCCAGGGCATCCTGCCGGGGTATGTGAGGCATTATCGGCTCGAAAAATCCGCCTCCCATAATTTCTATTTGTCCCCTTTCCAGCATGTTCCTGACCATCTTGATATATCCCGGTTTATTTTTTTCAAGCCATTCAAGCATGTTGCCTGAAAAATGAAAGGTCGCCTTTACCCCGGAATACCGTTCCAAAACCTCCAGGAACGGCTCATACGCAAGAGAAAACGCTTTTTCTATTTCGCCTTCAAGATTAAAAACAGGCTGAAATACATGAAAGGCCATGGCGAACCTGGCTTTTCCGGTCTCTTTCATCCTGTGAAAATCCTTCATTTCTCCATCACATCCATTATTACTTCGGCCAATTTCTCCGAATTATGCCTTACATATTCTTTTGGCCAGGATATATCCTCTTTTATGAGATCTATTTTCTCGGCTTTCATCCATTTTTCGTCCATGACATCCATCTGTACGGGATATTGCTCCTTGGCCTTGTACTTATCGTAAAGATCCTCAGGTATCCTTGAAACATTGGCAATACAGCAATTGATGATACCGGGCCGGGTGTGCTTTATTATCGCCTTAACGTGATCGCTTACAGAGTAACCATCGGTCTCCCCGGATTCTGTCATAACGTTACATATGTAGATCTTAAAAGCGTTCGATCTAACTATGGCGTTCTGTATACCTTCTATGAGGAGATTCGGCATGACACTTGTGTATAGACTGCCGGGCCCAAGGACAATAATATCCGCCTCTTTTATCGCTTCTACCGATTCATCAGTGGCTTTACAGTTCCGCGGAACCAAAAAAAGCTTCTCGATAGGACTTTCCTTTTCCAGATGTATCCGGCTTTCCCCTTCAATCTCAACGCCATTCTCCCGTCTTGCCACAAGTTTAACGATCTCAAGCGTCGCCGGATATACCTTTCCCCTTATTGCCAATACCTTGCTGGATTCTTTTATGGCTTTCGCGAAATCTCCGGTAACCCTGGCCAAAGCAGTTATGAAAAGATTCCCGAAATTATGTCCGTCAAGCCCCTTGCCCTGCGTGAACCTGAATTGAAAAAGCGGGCCGAGAATATCCTCGGAATCAGCGAGAGCGACAAGACAGTTCCGTATATCCCCCGGAGGCAATACCCCGAACTCTTCTCTAAGCCGTCCGGAAGACCCCCCGTCATCGGCTACCGTAACTATAGCGGTTATATTGCTGGTACGATGTTTCAACCCCGAAAGAAGAGTAGAAAGTCCCGTACCCCCTCCGACAACAACCACTTTAGGGCCTTTCTCGAGTATGCGTTTCCGGTATATCTTCTCTACAAGATCGCTGTTAACGTTTGTCCCGTCCGGAGATATCGCTATCATCAAAGACCTGAGTATTCGTTTAACGGCAAAAATAACACTACCGATCCCCAGCATTATCACCATTCCGGCCATAGCTTTATTGTGAGGATTGCGCTCGGCTATAACTATCACAAATCCCATGGATATCATAAATATGCCGAAAACGGCCAGAGATATCCACCTCTTGATTAGCATACCCGGATATAGCCACTTTAATTTTTTAATGTTCATTATCTCTGAGGCGATAAGCCCTCGCAGGCCTCCGGAACAAATGCGGGAAACCCTTATCCCTTTTTTTGCTCTTCTTCTTTGATTATCTTCAGAATTTCCTTAGCGCTCGTCGCCGACCTAAGCTTGTCTCTTATAAACTTATCGTCCAACAAACGGGAAATTTTAGCTAAAGCCTTAAGATGGGGACCCGGAGTTTCCCCGGGGTCAACTAGAAGAAAAAAAATGTGAGTCGCTTCTCCGTCAAGCGACCTGAAATCCAGGCCTTTTTTGGATATGCCGAACGCCGCTCCCATTTTTTTCATTTTGGCGCTCTTGGCATGCGGTATCGCTATTCCTTTTCCTATCCCTGTGGAGCCGAGAGATTCTCTCTCTTTGACCTTTTTGAGTATTTCTGTTTTATCATCTTTTTTCACTTTGCCGGATGATACAAGAAGTCCCACCAACTCCGAAAGAACATCGTTCTTTTCTTCCGCTTCGAGATCGATGCTAATGGCTCCTATTTCCAGTATCTCGTAAATATTCATAATCTCCTTTTCACAACATGGCTTGTTTTGAGGGGGGAAACGTTCTGAACCCATAGTCTTTCCGGCTTCTTTACGCTTTTTCATAAATTCTGGAGCGGGTGATCGGGCTCGAACCGACGACAATCACGTTGGCAACGTGATGCTCTACCAACTGAGCTACACCCGCTCTTTATTTCTATAAAAACTGGTACCCGCACAAGGATTCGAACCTTGGACAAACTGATTAAGAGTCAGCTGCTCTACCGGCTGAGCTATGCGGGCACTTGATCTATATCAGAACAGAAACCAAAGCTTGGGTATTATATCACAACACTTTAACCTCCCGCAAGCTTCCAGTTGCCTTGGCCCCTCACAGGAAACCCCCGGAAGATCCTAAAGGCTATGTTTTTTTATAAAATCGACCAATTCATCCAACTTAGCTTCCGCTATGGAAACACAGGTGTCAGCACATCCATAGTATATTCTTATTTTATCTTCTCCTAAAACCACAGCGGACGACGGAAAAACTACATTCGGCACATCCCCTACCCTTTCATATGTCTCGGTAGGCGCTAAAAGATAGTCTTTTGTTCTATATAACACTTTCCACGGTTCATCTCTATCCAGAATGGCGCCTCCGGCATAGTAAAGATAACCGTTGCAGCTTGTCCATACACCGTGATAGATCAGAAGCCATCCCTCGTCTATCTCTATAGGGGCAGGGCCGGGCCCCACTTTTGTGGACTGCCAGCTGCTTCTCACGGGTTCAAACACAAATCTATGTTCTCCCCAAAACACCATATCGGGGCTCACGGAATAGAACATGGCTCCGAAAGGCGTATGCCCCAGGTCGCTGGGCCTGGAATACATGGCGAATTTTCCGTTCACTTTTCTGGGGAATATAACACAATTCCTGTTGGATGGAATAGTAAGATTCTCTTTTTGATAAAAGGTCTTGAAATCTTTAGTCGTAGCCATGCCTATAAGCGGCCCCTGCCGTGAATCCAGGCACCAGGTGAAATAGTAGGTATCATCTATCTTTGTCAACCTGGGATCATACGTCCTTTCGCTTATCCTTAGATATTCATCCGGGCACTCCATCTTTAGCGCATCGGGCTCTATTTCCCATTGTATGCCGTCCTTGCTGAAACCTACATGCATGGTAAAATTAAGATCTATTTCGTCAACCCTGAATATCCCGGCATACCCCTTTTCAAAGGGAACTATGGCGCTATTGTGTATGCTATTCGCCCTATGAACGGCTTTTGCCGTTATAATAGGGTTCCCTTTGTACCTCTTAAAAACCGTTTCGTTGGCCATACTCCTCCCTTCTTTCTGCAGCTTTCTCTCTCTTAACGCTTTTTCCCCTCAGGACCTTCTCTCCCGCAAAAGAATGATATACGCTGCAGCGATATTTTTCAACTAAAATCTTGGCCCGATCACCCTGTCCGTGTAAATACCCGCGGGGCACTGTTTTCTCTTGTACTCCGAGCTTTTTATGGCACCTGTTACATTATCGACAATAGCGGGATCAAATCCCATTTTCACCAACTCAGCATGCGGAACCTTTTCGTCTAAAAGAAGATACAGTATAACATCGAGAATATCGTATGGCGGCAGGGAATCTTCATCTTTCTGGCCGGGTTTAAGCTCCGCGGAGGGCGCTTTTTCTATGGTTCCTCGCGGGATTATCTCCCCGTTACGGTTAATATATTCGGCTACCCGGTAAACCTCGGTCTTAAAAATGTCCGATATTACCGCAAGCCCGCCAACCGTATCTCCGTAAAGTGTACAGTATCCCATCATGGCCTCGCTTCTATTCCCGGTAGCAAGCACTAAATGACCGTATCTGTTGGAAAAGGCCATAACAATGTTACCACGTATCCGCGCTTGTATGTTCTGATGATATACCTCTACATCGGAGAATTTATCTTCCTTCAGATACTTTTCCAGGGTATCAAGATATGAATCATATATCCCTTTTATAGATATGGTTTTAAGCTTTATCCTTAGATTTTCAGATAGATCTTCGGCAAGGGAAACGCTTTCTTTTGAAGAATATTCAGACGGCATGGAAATTCCAAGAACATTTTCAGGCCCGGCGGCGGCCGCGGCAATAGCGCAAGTAACGGCCGAATCCACCCCCCCGGAAAGCCCCAGAACGATCTTTTTAAAGTTATGCCGCTTCATGTATTCACGCGTTCCCGCTACCAGTTGTTCGTATATCTTATCAACATTTCTTTCGGGAAGTACTCTTTGCTGTGTCATTTTTTCTCCTTTACATTTAAAGTCCCAGCTGGTACGCTTATCACGATAAGCGCCCGTAGCTCAGATGGATAGAGCAACTGGCTTCGAACCAGTTGGCCGCAGGTTCGAGTCCTGCCGGGCGCGCCACATTGTTTTAGGACGAGAACCCGCGGCGAAGCCGCGATGCGCAAGTCCTGACAAACCTTGCGAACGCAAGGTTTGATGCTGAGCGGGCGTCAAACAATGCGACCAACGGGAGCATTGTAGCCCGCGAAGTGCCGGGCGCGCCACATTGTTTTATATTCTTTCTCTTTTTAAACAATATAGAGCTTCCAGTATCATCCATATCTCAAGAACAAGCAGGAACACGCCTATTACTAACCTGCTGTAAGAGGCCTCAGTAAAAAAAACGGGAATACTTACCGCCATAGCCCAACTCGATGAGACTATCATAAAGATCATGGGAGCGGCCGTTACCCATACATTGCCTTGTTTCCTTTTTATCAAATACACGGTGGCCACCAAAAGCGCCAGCCCGGCTAAAAGCTGGTTGCTTATGCCGAAAAGCGGCCATAAAAGCAGCGCTCCGCCTCCCCCTCCGCTTGAGAACGCGAGTAAAGCCGCCGCCCCGACTACTGCCGCCGTTGCTGTATATCTTTCTTCAAGAGGTTTTATTTTAGCTCCGGACGCAAGCTCGGTAACCACATACCGTTGTATCCGTGTAGCAGTATCCAAAGTTGTCCCGGCAAAGGACGCGACAAGCACTCCTATCATAGCCTGAGCATATTGCGTTGGTATGCCCAAAGCTCCTATCATGTTGGCCGACCCGTTAACGAATGCCGTTATCTTTGCCGTAAGCCCCTGAGCTGCGCCCCAGCTGGAATAGTGATGGTTCCAGGCGGCAAGACCGGTAAAGACTTCCCCTCCGTCTGTTTTCACGTAGATCCCTATTCCCGCGGAAACAGCCACTATAACAAGAACGCTCAAAAAACCTTCCGTGAGCATGCCCCCGAAACCTATGAACTTTATATCCTCTTCGCTTTTGACCTGTTTCGACGTCGTCCCGGACCCCACAAGAGCGTGAAAACCCGATATGGCGCCGCAGGCAACGGTGATAAAAAGAAATGGCAATATCGGCGGAGCTCCTTCAGGGGCGAACTGCACCGCCGGGGCGACCATTGCGGGACGGGAAAAAAATATTCCCGCAAAAAGAATACCTATACCCAGTACGAGCTGATGGGAATTTATATAATCTCTCGGCTGTAAAAGCGCCCATACCGGCAGTACCGACGCGATATACGCGTAGACAAGCAGCACTATTATCCACATTCCCATGGGTGATATTCCGAAGACGCCGGGCATTCTAAGCGGCATCACTATCCCGGCAGCAATAGCGGCATACATCAGGACCACTGCCGCCACAGACATAGCCGTTATGTTCCAGCCTTTTCGATGAGCAAGATATCCCGCTGTCATGGCTAAAGGTATCTGTGCCCATACGGCTATGACAGACTGGGGATACATATCGAAAATGACCGCCATCACCATTCCAAAAATAGCCACCACTATCCATAGGGTAAAAAGTATTATGAAGAGAAAAAGTGTTCTGACTCTCGGGCTTATGATATCTTTTGATAATTCGCCTATAGACCGTCCTTTTCCGCGCGTAGATATTGTTATGGCGGCGTAGTCATGTACAGCTCCGGCGAATATGGATCCAAGTATTATCCACACAAGCGCGGGAACCCATCCCCAAATAACGGCTATGGCGGGTCCGACTATAGGGCCGGTACCGGCGATGGACGCGAAATGATGGCCGAAAAGCACTTCTTTATTGGTCGGAACATAATCAATATCGTCACGAAGTTCTTTCGCCGGCACTTTTCGGAGCACATCGCATCTAAAAACACGCCGAGCCACGAAAGACCCGTAAAATCTGTATGCCGCGGCGAATATTACAACAGACAAGATCACTATTATCTGAGAACTCATGACTTTTCCTATTTTTTCGGCCTGCCGACCGGCATCATGTAAACCGGTTCTCCTTGTGTTCCGTCAAGCACTTCTGAGACCTCTTCCTTAGCGAATCCGGCCACCATAACCGTCCCAAGCCCCAGGCTTTCGGCCTCGAGATGCACATTCTGGCCGAGATGCCCGGCATCCATAGGAACAAAAAGAGTGCGTCCCCTTTCACCGTAACGCCCGGCGGTTTTCTCGTACATCGCCGTAACCACTATGGTAGCGGGGGCATCAGCGATCATTTTCTGGCCGTAAGCGGCCCTTGAAAGCGCCTGCCGGATATCTCCTCCGATCACTTCACTCAAGGAATGTTCTTTCCAGTCGTATTTATATAGCCCCGGCCTAAGCCCCTCTACATTTCCGCTTGCAAAATATATTTCCAGAGGGTAGATGCCTCCCGCTGACGGATAGGCTCTGGTAGCGCCTGTGATCCCGTCAATAGTAGCGCCTCCCGCCGCCCACAAAAGCTGTCCGGCCTCGGCAATGGTCAAACTTTCCGCGGAGTAACTCCTTACCGACCTTCTTCCATGTATGGCTCTATTTACCGTTATCCCGCTTTCTGTATCTGGATCGGGCAGTTTTATTCTCTCCTGAGAAAAAACCTGTCCGCAAACAAGTAATACGCAGGCACAGGCCGCAAAGATCTTTAGGCTTTTCATATACCCCTCCTGGTTAAATTGCAACATATCCGAGTCCGCTTAGCTCCGCGCTCATCTCTTTCGGTTCCATACACAAATATATCCAGCATGAAACGCCGCGATCCCTTATAAATCCGCTTATTTTCTTGTAAATACTCGTCCTCAACATTTCAGGATATCTGAATTTACCGTCAAATCCCAGGAAAAATTCGCCGCCGTAAAAAATTTCGTTATCGTTGAACCTTTCTTCGGCCGCTTGCTTAAGACCGGGAGTATACCTCAAGGTTCCAAGGCTTATCCACAGGGTGTTGGCCCTTATCTCTTTATAAGAAAAAAGCTCTTCTATTATACCCTCATATTCTTTTTCCCATCCCTCATACCATACTAAAGGATCAAAGTGGAAGGCCACCTGATACCCCGCTTTAGCCGCGTTAAAAGCCGCTTCTATCCTTTCTTTCACGAAAGACGCGCCTTTTTCGTATTTCTCCGCTATTCCCGGAGTATTTATGGACCAGGCCAGAACGACATTTTCATGAGGCTTTTCTTTCAGCACGCTTTCTATATCGCTTGTCTTTGTTTTAAGCTCGAGAATAAGGTTTTTCGTGGCGCGGAAAAATTCTATCAGCTTTGGCGCATAACCCGTATATTTTTCAAGGGCAAGTGAATCGGTAAATTCCCCGGTGCCTATCCTTATTTTACTTCCTGTAACCGACCCGTCAAAATATTTAATGGCTTCGTAATAATCCTCTATGTTGGCATTGAGTATAATTCCTGGAATATTGCTGTAAGTCTGCAAATAGCAGTAAGAACAGTCAAACGGACATCCAAATCCGAGATTAAGTATCCAATACCCGCATCTTTTCGCGTCCTTGGTACAAGGACAGGGTTTGATAAAAGAAGCTTTGTTCCCCGTTACGATAATGTTTTCCCTTCGCGAATTATATTCCTTTGTCGGGTCACCGGCGGATATCGCCTTGCGGACTTCGCCGATATTGTCGATTTTTAGAACTTCCGCCTGAGGGAACCGGCTTATAAGCTCTTGCGTCCAATCGCATTCCAGGAACTTTTTTTCGACAAAGATCCTTTTGGGTTCTAACGCGCCGCGCCATTCGGCGCATTCTTCATCCTTATGCCCTGTCTTAAGAGGCATGATCCTTATTTTTTCACAGGGATTTTTGCCGGCATTAATTGAGGGATACCTCATGCTAAGCAGTTTCTTTTTAAGATCGTTGAATATTTCTCCTTTGTTCTCCTCTTTCGGAGAAAATCCCGTCTCATTCATCACCTCTTCGAAAGACTTTTTCTGCGCAATGCGGATCTCATAGATAAGACGCGTAAGCTCGTTTATCTTATTCAAACCAAGACGTATCGGCAAGCCGTCCTTGAGTTTTCTTTCCGTTTCCGCCGGTAGAAACTTGTTGTTCCGTGTAACCATACCGCCATTATATATCAACCCGCCGCCCGCCGCAACAAACCCGGAAAAACATGGCCCGCGAATTTTCGCTGTTTACAAAATGGGGCGTTTAGCGTATATTCATTATTCGGGGAACAAGACTTTCCGGGGAGTAGCGCAGCCTGGCTAGCGCACCTGCTTTGGGAGCAGGGGGCCGTGGGTTCGAATCCCACCTCCCCGACCAAACATCATGAATAAGAGTTAAAAACGCGGGCGTGGCGGAATTGGCAGACGCGCTAGCCTTAGGAGCTAGTGGTTTTACCGTGGGGGTTCGAGTCCCTTCGCCCGCACCAGAAAAGCTGTCCACCCGGAAAAGCTTTCGCTTTCTGTGTTGAATTCTCCGGGGTTTTGTGTTTTACTACTCTTTGAGAATTGTGCTTTTGAGGCTGGCCTCAAAGATCTTTGAATAATAAGCGCCCGTAGCTCATTTGGATAGAGCATCTGCCTTCTAAGCAGAGGGTAGCAGGTTCGAATCCTGCCGGGCGTGCCACACTGTCTTAAGGATGAGAACCCACGGCGAAGCCGTGATGCGCATCCCTGACAAATCTTGCGAACGCAAGATTTGATGCTGAGCGGGCGTAAACAATGGGACCAAAGGGAGCATTGTAGCCCGCGAAGTGCCGGGCGTGCCACACTGTCTTAAGGATGAGAACCCACGGCGAAGCCGTGATGCGCAAGGGTGTGGATATAAAAAATAATGTGGTGGGCGTAGCTCAGCTGGTAGAGCGCCTGACTGTGGCTCAGGTTGTCGCGGGTTCAAACCCCGTCGCTCACCCCATCGATTTGGCCAGAAAGCCGGAATTTGAAAAATTCCGGCTTTCTGTTCTCAGGTTCCCATACAGCCAAATCTATATATTTTTTATCGAGATCGCTTCACCCCGCTTCGCGGGGTTCGCGACTACGAGCGTGAAGACGCTACATTTCAGTTATCTGCAGTAGAACCCTACAACGTCGTCACGAGGAGCCCCCGAAGGGGACGACGAAGTGATCTCAATAAATTAATTTATTTCGATGATTATTTACGACGGGCTGTTATGACCTTCAGAAGCGCCTTACTTTTTCCATTCACATATTGGCTTTTTAGTGCTATGAGCGTGAATATTTCATCCTTATGCCGTTCCAGTCTCTTGGCGAAGCGGATAAACTCCTTGGGTTAAAATCGCTCGGAGGATACCAGATATTTTTTATCGAGATCGCTTCACCCCGCTTCGCGGGGTTCGCGACGACGAGCGTGAAGACGCTACATTTCCGAGAATAACTGAAATGTTACAAAAATTTCGGTAACACCTCAGTTATCCGCAGTAGAATCCAACGCCGTCGTCACGAGGAGCCCCCGAAGGGGGCGACGAAGTGATCTCATAATATGAAAATATTTCGGAGGGAGATTGCTTCGGCCCTATGT
>JBAYES010000013.1:0-38393 GCA_041667545.1 Candidatus Omnitrophota bacterium | reverse complement strand
TTGGTGGAGACCCTGGACGCGGACGGCCTTACGATAACGGTTTCGGCGCATAATAAGTACCGGCTCACATTCTCTCAAGAGCCTCCGGAGACGAATACGGTAAACGTGGATCTTGCGGCCCAGCCGAAGGTTCAGATACGGGACTATTACGGTAACCGGACCACGGATACCGATGAGGTAACACTGTCGGCATCCGGATCGGACGCGACTTTTGTTATCGTGTCCGGTTCGCTTTCGGCGGACGCGCTTACCGTGCAGGCGGTTGACGGCGAAGCGTCTTTCAGCGGTGTCCAATACGATACGGTTACTACGGATGCCGTTTATCTGCACGCGAGTTCCGGGTTTCTCGACAGCGATTATTCCCGGGGTATGACCTTCGCGGCGGCCAATACCTCTACCGTGGACGCGCCGGACACGCAGGTGAGCTCGCCTTTCGCGATCGACCCCGTGGATGACAGCGAAAGCGATAAGTTCGCCGTCCTGAAATTCAGGATCACCGACAGCGTCGAGTTGAGCGATTCTCTGCCCACGCTCGTGGACAAGGTAAGCATAGTCATAGGAGGAACGGGAGGAGCGGCATCCACCGACATCGCGTGGGCCGAGCTTCACGACGGCACAGAGAGGGTAGTTACAGCCGCGTCCATAACCGACAGCCACATTATCTTTGGTTCGGCCCCCAACGGCGACGGCATAGCGCAGGTAGACTCTATCGCCGATGGGACCTCAAAAGAATATACCGTGTATATCCACATGAAGAACGAAAAGCTCACGGCGGCGGAAGGCGAGACCTACACCTTTTATACGGACGAAAGCCTGGTGGAAGTGGACGGCGATGTGCATTCGTCCACCATGGCGGATGTATCCGGGGCTATAACGGCGGTTACGGGGACGGTCACGGTTACGATGACGCATTTCGAGATAGTGGGCCAGGCGGAGGGGAACACATCGGCAACGGTTACGGCCGGTTCGGGCTACGAGATGCAGATACGCGCCGTAGACAGGAACAGGAACATAGACATCGATTACAGCCACGGCACCCCCAAGATACTTGTTTTTAGCGGGCTGAACCCCGTTGGGGTGCGTAATCCCGGGGTGGAGACCAGGGCTTTCGGGACCACTACGGGTATTATTTTTACCAACGGTGTTTCCCAGACGGATAAGGCGACGCTGATCGCTTACAAAGCCGAGTCGGGAGAAATAAGCGTTCTGGAGATCGTGGGAGGGATAGAACAGGACTATTCGGTACTTACTTTTGGCGCAACCGTGGAGGGCGGCGACCCGGGCGCGATCTCGATAGTAAGCGGGAACGGCCAGACGGGAGCCGTGGGAGCCCAGCTCCCGGATCCTCTCATGTGCGAAGTAACGGATATATACGGCAATTTAAAGGCCGGAGCCACGGTGAACTTTGCTGTTACGGGAGGCACGGGAGGGAGCCTTACGGTGGACGAGGCCTCTACGGACCCGAACGGCCGGGCGGCGACGTATCTTACCCTCGGGCCCGGAGCCGGAGAGTATGAAGTAACGGCGGATGTGGCCGGTTACGAATTTACGCCGGCTGTGTTCACCGCGACCGCGCGCGAACCGTATAAATTCATAAAGGTCTCGGGCGACGGACAGAGCGCCGTTATAAATACCCAGCTTTCATCCGATTTCACGGCCCGGATGGAGGACATAAGCGATGCCCCTATACCGAATGAGACCGTTACATTCTCGATAGAGGCGCCTGCGGGCGCGGCGGGATATTCGATCAATCCCGAAAGCGGCGTAACGGGATCCGACGGCAGTGTCCGGACACGGTTAACTCTCGGCGACAAGACGGGGGATTATTATGTGACCATGGCTTATCCGGGAATTACGAGCGCCGTGTTCACCGGGACGGCCGAGTCGAGCGGGCCGCATAAGGCGGACCTTACGGGGCCATCAAGCGTGACCGCGGGTTCCGCGTCGACGGCATTCACGATAACGGTGCAGGATACGGCTTCAAACGCGGCCGAGGTCTCGGAAGATACGGTGTTTAATCTTATCACTACCGGGGACGGCGGTTTTTATTCGGATCCGGAGTGCGTAACGGCTCTTCCCGGAACGCCTTACCAGCAGTCGACGGTATCGTCGGGAAGCTCAAGCGTGAATTTTTATTATAAAGACAGTACGGCCGCGAACATAACGATCACGGCGCAGAGGGCGAGCGGCGACAGCCTGCCCGGCGGCGCTTCGGACAATATGGCGGTTACCGTAGTACCGGCCGACCTTTCGTATTTCACGATAGGCGGCTCCGAGGACGATTACACGGCCGGAGCGGGCGGAAGGGCGCTTACCGTAACCGCCTACGATAATCTCGATAACGTAAAAACGAATACCGGGACCATAACCGTTACTTTTGACGGGGCGAACGACTCGCCGTCGGGTCAGAGCCCGACGGTAAACGATTCGGCGGCGGCTTTTACCACGGGCGTTTCGCTTACCTTTAACTCAAGCGGCGTATCCTCACCCACAGTAAAGCTGTACAAGGCGGAATCGGTGTCTATAACGGCATCCTCCGGCTCGGCCGACACAGCGGCGCCCCTGGCGTTCAACGTTCTGCACGGGGCGGCCGACCATACGAAGTTTAACACGAACCTGCCGTCGCCGGTTACGGCCGGAACCCAGTTCAATCTCGACACCACATTGAACGTGGTTGACAGGTACGACAATATATGCGACGGCGCAAACGGCGCTACGGCCTACAGCGAGGCCGGCAGGACCGTGAGCTGGACCTTAAGCGGCGAGGCGAATTCCCCGGACGGCCAGCATACCGACTCCTACACCAGCCCGGTCAGCTTTACGAACGGGCGGTCCACGACAACCTTGAGCGCCGCGCTTTACAGGGCGCAGAATACCACGATCACATCAGATATCGCCGCGCTTCCCAAGGAGGCCTCGAACGTCGCCTCGAACACGATAACCGTATCGGCGGGCGCGATAAATAAGCTGAATTACGCGGTACAGCCGGCCGCGAGCGCGGTTACCTCCCAGGCATGGAACCCTCAGCCGGTGGTATCGGTGGCGGACGCCTACGGCAACCCTGTTTCCGCGGCCGTGGGAGAGGTAACCGTTTCGGCCGACAATGATACCGACGCGGATAACGCGGTAAGCCTGAACGGGGCTCTGCAGGGCACAAGAACAAAGACCATATCCGACGGGCAGGCTGTCTTTACCGATCTTAAATATACCTATCCGGAAACAATATACCTGAAGGCGGCGGTTACCGGCCAGTCGCTTGACGCTACCTATTCCAACAGTGTATCTCTTTCGGCGGCGGCGGATCTCTCGGTTACGAAGGTCATCAGCGGAGTTTCCGGGAGCATATCGTCGGTAGCGAACACGGCGGCGGAAAAAGTGGCGGTGTTCAGGTTCAAGATAACCGACGGCGGAGCCGACGGCCTCGACGGGAAGATCACGAAGATCGTGATAAACAGGAATTCGCAGGGCGAGGACAATACCGGCGGGTGGACCGGCTACGTGAACGAGGCGTACATATCCGACGGCGTTACCGAGATAGGCGGCGCTGTCGCGGATAACTCAATGACATTTGGCGGTTCCGGCGCGGTCATATACACCATATCGGACGCTACCGACAAGACCTTTACCCTCAGTATGACGGTCAAGACGTCGCTTCCCGCGGGCGCCGACGGGAAGGCGCTTGATTTTATTATGGATGCCGATGACGACCTGCTGCTTGGGACGGCTTCGTCCGTCTTCGAGGCCTCGGCACCGGTATCGAACATCGCGGCGGTTTCCGTTGTAGCTACCGATCTTGCGGTGACGGGCAGCGAGTCGATGGCCGCCGGCGGGACGAACACGATCACACTGACAGCCAGGGACGCCAACGGTAATATAGACCTCGATTATGAGGACGTGGTCACGGGAAAATCGATCACTTTCAGCGGGGCGAACGCCTCTTCGCTCGGCGATGCTCCGACCGTGAGAGCCCATACCGGAACGAATGTTGAATTCGGCACGGTAACAAACGTTAAATTTTCCAACGGCGTGGCTTCCGCAGTAGAGGACACCGACCAGCTCAAAATGAAGCTGTATAAGGCGGAGACCGCCGTAATAACCGCCTCGGACGGAGCCATATCGACGCGAGACGCGGACTCGAGCCTTTACGTAACGGTTTCGGGCGGGACCGCCTCGCAGCTATCGTGGGGTACCCAGCCGGTGGCCAACGTGGCGGCGAACGCGCCTTTTAACGTCTTTACGTTGAATATAACCGACGCCTACGGGAACACCTCGACAAGCACTGTGGAGGTGACCGCGACACCGTCGGCCGGCTCGGTGGTAGAGGGCGCCACGGCCACTGCTACGGCCGTAGCCGGAGTGGCGAGTTTTAATAACTTTTATGTTACCGGTACGAATTATCCGTTCGGCCTTACCCTTAGCGGCACCGCCCCGGGCCTTACGAGTTCCGGCGCCTCGGACCCGGTAACGGTGTTCCAGAGCTATAACGGCTCCATAAGCGTTACCGACTCGCTTACGGGAGCGCATCTGGACGAATTGTCCGTGTCGGTCTCGCAGATCGGAGAAACCGTATATACCGCGGACGGGACAAGCCCGTTCGCCACGACGTTCACGTACGGGGATTATACGTTCAACGTGTCCAAATCGAATTATATTGATCTCTCGTCCGAGGTTGGCGTAACTACCTCGCTTGACGGTTCCGACGGGTCTTACGACGGGAACGTTACGATATCGCTCGCAATGACGAGCATAAGCGAAGCTACGGCAGATTACAACGTTAAATCCAGCTTTGTTTACGACGAGGATACGCAGGATATTACGATACGGCTCTGGCTGGAAAGGCGCGGACTGCTTATTACCAGCAGTCCGGCGAACTATCTGTGGCAGGGTACGGTGGACGTTTACGACGATTCCGGAGGTGAATGGCTCGATACGATAACCTTGGAGGACGCTATGGATGGTATTTTCACATATGAGGTCTCTGACGTCCTTGCGGAAGGAAATGACTTCGGACGCGCGCTTACTTCCGGGAAATCCTATTACGCCAAATGCAAGGTAAGTTACGGCGGATCGACCAGCGTGGATTCGGCGAGAACTTATGAGACCGGCACGACCTTTACTCTGTCGGTGAACGTGACCCTCATGAGGGAAGTTATTACCAAAATGGGCCTTGAGGAGGGGGAGACGATCGCGGGTAAGATAGAGGCGGTACAGACCGACGTAACCGCCGCAAGGGCGGCGTCGGAAACGGCCGCCGAGAGGTCGGATATCGCGGCAAGCGAGGCGGTCACGGCCGCCGCGAAAGCCACGGAAGCTGCCACCGGTATCGGAGCCATACCCGAGGAGATAACATCAAGGGTTACCGAAATAGCCGAGAGAGGCGTGCTTTCGGAGATCCTTACACGGGATACGAGAATAAGGGAAGACCAGACCATAAACATAAGGTACCGCACGGACCCGGCCCTCGCGCCGACCATAACCATCTATGACGCCGACGGCGCTGTTCTGCCGGATTACAGCGGCGAAGTTATGCGGGAGATAGGCTCGACGGGTATTTATGAGTATGAGGTGACCGCGACCCGCGACTGGGGAACGGGCGATTTTACAGTAGTTTGCGAGGAAAGCACGAAGAACTCAAGAGACAGCATGGTGCTTGAGGTCAAGGCGCTTTTTGTGGCCGGCGAAGGCGTTGAGGAAGCGGTTGACGCCATAGGAGAACTCGTGAGCACGGTCTATCTGAGGACAAGAACGATAGAGGAGCTTCTGGGCGCGGTGGACGATCCGGAAGACGGAGAGGAGGGGACCGTTCTGGGGATCATTGACGAACTCAGCGAGACTATTGATAACCTCAACCTGTGGACGGTGGCTACGGACGCCCGTAACGCAAGAACGCACGCGATGCAGGCGTATGAGGAAGCTACAAGCATGAAAAGCAGTGTTGACAACATAGAGGACCAGATCGGCGCGTTGATGAATCTGGCGGCCAGTATGGACGAGCTCAGGGTCAATGTCGCCACTATTTCAAAAGGTCTTTCCGGTACGGCTCCGGAAGTTATAATTGCCGCGCAGGAGGATATTGCGGGAGACTCTACGGAAGAGACTTCACCCGCGGAGGAGGTTCCCGCGGAGATCGCCGAGGAAAGCGGGGTGGCGGAGGAGATAAGGGATTTCAACAACAGGATAGAAGAACTGGAGGCGCTTGTCAGGATACTCACGGCTTTGATCGAGCAGGAGTCGAACAAACCCATAGTGGAGGGGTGGTTTGAGAGTTGAGCAAAAGAAAAAAGGGTCAGGCCGGCCGCTTGACACTTCGACACTGTGACACTTTACAGGATTTGATAACCGGAGGGGAAAAATGCGAAAACTTATCTTGACTCTCATATGCCTGACGGCTTTTCTCGCGCGATACGGGACGCAGGATACGAGATACGCTCACGCCGCCGTCAGGCTCAAGATAGCTGTTGTCAACCCTTCCTCCGACGAGGGACAGACCGCGGATGTCAGGTATTCTCTGCCCGGGGACATAGGCCCCGAGGAGATACTTCGGAAAGGAGAGCTTGAGGTGGGATATGATTTCGACAAGAACAGCTATTATCTTTTCGGAGAGGTTGAGCTCGGCCCCGGGGAGAACAGGATACTGGATGTCGAGATAGCCGATGTATGGGTCATCCCCGGCAAGGAAATAGTGTTCCTGAGCGGACATACGGCGGACCTTATGGAAAAGCTGAAGGGTACCCGGCACAGGGAAACAGGCGAGGCTCTCGCGAAGAGCATAGGAGAGAGGATAGACGAAGTGTCCGGCGGCCAGGCAAAAGCGGAACTGTTGGGCGTCCGGGAAAAGATGAATATCTATTATGAAAATGTACAGAAAATGAACAGAATAAAGGACGAGATAGGAATGCTGGAGAATCTTGTAATAGATGCCGGCGGAGTAGTCGCCGAAAGAGTGAAGATACCCGAGACCCTGACGGTCAGTACCGGAGGAGAAGGGCGCAGGTCCGCGAATCTGCTGGACCTTAATATAAGGGTCAGGAACCCTTCGGAAAAGTCCGCCCAGAAAACTTCCCTGAAATACGCGCTTCCCGCCGAGATAACGCCGGAAACTGTCGCGGATGCCGCGGGGCTGGAAATGGGGTATGATTTTGAAAATGGGAACTTTTATGTTTTCAAAAAGGATATACTGCTTGAACCTTCCGAGGCGGTAACTTTTACTATGAAGATAAGGGACATTTGGGGCATTCCTTCGGAAGAGGTAGAGGTACTCCGGACCCATACCGGGAACATGATGCTTCTTTTAAGGGATTCCCCTTATGAGGAAAAAGCGAAACCGCTTGCGGACAGGATATTGAGTAACACCGACGGGATAATAGGGTCCCAGGAGACGGAGGCGGACTCGGACCCGAAAAGACGTATCTCCTTATACAGGGAAAATCTCGGTGTTCTGAATGAGACAAAAGAACTTGTGGCCCGGCTGGAAAAGATGGTTACTCAGTCCGGGGCTTCGCCGGGCGTTACCGTAGCGAAAGCGGAGCGGATAGAAGGCGGAGGCCCCGAGGTGAAACGGCCGCGGGGATACGAGGGGCTAAGCGCCATAGCGAAGACGATATTCAGGGGCAAGGCGCCCACACCCGCCACGACGTGGAAGATCATAATTTCCATAATAGTTTTCCTGGGGATAGTGGGAGGCCTCTTCTTCGCGCTCTGGTACGGGAAAGCGGGGAAGTAGCGAATACGGCCTTAACTTCGGGGTTTTTCGACAGCGCAATGGCGTAAGGTGTTATACGAAAATGGAGCCGATAATATGCTTATACAACTTATAGCGGTCCAGGTTGTGACGTTCTTCGCGTTGGTTTTTGTCCTGAGAAAGCTTTTATACACCGAAAGCGTGAAAGAGACCGCCAGGCTTAAAACCCTGAAACGGGAGATCACGTTCAGGCAGAGCGAACTCCAACAAAAGATCGATGCCGCCGAAAAAAAGCATGATGAAATGGTCGCCATGGCGGAACGGGAGATAGCGAAAATGAGGGCTCGGGCGGAAAAAGAGTCTGAAACCTTAAAGCAAAAGACACTTACCGGCGCCAAAGAGGAAGCGGAGAAGATACTGAACTCCGCGCTTAACTCCAGAGAGAAGATCAAGGATGAGGCTGAGCTCGAAACGCGGAAAAAACTTCCCGCGATGGTAAAACGGATATTTGTGGAAATACTTTCTCCCGCCGCGCGGGAAAGTATACATAAGGAGATGACAGGCCAGATCTCGGATGTTCTCAAGAACATGCCCGGGGAGCGGTTTTACGACGGGCACGGTGGTCGCGTGTGTGTACAAACGGCCTTCACGCTCTCAGACAGCGAAAAAAAGAGGATATCCGGGATCATATCGGAAAAAACGAATGCCGAAACATTTCTTGAGGAGTCGGAGAACAAGGAATTACTCGCGGGCATGGTCATCGAGATCGGGACGCTTACTTTGGATGGAAGCCTGGAAAACAGGCTTAGAGAGGTCCTGAAGAAATCGGGAGAGTAAGGACGGGTTGTCATAGCGTCAAAGTTTCAAGCGCTGTTGAAAGCGCCGGGGCGCCGAAGGGCCAAAGGCCAGGACTTGATAATTTCGCGGCGCGGAGGTAGGGGTTTGCAGACTTTGTTCATGATGTTAATTGTGTTCTCGACCATACTGGGGCCGTCAGTGGTTATAGGGGCAATAGCGTTCGCGTCCATAAGAGCCCTGGGAAGGAACCCATCCGCGGCGTCCAATATACTTTTGGCCATGATCGTGGCGCTTATATTCGCGGAGGCTATTGCCATTATAGCGCTTTTAATTCTTTTTCAAATTTTCGGAGGGTGATACCTGAAATGAGTTCCGGCAGTATCAGCGTTCGTGAGACGGGCGTTATAAAAGCGGTTAAAAAAACTATCCTGAAAGTTGAAGGCCTTTCCAGCTGTATGCTGGGAGAGCTTGTTGTCCTGCCGGATGAAAATAAGGGTATGGTAATGGGGTTTAACGAAAAAGAGGTACTTGTTCTTCTGCTCGGTTTTCCTCAGGAAATAAAGGCGGGCGCCAGCGTCTATCTGCAGGGAGAGACTTTCAAGATCCCCGTAAGCGAAGAGTATCCGGGAAGGATCATAAGCCCTCTGGGGGAGCCCCTTGACGGAAAGGGGCCGGCCGCGCCGGACGGGGCGTACCCGGTTTTTCGCGACGCGCCCGGGGTACTGGAAAGGGTCCCCGTCTCGGAGATGATGAGGACTGGAATAAGGAGCATAGACACGTGCCTGCCTATCGGCAAGGGCCAGAGGCAGTTGATAATAGGCGACAGGATGACCGGGAAAACGACCCTCGCCCTGGATACGATCTTGAACCAGAAAGGCAGGGGGGTCGTGTGTATCTATTGCCTGATCGGCAAAGATCATGTTTCGCTTGAGAAGGTCATCGGCACGCTTAAAAAACATGAGGCTCTGGACTACACCGTTATAGTGCCCGCGCTGGCGTCGTCAACGGTGGGAGAGCAGTACCTGGCTCCTTACGCCGCCGCGGCTATAGGCGAATATTTCATGTATTCGGGCCGCGACACGCTGGTCGTTTTTGACGATCTGACCAAGCATGCCTGGGCCTACAGGGAACTCTCGCTTCTTCTGGAGAGGCCTCCAGGCAGGGAAGCGTACCCCGGAGATGTGTTCTATCTGCACGCCCAGGTAATGGAAAGAGCCGCCCGTTTGTCGGCGGCGGCGGGAGGCGGCTCAATGACGTTCCTGCCCATCGCGGACACGCTCGAAGGGGACATCGCGGGTTTTATCCCCACCAACCTTATTTCCATGACGGACGGACAGATCTACCTGAACTCCGCGCTTTTCGGCGAGGGATTTAAACCGGCCGTTGATTTGGGGCTTTCGGTCTCCCGTATAGGAAGCAGGGTACAGCCCGCTTTCCTGAAAGAACTTTCAAAGGACCTTGGACTCAGATATCTGCAATACAGAGAACTGTTGAAGACGACAAAGCTGAGAGCCGTCCTTTCCGAGGAGATGCAGAACCGTCTGAGACATGGTGTTAAGATAGAATCTCTGATCAAGCAGGACAGGAACATGCCTTCATCCATGGCGGAAGAGGCCATATTCTTTTACGCTCTGAAGACCGGCGTGCTGGAAGTCCTGTCCGACGAGAATATGGAGAGTTTTAAGAGCGGTATAACCGAATTTATACGGGGGAAATACCCGGAAATGATCGACAGGCTGAATGAGGGGGGAATGCCGGAGGAAAGGGAAAAGAAGCTGGTGAATGAGGCCATGATCGAGTTTTTCAGAGAAGGGTGAGGAGGGGCCGGACGCTTTCAATGAAGTTTTGACACTCTGGTAATACAGAGTTTTCCTTGTATTTCAGACAGCCCTTACTGAAGAAGGAAGAAACCGATGAGTACAATAAAGGAACTTGCCGAAGAGCTGCGGTTCAACGACGAGATCGCGGAACTCGTCAATGTCATGAAGAATATAGCGGTATTCCATTTTTACGCTCTTCAGGAGAAAAAAGACCGGTCCGACAAGACCTCCGGTGAGATAGACGGGTTTTTCAGTATGTTGGATCTTAAGGGTATCTCACACCCTTACCTGAAGCCGCGGGCGGAAGGCACTTGTGTTATCGTGGTAACCTCGGATGAAGGGTTTATGGGCGGCCTCAATATCCGGGTGGCTGACGCGGCTCTAGAAGCGGCGGGAATGGAAAACCCCGTATTCACGGTCATAGGCGCAAAGGGAGAGCTATATATGAGAGAACGTAAAAAGACCTTTACACGGTTCTCTCTGAAAGATATCGAGGGATCCGGCGGGAAGGAGTCGGACGCGGAAAAAAGGGAAAAACTTGCCTGCAGGCTCAAAGACCATATAGTAAAGGGTTTCGGGAACGGTGAGTTCGGAAAAGCAGTCATATTCTATCCCCGCCCGGTCTCCTTTATGGTGCAGAAGGTGGAGGGGGTTAGTTTACTGCCGTTGGAGAGAGGCGGAGCGTCAGAGTTTCAGAGTTCTGTAAAGCGGGAAGATGGATACGCGCGTTTTTGGGGCGGGGATATCATAACCGAGTCGCCTCCGGACGGCATTATGGAGTATCTTGTAGAAAAAATGCTCATAGAGAGGATACGCGGCATACTGGTGGAGAGTAAACTCTCGGAATTCGCCGCGCGCGCCATCCATCTCGAAAAAAGCAAACAGAAACTCGAGGAATCGCAAAAGACGGCCAGATCGCGATATTTCCGCGTCTACCGCGGTGTTGTGGACACGAACATTCGCGAGGTATTTTCCTCACAGCTTATAATAAAGAAATAGCGTCAGATAGGCGGGGGCCGGAGAATCGCAATGTCAGAGCGACGGAGTGTAAGAGGGGCAACAATACGAGAAGCGCGCGCGAAAAAGGCGGCAACAATGAACAAAGGAAAGGTGGTGGCGGCACAGGGACCCGTGGTTGACGTAAAATTCACGTCCCCGGCGGAATTGCCTGCCATTTTCGAGGTCCTGAGAACGGAGACGGCGGAGGGAGAAGAACTTCTGCTGGAGGTTGCCGAGCATCTGGAGGGCAATGTCGCTCGTTCCATAGCGCTTGGATCAACGCTTAACCTCAGGAGGAATTCCGAAGCTGAAGCTACGGGCGCCCCCGTCCGGGTGCCGGTGGGACGGGAACTTTTCGGCAGGATAATAGGCGCTACCGGACGGAGCATGGACCAGAAAGGCGGCATAAAAACCGAGCGGTATGACGCGGTCAGGAAGGTCCCTTCCAGGCCTTACATAAACCCGGACAGGTTAATAGGAGAGAAACAGCCGATACTTGAAACGGGGATAAAGGTTATAGACCTTCTTTTTCCTCTGGTGAAAGGTTCGAAAACGGGCCTGATAGGCGGGGCCGGGCTTGGAAAAACGGTGCTGATACTCGAGATGATCCATAACATAGTTACAAAACACAAAGGTGCCTGTGTTTTTACGGGAGCCGGAGAGAGAATAAGGGAAGGGAACGAACTGTATTTCGAGTTCAAGGCGCAGAATATCCTGGACAAGGTCATGTTCGCGTTCGGCCAGATGAACGAGTCTCCCGGGGTCAAGTTCGGCGTGACTCTAACGGGGGTAACGCTCGCGGAATACCTGCAGGAGAGAAATAACGATGTTCTTTTCGTTATCGATAACGCCTACAGGTTCGTGCAGGCCGGCGCTGAGATATCTACGCTGCTCGGACGGATACCGTCCGAGACGGGGTATCAACCGACTCTTGCCTCGGAGGTGAGCGATTTTCAGGAAAGGATACGGTCCAAAACGGGCGGATCGATCACAGCTCTGGAGACGGTTTATGTGCCGGCGGATGATCTTACTGACCCGGCTGTGGTCACTATATTCAGCCATCTCAACTCGATCGTTGTTCTAACCAGGGAAAAATGCCAGTTCAAGATCTATCCCGCCGTCGATCCCATTCTTTCCTCTTCGAGTAATCTCGATCCGGCCATAGTCGGAGAAGAGCATTTTTCTATAACGCAGGAGGTTATTAAGATCTTCACCAAGTATAAAGAGCTGAGAAAAATAGTTCCCATTGTGGGTATCGAGGAGCTCTCTCAGTCGGACAGGGTTATATACGAAAGAGCCGGCAAACTGCAGAACTTCCTGACCCAGCCCTTTTTCGTGGCGGAATCTTATACGTCAAGAAAAGGGGAATATGTTACGCTGAAGGATACACTGGAAGGCTGTGAAAGGATAATAAGCGGGCGCGTGGACAAAGTGGATGAGGATAAGTTCTATCTGATAGGGAAATTGGAGATGTAGCGCCTTAGAGCGTCGGAGTGTTGAAGGGCCGAAGATGAATATCGAAAATAGCGGGGAGGGACGGACATGTTCCGTGTGGAAATAATGTCGTCCGAAAGGACGTTATACGAAGGGGAGGCATGGAGCGTCTTTTTTCCGGGCGCATCGGGCGAGTTTGAGGTCATGGATCTGCATAAACCCATCGTGAGTCTTCTGGCCGCCGGAGATATCGTTATCGACCAGAAGAGGAGAATACCGATAAAGCGGGGAGTTATGCGCATGCAGAAAGAAGTGCTGATCTCTCTGGTGGATGAGAGGTAGAACGCGGAGCCAGGCAAAGAGATCCAACTTGAAGTATCCGGGGACACCCGGATAACCGGCCTTTTCGGAGGGTAAATGGGAACGCGTAACGTTATACGAAAGGGGAGAAAATATGCCGCTTAGAATAGGGGAAATACTTGTCGAGAAGAAGATAATAACGGCGGAACAGCTAAACATCGCCATCAAAGAACAGGAGAGCACGGGCGAGGCCGTGGGCGAAATTCTGAAAAAACTGGGGTTCATAACGGAGTACCAGCTTCTCAAGGCTCTTGCCGAACAGCAAGGCATACCGTTCGTTGACCCCGGGGAGTTGCAGATCGACCGTAACGTCATAACGAGCGTCCCGCCGAAGTTCGTCTGGCATTACAAGATCATGCCGGTGCGGCTGGAAGGCGGCACGCTTACCATTGCCACATCCAACCCGTTCGACATGTGGCCTCTCGACGATCTGGAGACCAATCTGGGCTACAGGGTAGAAAAGGTGCTGGCCACTTCACGGAGCATACAGGACGCTATACGGGAATATTACGGCGTGGGCGCCGACACCATAGAAGAGATCCTCGCGGCCGAAAAACCTGAAGATAAGAGGCCGGCCTGTCCTGCTGACGGCGAAAAAGAGAAAGATATAGAGAAGATGGCCGGAAAGGCATCCGTGATAAAGCTTGTCAACCAGATCCTCGAGGAGGCCATAAGAGACAGGGCCACCGATATACACATTGAGAATTTCAGGACCAGGCTTCGCTTGCGTTACAGGATAGACGGGATCCTTTACGATACCCGTACCAGCGGGGATATACACAGTCTTTATCTCGCCATAATATCGCGAATAAAGGTCATGTCGGGGCTTGACATAGTGGAGAGACGTCTCCCGCAGGACGGGCGAGCCCAGATAAGGGTGGATAAGAAAGAATATGAGCTTCGAGTTTCCTGCATGCCCACTCTTTATGGCGAGAACCTGGTTATCCGGATATTACCCACGACAATGATTTTCAGTGTTCAGGACCTGGGCATGTCGCCGGAAGACCGGGACGTCCTGGAGGATATTATAAAAAAACCGTACGGGATCCTGTTGGTTACGGGTCCGACCGGCAGCGGGAAGACAACAACCCTGTATGCCTGCCTGAGCAGGCTGAACACAAAAGAAAGGAAGATAGTGACCATAGAAGATCCCATAGAGTATGAATTGGACGGTATCTCACAGACACAGGTAAACCCCGGGATAGGGCTGACCTTTTCCAGGACGTTGAGAAGTATGCTGAGGCACGACCCGGATATCATGATGGTGGGCGAGATCAGGGATTTCGAGACGGCCGAAATAACCATACAGACCGCTCTTACCGGGCATCTCGTATTTTCCACGCTTCACACCAATGACGCGCCGAGCGGAATAGCGCGCTTGATGGACATAGGTGTCGAACCGTATCTTGTGGCTTCCTCCGTGGAGGCGTTCATGGCCCAGCGGCTGGTAAGGGTTATATGCGATGAATGTAAAGAGCCCCAGGAAATACCCGAGGCGGTCCTGGAACGGTTTGGCCTTTCCTGCAGTCTGCCGGACGGGAAAAAGGCCGTTGCTTACCGCGGTAAGGGCTGTAAGGCGTGCGGCAATACCGGTTACAGGGGGAGAACGGGAATATACGAGATCCTGCGGGTCGATGGTGAAATGAAAGATCTGATACTTAAAAAGGTCTCCGCAGGAGAGCTGAAAGAAGCCGCCGTCAGGTCGGGCATGAAGACGCTGAAACAGGACGGCTGGAACAGGGTACTGGAAGGTATTACCACTCCCGAAGAGGTTATGCGCGTGACGCAGGTATGAGGCAGGGCCGGAGAAGGAAATCCGGAGTGAAAGTAAGATTCAGGTATTAATATTTGACATTTTGACGTTATGATGCTTTCAATAGCGCGCGCTATACGCAGGAGACGAAGATGGCGGTCTACGTTTATAAGGCGAAAAAAGGTCCGGAAGAGGTTATTCACGGAGAGATAGAGGCGGTATCAACAGAAGAGGCCGTTGAAAAAATAACTGGTTCAGGGCTTGTGCCTATAAATATTTTTGAGAAAAAATCGCCTGGCGAGACTATCGGCTCGTCCGGTCCGGATCCGGACACGCCGGAACCCGGGACGCGGCTCCTCTTTTGCAATATCAGGTCTTCCGATGTAGACACTTTCACCAGACAGCTATCCAGCCTCATCAGGGCGGGCGTGCCTGTACTTAAGGCGGTAGACCTTATATCACGCCAGACGGAGAACAAGGCGCTTTCGAAAGCTGTGGCCGAAATAGGAAAAAAGATAAGGACGGGGAAAATGCTTTCGGATGCCATGAAGGAGTATCCCCGTATTTTCGATAACCTGTACTTGAGCATGATCAGGGCCGGGGAAAAAAGCGGGACGCTGGATTCCGTGCTGGAAAAACTGGCTGAGTACGGGGAAAAACAGAATGAGACCAGGCATAAGGTTCGGACGGCGATGGCCTACCCGATCTTTATGATGGTGGCGGGGATATGCACTGTATTCCTGATACTTACATATTTTCTGCCGCGGTTGACGGGACTTTTTATTACCATGGATCGGGCGCTTCCCCTGCCCACCAGGATATTGATGGGTATAAGCGGGTTTTTCTCGGACAACGCATGGTTCATTCTGGCGGCGGTAGTGTGCCTGGCGCTGTTCCTGGTGAGAGTAAGCCCGGGGAGCAGGAAAAAGGTTTTTTACGACGCTCTGAAATTGCGTGTCCCTCTTTTGAGGGATATCACGCGAAAATCCGAAATAGCGCGGTTCACGGGAACATTAGGTCTTCTTTTCGGACATGGGATCCCGGTATATGAGGCCCTTACTTTCGCGAGTGATACTATGACCAATGAAGTATTGAAAAAAAAGCTTTCGAGGGTGTCGGGAGCCATAGTCGGGGAGGGGACAACGCTTTCCGCGGGACTGGAGAGAGCCGGAGTTCTTCCGGCTTTCGCGCTTAATATGATAGCGGTCGGGGAAGAGAGCGGGGACCTGGAGGGGCCTCTTACCGAGGTCGCCTCGACTTATGAAAAGGAAGTGGACCGGGCCATAAAGGTCTGGTCGTCGCTTCTCGAGCCAATGCTTATACTTATTATCGGAGGAGTGGTCGCCTTTATAGTGTTCGCGATGCTCCTGCCCATATTCGATATTGCCCCGGCGCCGTAGGAGGGAGAGAAGCGGAGCGCCAGAGCGCCAGAGGAGCAAAGATGGCCGGGACAAATTTATGATACCGCGGCGCTTTGGCATTATTATGCTTTATGCGGCGTTTCCACGCTCATAACAGGCAAGGTTTTATGATCATGAAAAGGGAGTTTATGTGTGTAATGGCCGGTGCCCTGATGTTTGCAGGTTGTATGGACGCGCGCGCGGTTCAGTGGCAGGAAGTACGAAGTGAGCATTTTATTGTGTATTATCTGGAAGACAAGCCCTTTGCCGGAGAAGTTTCCAGACGGGCCGAGGAGTATTACCGCAGGATAGCGGCGGATCTGGGATATGTCCGCTACAGCGGGTTTTGGAAATGGGACGAAAGGGCCAAGATATACATTTACCGGACGCATGAGGAGTTCCTTGAAGAAACCAACATACCGAGAAAATGGGCCAAAGGCGTTGCCAGATATGAAAAGAAAGAGATAGCGAGTTTCCGCGCTCACGGGGATTTTCTGGACGGACTTCTCCCTCACGAGATAGCGCATCTTATATTCAGGGATTTTGTGGGGTTTCCGCTTTCGGGAGAGGGCGTGCCGCTCTGGATAGATGAGGGTGTGGCGCAGTGGGCGGAGAAGAACACAAAGACCCGGGCCGGGGGCCTCATGAGGGCACATTTGAGGTCCGGGGTTCACATACCTTTCTCGGATCTTACGGAACTGGATGTGAGAAAGGTGGATGACCAGGGTATGGCACACCTTTTTTATGTACAATCGATAACGATCATCGATTTTCTTATACAAAAGTACGGCGGCGAAAGGTTTACCCGGTTCGCCCGCGGGCTTCGTGACGGAAAGAGCGTGGATGCGGCGCTTTCCGCGGCATACACAAATTACATAGCAGGTATAAACGATCTGGAAAAAAAATGGATTGAGTACTATGGTGTTTAGATACATAGTTAGTTCCGCGGTCTTTATTCTGACGGCGTGCGTCGCCTGTTTTTACGTTCCCGCAGGCGCGGAGGAGGGCCAGAGCAGCGCCCCGTCAAGATACGGGGGGCCCGGCCCCGGGCGGGAGTACGGCTACAGGCAAAGTTCCGGAGATGAGACGGAAGTTCCGCCGGGAATGGAATCGGTTCGAATCGGAACGACCACATTGATCCTCCCCCGGGGACTGCGGGTAAAAAAAGAGGGAGGCAGGTTCCTTATGGAGGAGTTTAGCGAATACACGACCCGTCGTTTCGTCGAGATGGAACGGGAGCTTGCCGGGCTCAAAGAACGGGAAGAGGGATTAAAGTCCGAGATAGAGGAGCTGAAACGCGCGGTTGGATCCCTGAAGGGCGGTGTAGTTGAGAGGAGGGATCAATAGGGAACATTACAGGCCCTTGCAATGACAACGGTTTACGATAAACGGATGAACGGGGAGAAAAGGAAAATGAAAAGACAGCAGGGGTTTACCTTAATCGAGATCTTGCTTGTGGTGGTGATACTTTCCACTCTCGCGGCACTGGTCGTGCCGCGGTTTGTGGGCCGTTCAGAGCAGGCTAAAAAAATGATAGCCGAAGCTGATGTGAATTCGAACATAGCCATGGCGCTTAAATTATACGAGCTGGATAACGGGATATCCCCGACCACCGAACAGGGTCTCAACGCTTTGATGGATAGGCCGTCGACTTCCCCCGCGCCGGTGAGCTGGACGGGGCCTTATCTTGAAAGGCATCCCGTTGATCCCTGGGGCAATCCGTATAAATACAGATACCCGGGAACGCATAACGCGGGAGGATATGACCTTTTCTCCTCCGGCCAGGACGGACAGGAAGGGACAGAGGATGATGTCACGAACTGGTAGACAAGGCGGGTTCACTTTCATAGAGGCCATGGCGGCGGTAGCCATATTGTCTATCGTTCTGGTTGGTGTTGTTCAATCCTATTCCAGGGCTCTTTCAGCGATGGAGATCGCGAGAAGCGGCATAGACGCGATATATGTTCTTAAGAACAGAATGACAGAGCGTCTGCTGGAACACGCAGGAGAAGAGTGTATTAGCAGGGGCATCACACAAGGGGTGTCGGCGGCCGGTCAGAGGGAGATCAAATGGTCCCTGGACGCGGTTTATCTCGACCCGCCGGAAGAAGGCTCGGATCTTTTTCTTATTGAGATAAAAGGAACGGCCTGGGATGAAAGTGCCCGGCCTCGCAGGGACCAGGTCATCTACACGTACAGGATAGGTGAGGCCGAAATAACGGTGGAGGAATAAAGATAACAGGGCAGAGAAAAGAACAGACAGCGGCAGGCGGGTTTACGCTGGTCGAGCTCTTGATCACGGCCGCGATAATCAGCACTGTGGGTGTCGCCGTGATAGCCGCGTTCAGCGGCGGGTTCAGAGTGTACGAGAGGACGCGGGAATACGCGCGCGCCAGGACCGATATTCTGTTTTCGGCGGAAAAGTTAGAACGGGACTTAAGGAGCATGTTCGCCGTCTCGACGGTACCCTTTATCGGTGACGCGGAAAGTGTTTCTTTCGCGGGCATGGTAAATACCGGCCGGCCCGGGGAAACGGCTGTCTCTTTGGGCAGGGTGATCTATTATCTGGAAAAAAGCGAAGGCGCCCTGATGAGGGAGCAGCAGCCGTATCACGACCGTGTTTTCGAGGCGGAAAAGAATAAGTACGGCAGAGAGCGATTGGCGGAGGTTTCCGGTGTTGGATTCGCGTATTATTATTACGATCCGCTTGAGGAAACATATAAATGGGAAGAGTCATGGAAAGGCTTTACCGAGGAAGGCCCGGAAGGGGCGTCAGACGTAGAGATCCCCATAGCCGTCAGGATCAGGATAGGCTATATTTCCGACGGACGTGAAATGTGTGAAGAACGTCTTGTGATGCTCCCCCTGGCCGTGCCGTGGAAGGGGGACGAATGATGCGCGGATCCCGCGGAAGTATTCTTATTGTGACTCTCTGGTGCGCGTTCTTTCTTGCCGCTTTGTCGGTTGCTGTTTCACTGCATGTCAAACCCCGTCTTGACTTAGCCGGCAGGCTGATCTACAATACGAAAACATATTACCTGGCCGTTGCCGGCGTCGAAAGGGCGATACTTGAGACAAAGCTCGACAAAACGGATCTGTATGACGAGCTGAACGATAGCTGGAGCCGCAATAACGAGGCGTTCAGAGAGGTGGAACTCGGCGACGGCGTTTTCAGCATAGTGCCCCCGCGAGGGGACATGCCGGCCGGCGGGACGGCGCCCGCGGACGGGGGAGAAAAAGTTGACGCGCTCAAATACGGCCTTGTGGACGAAGAGAGAAAGATCAATATAAACACGGCGCGTCATGATACGCTTCAGAGGTTCTTCGAGGACACGGGAGGACTTTCTCCAGACTCGGCGGATGATCTCGCGGACGCGGTTTTGGACTGGCGCGGAGAAGAGGTACATGACCCTCCGGAGGGCTACGAGTATTGTCCTAAGAAAGATGATTTTGAGGTTCTTGAAGAGCTTCTTCTGGTATTGGGAATGAGCGGTGAGCTTTTCGGAAAAGTGAGAGGACATCTCACCGTTTACGGTGAAGGACGTGTGAACGTGAACACGGCGGACGGTGAGGTTCTCGGGGCTCTGGGGTTGAGCGAAGAACTTATCGTCAAGATAAAGCGGTTTCGGGCGGGAGAGGATGCCGAAGAAGGCACGGCAGACGACAATTTCTTTGATGACATCGGAAGAATGGCCTGGAAGCTGAACGAGCATATCCGGATATCTAACCGTGAGATCGCGGAATTGAGCAAGGCTTCCGGCCTGGGTCTTTTTACGGTGAGATCTGACAATTTCAGCGGCAGCTCCTGCGGCTATACCCGAACCGCCCGCGAGGTTACGCGTATAACGTTTGTTTACGACAGGGCTAACGGTGTTCTAAGATACTGGAACGAAAAATGAACATATTGAAACCTATGGATATCAGACGATACAAAAATTATTTCCAGAAGAACGGGATCAGTATGCCCGGGAGCCGGCTCAAAAAAAACATTGTTGCCGTGGAAATAGGGAATGACTGGCTTAAGGTAATTGAAGGCGGATCTTCCCCTTCTCCGAAGATAACCCGCCTTATTCTGGTTAAGCTTGCGGATATCCCGGGGCTTGTATCGGAATACATATCGGATCTTTTCGTTTCAAACAAATTGGACAGGCGGAACGTGATATCTTACGTTCCCAGGAATCTTGTGACAACGCGTGTTATAGAACTCCCCTCGACCGACGCCACTGAGATCGATAGTATGATAGAACTTCAGATCAGCAAACAGACACCGTACCTGAAGGAAGAAGTAGTCTCAGCCCATAGCGTCATCGGCGGCGGCAGGGAAGGCTACACCACGGTTCTTCTGGTAATAGCCAGGCGCAACATAATAGACGAACGTATAAAAACGCTGGAAGACGCAGGGATAAAAATAAAATCCATGGTCTTGAGCTCGGAAGGGGTAGTGGGATGGCTCAGGAACGCCTGTCCGCGGGAGTTTAAAGAAGTCTCCGGCGGGACGATCGCCATTCTGAGCGTGGATTCTAACTATTCGGACATAATTATCGTACAAAATGAAAAGATTGTATTCACCAGGGCTATATCAATGGGGATAAATCAGTTCTCAAGGGAACATGAGAGCCATTGGGAAGAAAAATTTATTTCTCTGCTGCAGCGCACTATAGAACTCTACCGGCATGAAAGTAAGAGCGCGGACATAGGCGCGATATTTCTGGTCGGTCCGTCCGGTATGGATAGTCTGGAGGATGTAATCGGTTCCGGGATAGACATACCTCTGCGGGCGACAGGACTGACCCAGGGTGTGCAGCTCGGACAGGACGCCGATAGGGCGTTGCGTGATGATAAAGTCCGCTTTGTCTCTCCCGCCGCTCTCTTCGGTGTATTTTCCTTCCGGGGAAGGTCCGAAATAGATCTGATGCCTTCCGGAATGAAGATCCAGAAGGCCATGGAGGGGAAACGGCGACAGCTTGTGATAACTGGAGTTTTGGCCGCGGCGCTCGTAACGGCGGCTTCGTTCCTCTTTCTTATGAACATATACATGAAAAATTCTTATCTTTCTCTCTTAAAGGAAAGAATATCCGCGATGGAAAAACCCGCGCAGAAGGTTGCCAGATTGAATATGGAGACCAATTTGGCGAAGGCCCGGCTCGACGCCAGAGGCTCCGCGCTGAATCTACTGATAGAGATCCATAAACTCACGCCCCAGAAGATATACTACACCGATATTACAATAGAAGAGGAAAGCCGTGTGATCTTGAAGGGGCGCGTCCCGGCGATGTCCGAAGTGTTCGGCTTTGTTTCCACTCTGGAAGGGTCGGATCATTTTGTGAATGTAAAGACAACTCATACGACGACCAAAAAAGACGAAACGGGCGAATACGTCGAGTTCGGGATATTATGCGTCTATAGCGAAGGATAAAGATGTTTATCAAGAATCTTTCTAAAAAAGAGAAGATAGGACTCAGCATAGCCGCCTTTTTCATATTTCTGGTTGTTCTGGACAGGGCCGTGTTTCTCCCCGTGCGCGGCAGAATAGATCGTCTGCAAAAAGAGATAGAAATTCATGAAAGAGAGATGCGTCAGCACCTTTTTTATCTGGACAGGAAGGAGAACGTCGAGGGAGAGCATACCAGATACGTCCAGGATATAGTCGAAAAGCGTTCTGAAGAGGAAGAGATGGCCGGGATACTGGCGGAAGTAGAGACAATAGCGCGAAACGCGGGATTATCGGTGCTTGATATAAGGTCGTTTTCTCCCCGGCAGGAAAGTTTTCTTAAGAAATACGCGGTCGACATGGCCGCCGAAAGCGACACAAAAACCCTTATCAATTTTCTGCATTGCTTGAGCTCTTCTCAACAGCTTTTGCGCGCGGAAAAACTTACAGTTTCTCCCAGGGATGCGGAGGGCACTGCCTTGAAGATTTCAGTTGTTATAACAAAAGTTGTTATTCCGGGGCAGCATAATGAAGGGCCCGGCCTGCGATGACGCGGGAGCGGTCGTTCATAGTAACGACGGTATAAAAGTCTATTTTGCAAAACCCTATTTAGAGGGATAGAGTTCTGCGGAATAGCGTTTTCACGTCATTGCGAGGGAGCGAAGCGACCGAAGCAACCTCATAACTTATTGTATTTATTGAGATTGCTTCACCCGCCTTCGGCGGGTTCGCAACGACGGGCGTGGGAACGCTACATTTCTGCGGAGCGTGCCTTTGGGGTCGCCTTTGGGGTCAGGCCTCCCCATTGGCCATTTTTCACAGCGATTGTCCAATGGGGAATGGGGAGGCCTGACCCCCATTTCTCAAAAAGAATTGACATCCCTTTTCTCGGATGATAACATCTATTTTCTTGGAATATCATCCCGGGGCTGTAGCTCAGCTGGAAGAGCGCGTGCATGGCATGCATGAGGTCAGGGGTTCGAGCCCCCTCAGCTCCACCAAAACCTTTGGGGTCAGGCCTCCCCATTGGCCATTTTTCACAGCGATCGGCCAATGGGGAGGCCTGACCCCCATTTTTATATTGACAAACGGGGGTATAAAAAATATACTTTCCTCAATTGAAAATGTCGTATAAACTTGTCTTGGCGACTTTTATGGCGACGGATGGTTTTTTGCTCTGTTTTTTTTAAACCATCCCGGGAAACAGAACAAAAAATGGAGGCGAAAATGAGAGATACTGTCAGGGAGGCGTTTGGACCACATCTCATGATGGATCTACGCGAGTGCGACCAGGAGAAGTTAAGCGACTACAACCTTGTGTTTGATGTGCTGAATGAACTGCCCGGAAAAATAGGCATGACAAAGATAACGCAGCCGTATGTTTTTCCGTATTCGGGTCTTATTCCCGAAGATAAGGGAATTACGGGTACTGTAATAATCGCGGAAAGCCATATATCCATACATACTTTTCAGGAAAAAGACTATTGTTTTGTGGATGTGTTCTCTTGTAAGGATTTCGACGTGGAACTCGCGGCGAAATGTCTGGTGGAAGCGTTCGATTCCAAAGATTTCGATAAATACGTCGTTAACAGAGGCAGGAATTTTATCCGCCACAAGTATCTTGAGAGCACTATGGCCGCATAAAGGATCTTTTGAGGTAAGCCCATGGATAGAAAAGTCTTTTTGGAGGACATGGGCGATGAGTTCTCCGCAAGAGAAAATTCGGAAATAGTTATACTGCCTGTTCCTTACGATGGAACGAGTACATGGGTTAAAGGGGCCGATAAGGGCCCCTTTGCTCTTTTAGAGGCGTCTTCCGAACTTGAGCTTTATGATGTGGAGACTTGCGGCGAAGTTTACAGGCACGGGATATTTACCCACCCTCCGATGGAGGTCGCGGGGATAGAGCCGTGTGAAATGGTGAAAGAGGTAAAGGCCGTAACATCCGGGCTTATAAACGAAGGAAAATTCGTTGTTACGATAGGGGGAGAACACTCGGTAAGCACGGGGGCCGTAATGGCTCATTCTGAAAAGTTCGATAATATGTGCGTGCTTCAGCTTGATGCTCATGCCGATCTCAGAAATGAATATAAGGGAAGCCCCTACAACCACGCATGCGTTATGGCCAGGGTAAAAGAGATATGCCCGTTCGTACAGGTAGGAATAAGAAGCATGAGCGCGGAAGAAGCCGCAGGGATGACGAGAGAAGATGTTTTTTTCGCCCATGAGATAAAAAACAGTCCCGATTGGATCCCGCGGGTTGTTAACAGGCTGGGCCTCAACGTTTACGTGTCCATAGACCTTGATGTTTTTGATCCCGCGTTCCTTCCTTCGACGGGGACGCCGCAGCCGGGAGGGCTGGACTGGTTCCAGGTAACATCTCTTCTCAGGGCGGTTTCCGAGAGTAAGAACGTAGTAGGGTTCGACGTTGTGGAGCTTTGTCCGCGGCCGGAGGAAAAGTCTTCGGATATGCTGGCCGCGTCGCTTGTATACAAAACCCTGAATTATGTTTTTATGAACAGGTGAGGAAGGTGAACTCGGGTGTGATCATCGCTTAGCTTTATTCGGAAAGAGGGATTTCCTTCGGCTTCGCCTTTCTTTGGACAGAGGGCCTTTCTTTGGATTCGCCTAAGGACAAGCAGGGCAGGAGGTAAGGTCGGAATTGACTGGAAAATTATGGAACATTACAAATTTACCGACATAGAAAAAAAGTGGCAGGAAAAATGGCTTGAGGGCCGGCTTTTCAGGGCGGATACTGAAAATACGTCGAATAAGTACTATTGCCTTATGATGTTCCCGTATCCTTCGGCCGCTCTGCATGTGGGGCATGGCAGGAATTATATTATAGGCGATGTTGTTGCCCGCTACAAAATGATGAGAGGATTTAACGTTCTTACTCCCATGGGCTGGGACGCTTTCGGCCTTCCGGCGGAGAACGCCGCGATAAAGAACGGTATACATCCGCGCATATCCACTCTTGCGAACATACAGATGATGAAAAAACAGCTGAACTCATGGGGCGTGGGATATGACTGGGACAGGGAAGTAACTTCGTGTATGAGCGATTATTACAAATGGACGCAGTGGATATTTCTCAAGATGTACGAGAAGGGCCTTGCGTACAGGAAAAAGGCCTTTGTTAACTGGTGCCCTTCCTGCCATACGGTGCTCGCTAATGAGCAGGTAGTGGAGGGCGAATGCGAAAGATGTTCTTCGGCTGTCCAGCAGAAAGACCTGGAGCAGTGGTTCTTTAAAATAACAGATCACGCCGAAAGGCTTCTTGCGGATATATCTAAACTTGATGAATGGCCCGAAAAGGTCAAGGCCATGCAAACGAACTGGATAGGACGCTCGGAAGGGGTAAATATAGATTTCCCGGTTGGCGGTTCGGACGAGACGCTTACATGTTTTACAACAAGAGCGGATACTATTTACGGCTGTACGTACATGGTGCTCGCGGCGGAACATCCCATGCTGGAGAAGCTTATAGAGAACGTCCCCGGGAAAGCCGAACTTATGGCTTTTGTGGAGAAAGTGCGGGGGCTTTCCAAAATAAGCCGAACCCGAGATGAGACCGCCAAGAACGGCATTTTTACAGGGCGTTACGTGATCAACAAAATAAACGGCAGGAAGATACCCCTTTGGATAGCGGATTATGTTCTTATGGAATACGGGACAGGAGCTGTTATGGCGGTTCCGGCGCATGACAGCCGGGATTTTGAGTTCGCGAAAAAATACGGCCTTCCGGTAGAGACTGTAATAGAAGGTCCGGAGGGAAGCCCGGAGCCTCCCGAACAAGCTTATGAGGGTGAAGGCAGACTTGTTAATTCTGACAGGTTCACGGGCATGGATAATACGCGGGCGGCAGAAGCTATTGCCGACCATATGGAGAAAGAAGGCATAGGTAAAAGAGCGGTACATTTCCGTTTAAGGGACTGGCTTATATCCAGACAGAGGTATTGGGGCGCTCCCATACCAATGGTATACTGCGAAAAATGCGGCGTTCAGCCGGTGCCGGAAAAAGATCTGCCTGTAATTCTTCCGGAAAACGTCGAGTTCAGGCCCACCGGAGAGTCGCCCCTAAAGAATTGCGAAGAGTTCGTTAAGACAAAATGCCCGGCTTGCGGCGGGGACGCCGGACGGGAGATCGATACCATGGATACGTTCGTTGATTCAAGCTGGTATTTTCTGAGGTACATATCACCGCGTCTTTCAGACAAACCTTTTGAGAAAAAAGACGTGGATAATTGGCTTCCCGTGGATCAGTACATAGGCGGGGTGGAACATGCCATACTGCATCTTCTTTATTCAAGGTTCATAACCAAGGTGCTTTTTGATCTCGGCCTTACGGGTTTTGACGAACCTTTCAAACGCCTTTTTACCCAGGGAATGATAATAAAGGACGGCGCTAAAATGTCCAAGTCCAAGGGTAATGTGGTAAGCCCGGACAGTCTTATAGAAAAATACGGGGCCGATACGGTAAGGCTGTACACTCTTTTTATAGGGCCTCCGGAAAAAGACGCGGAGTGGTCGGACCGCGGGGTGGAAGGGGCCTACAGATTTTTAAGAAGGGTGTGGAACCTTCTGGAAATTCTTGAAGACTCACCCGAAAGTACCGGCGACGGGGAAGCCGAAAAGCAGCTTCTTATTAAACTTCATCAGACAATAAAAAAAGTAACTTCGGATATAGACGGGGAATTTCACTTTAACACGGCAATAAGCGCCGTTATGGAACTTGTGAATCATGTTTATTCCGGTATCAGCGAAAAGGGGAAGAACTGTTATTCCGAAAAGTGTCTCAGGCAGGTGCTTTCCGGGACCGTGCTTCTTATCGCCCCTTTCGTGCCCCATTTGGCGGAAGAGATAAACGAGAGATTGGGCGGACGGAAAAGCGTTTTTACGATGGAATGGCCGGAGTACCGCGAAGATATGCTCGAGACGGACATGGTAGTTGTTCCGGTGCAGGTGAACGGTAAGTTGAAGTCTACCATAGAGCTTTCAAGAGGCGCCCCCGATGACAAAGTTAAAGAAAAGGCCCTGTCAGATGAAAAAATAAAGTCGGCCGTATCCGGAAAGACGGTTAAAAAATGGATAATCCTCAGTGACAAGCTGGTCAATATCGTCGTTAGTTCCTGACCTTATATGAGAAAAATATTTTTTTTATTATTCATTTCCGCGATATTTCCGTTCTCCGTTCTCGTTCCCGCGTTTTCGCAGGCGCCGGCTCCCGAGGAAGGCCCGACCTATGTAGAAAGGTCGGGACCTTACCGCGCCGGAATGCCCGTGGAGATAATAGAGAAGGTCCCTCTGCCCAGGGGATACAAAGAGGGCCTGTATTTTGACGGCGAGAATATTTGGGTGAATAACGGGGAGAACATAAATACATGGATAGTTTCCCCCGCGGGAGAAATACTGAGAGAAATAACGCCCCCCGGTACCTTTTCCGAAGGAATAACCGATTCGTCTTTTCCGGGGAAATACTGGATCACCGACTGGGACACAAAAAAACTTTACAGAGTAAGCATAGAGAACGGCAAAATGCTGCCCGATATTGAAATATCCCTTGCGCCCGCTCTTCCGACAGGTGTTATTCGCGTAGGGGAGATCTTGTATGTAATGACATGGACAAGAGGCCTTGGAACAAAATACCACCTGCTTCAGATCAATAAGGACGGCGGGATTCTCAGGAAAATGAGAATAAAAGGCATAAGCGAACCGTCGCAGATAACCTATGACGGGCGCTACCTGTGGATAACCAGCTGGTATAACCGAAGAGTGTTTCAGGTGGATCCCGGGGACTTCAGGGTCATGGGGCATTTTGTCTCTCCCGCCAAAGAGACCACAGGCATTGCATATGACGGCGAATTCTTCTGGATAACCGGCACGAATGACGATCTGTACAAAATTAAAGTATCTGTTCCGCATGCGGCGCTGATGTGTGTATTGTCTCGTTAATAACCGGGAAAGATGTTGTCGATAGGATATTTTTCCACATGGGTAAAGTCATAGAATCCGCGCATTCTTCTCTAAATGAGCCTTATCCGCGGAACTCATTGTGATACTGTGCTATGACGACCTTGCCCCCAAGCGGTATTGCCTGATCCGTGCATAGGAGAGAAATGCCCGGTTTTGGCTGATCCCGCACCGAAATGGTAAATTTTTAAGAAAATATTGTGTTCCGAGTTTTCTTAGGGTAAACTGGCGATATATGAGAGACACAGATGGCGCTAAAAAGGTTGAAATGGTCTTGTTTCAAGGATGTTAGAAAAGGCAAATTTCTATTAATAGGGTCCATTCAATGCTCGGGAATTTAAGATTGTTTGAGTTCGAAAGACAGGCTATCCGGTCTTTACCATTTTTACATAACGTCCACTAAAATGGGGAAGATTATAATGATACCATTCCTTGACCTCAAAGCTATTAATAACCAATATTTAGAAGAGACAACTAAAGCAGTTAATGATGTTATTAACTCTGGTTGGTACATACTCGGGGAGCAAGTTGAACTATTTGAAAAAGAATTTGCTAATTATTGTGGCACTAAATATGCTATAGGAGTAGCTAATGGCCTAGATGCTCTTATAATCATTTTAGAAGCCTATAAAGAGCTTGGGTTGTTTAATGTTGAGGATGAAGTAATTGTTCCAGCTAATACCTACATTGCTTCCATATTAGCAATTTCTAAAGCAGGACTAATCCCTATTTTGGTTGAACCTGATATTAATACCTACAATATTGATTTTGATTTAATAGAAGCAAAAATAACCCAAAAAACCAAAGCAATTATGGCTGTTCATCTTTATGGTCAAGTGTGCGAAATGGACAAGATAAATAAAATAGCAAAAAAGCATAATCTAAAGGTGATAGAGGATTCAGCTCAAGCCCATGGTGCTGTCTATGGTAGCAAAAGAACTGGTAACCTGGGAAATGCTTCAGGTTTTAGCTTCTATCCAGGCAAGAATCTAGGTGCATTAGGAGATGGGGGAGCCATTACTACAAATGATGATGAATTAGCAGAAGTTATTAAAGCTTATAGAAACTATGGGTCTCATAAGAAATATGTAAATGAATACCAAGGACTAAATAGTCGACTAGATGAAATGCAAGCAGCAATTCTAAGAATAAAATTAAAGTATCTTGATGTTGACAACCAAAACCGTCGACAAATCGCAGAATATTGTTGTAAGAATATTACAAATTCTAAAATAATATTACCGGTTGATAGTCACCCGTCACCAGTCACCATGAAAAATCATGTTTTTCATCTTTTCGTCATTCGTTGCAAAGACCGCGATAATTTACAAACGTACCTCGCCGACCAAGGTATCCAAACATTAATCCATTACCCAATTCCTCCGCATAAACAAAAAGCATATAAGCATTGGAATGATTTGAATTTGCCAATAACTGAGCAGATTCATAATGAATGTCTTAGTTTGCCGATGAACCCGGTGTTAATTAAAAATGATTATAAAAAAATTGTTGAGATTATCAACGAATATTTTTAAGATTTTAATTTATGATACTAGATTTTTCGTAGAATATGTATTGATTGGGGCTACCTGTGTCAATAGGATATCCCAAAAAAATAATGCTGTCCAGGCAGTATGGGTGGAAGGACAGGTATGATAGTGAATCGGCCGGATACAATAGTAGGCTTGACGAGATACAAGTTGCCGTTCTCAGGATAAAGTTGAAATATCTCGATAGACACAATGAAAATAGAAGGGCCATAGACAGTTAATATGGCGAACTGATAAAAGATCCGGGGATAGCGTTGCCGCAGGAGAAACCAGATTTTCAACATGTGTATCATCAATATGTAATAAGACATGCGGAAAGGAATGCGTTGCAAGAATGTTTTTGTAGACGCGGGATTGAAACGCAGATACACTATCCCAAACCGGTTTATAAACAGACTTTTTTAGACAAATCTATCGGAGGGAATTTGACCGTAACGAAACGCTCGTGTGATGAGATGTTATACTTGCCCATACTCCCATTTTTGGATGAACGTGAGACATCTGACATAGTGACGGCCATTAATGAGTGCGCTGAATGACCTTTGATAAAACAAAAAAGCTGTGAAATATGTATGCGGATTGTAAGATATCTAAAAAAAATAAGTCTAAGCCGGGTGTTACGGCAATAGTCTTGTGCTATGACCAGTCTCGCTTTGTAGTCGAATGTTTGGATAGTGTGCAGAGGCAGACATATGAGAATATACAGCTGATCATCATGGATGACGCATCAAGCGATGATTCTGTCTCAGTCATAAATCGATGGTTAAAGGACAATCAAGTTTCATGTACATTTGTGTCCCATGAAATCAATTTGGGCATATGTAGAACGCTTAACGAAGCTCTCTCATATGCAGAAGGAAAATATGTAGCTATGGTAGCCGCCGACGATCTGTGGCTGCCGGAAAAAACGGAAAGACAAGTGGCGATTATGGAATGTTCAGATCAGGGGGTTGGCGCTGTGTTCAGCGATGCCATGCAGATAGATGAAACGGGAAATGTAATCCAAAGATCTGTATTGTCGCTGAACAAAAAAGCGTTTAATTTGGAACGGGGACTGGACGGGGATATTTATTTAGACCTGCTTACGGCAAATTTTATCGCCGCTCCGACCGTGCTTATTCTTAAAAACTGTTATAAGGAAATTGGGTTGTATGACGAAAACCTGATATACGAAGATTACGATATGTGGCTGAGGCTATCACGTAGATACAAAATGAAATATGACGGGTTGACAACCGCAAAATATCGCATTCACGCAAATTCAGCCATGCGGAAGACAGTGGTGAACAGGCCTGAGTTCCAAGCTTCAAGATTTATAATAGCCGGGAAATGCCTTTCGTCTCCCGGGATAAACGCATGGCACAGGCTAACAATTTTGAAAAGGATGATGGTACGGCTGTGGGAAATATTTAAGAGTAAGCACAACGACGCGAATCATTTTATGCTAATTTTTGTCGGTTATTTAAAAGACCCTAGGAACATCGCACTTTTCGTACTTATAATATTCAGTTATTTGTTCTCCCGATCGATATTTATTGCCAGAGAAGCTGCGATCAGATTTGTAAGATTGATATCTCGTTCGGTACAATCTGCAATAAAAAGTATTTTCGTATGTTTTAAGATGATGTTTCCTATCAAATAAAAAAATGTTCGAAAACATTGTATTTCGAATGGTTTTTGACTAAAATGACGATGTATGAAGAACCCGAAGAGGGCTAAAAAGAAAGAAAACAGGGTTGTTTCCCTAATCTTGGAAAAAGAAAATTCCTATCAATTGAATTATTTGCGCAAATGTCGGGAAGTCATAAGCGTTTGGGCGAAACAGGTAAAAGATAAGCGCAAGTTGCCACTGACTTCTGCGCACTTCTCGCTATATAAGACGATACATTCATACTACAAAAATGAAATGGGCTATTGGCCAGAGCTTGTCGACTGTCGCGATTTTAATGATAAAATCCAATGGCTCAAGCTTTTTGATCAGGATGAACGGATTATTCAATGTACTGATAAGATCGGGGTTAGAGATTTTGTTGCCCAGAGGGTAGGAACACAATATCTGGTGCCTCTTCTTCAGAGGGGCAGTACACTTGATGATTTAGATTTTAGCTCTCTGCCAAAGAGCTTTGTTCTTAAGACTAATAATGACTCCGGTTCCGTGTTCATAGTGCGTGATAAAAGTTTATTCAATTTGGAGAGTGTACGCACTCAGATTGCTAATGCATTAAAGCGGAAATACGCCTGGGAAAAGGGAGAGTGGTCCTATTCATGTGTCGATCCGGTTGTGTTTGTTGAGAAATTCGTCGATCCTGAGAATCCCGACCCTCCGCCGGATTATAAATTCCATTGTGTGGAAGGTCGAGTTCGCCAACTACAGTACATTTATGATAGGGGCGACAAAACAAAGGAACAAATGATCAATAGAGAAGGGGTGTCGCAAGGATATGTCTTGTTTCCTCGGTTCCTTGCAGGCGATGCATTCTGTAAACCTGAGCAATGGGATGAGATGGTAAGGGTTGCTGAAACATTGGCATGTGGATTTAAGTATGTTCGTGTTGATCTTTATCTTTCGCAAACAGGCCAAATATATGTTGGTGAGTTGACTTTCTGGCCCATGTCGGGATGTTATCATGGGGAAGGACAGAAAATATTGGGCGAAGCTCTAGATTTCGATCGTACTACGTTTAAACCTCTTGTGTATAAACGTTTCCAGCGTGCTTATAACTAGGGGCTTTTGTTCGGGGATGACTTTATGAATCAGGAAAAGAACCGGATCCAGTAAAAAACAAAAACCAAGTTAAGGACTTAACTAACCGCATGACCATATTTAATTGGGAATCGTTGTAATGATAGAGAGAATTAAAAAAAACATTGAGTTTTTTAGAAAAAAATATTCTTTGAATGGCTACGTTGCCGAACGGGCGATAATAACCGCTCCTTTCGGTGAGCGGCATTTTCATGAGGTGATTTTAAGGCTTAAAAAGTCAACGGCTGTCTCTGAACTGGCAAGAAAAGATATGATGCTTGTTCTTGTCATTACGGATGAGAAAAGTAACCTTAACAATATTCCCGATTGGATCAAAGTTATTCAGGTAGATCCAGTTCCGGATTGGCCGGGGCATCCTGCATATCAGAACCGTTTTTTTAAGTGGGCACTCAATTTTTTGTTTCCTAATATAAAAGAGAGTATTTATTGTGATGCCGATCTTTATATTGTGGGCGATGAAAAGATGCTGTTAAACATTTTTAAAACCGCAGGGAGAATGGGCTTTTTGTCCACCCGCCACACTTTTGGCGGATGGCCCGGGGAGTATGAAAGGATAATGCGTTTTCGACGCTTTTTGGATTTTAACAAAATTCAGAAGCAGGCAGCTTATTTTCTGCAAGAGAATATTCCCGTGGATATACAGGTAAGCCAGAATAATTTCATAGCCCGCCGGCATAATAGTGATATTGAGCCTTTAATTATGGATGTTTTATGTCAGATTTTCAACTATAGCGAGCGGGATCAGTTGGCTTTAGTCCATGCCCTTTACAGGCAGGGGAGCCCTTTGATTTATGCCCAATCGGATTTTTTGTTAACAGAATTTACCCCGAGAATAAATCCGCATACGGTTTGTTTTGTTGATTCAAGCGATCCAAGTACTCGACGCTATAGAAAGATTAAGACCAGATTTCGAATTAGGATTGGCTTTGTTGAATAAAAGCGTGAAGAAATAATTTTTTGGAGGAAACACTCAGAAATTTTGGTAAAAGCACGAATAACTCTATACTTTAGTTGTGAAACCAAAAGTATAAACCTCGACAAGAGGAGCTATCCGTGCAAAACCATAATACCAAAAAGAAGACCCGATATAAACTGAAAAATTGGCCCGAATATAATCGGTCTTTGATAAAACGCGGGGATATAACGCTCTGGTTTAGCGAAGATATAGTGGATAGCTGGTATTATGGTGGTCCGAAGAAAAGAGGTGTTCAAAAAGTATATTCAGATCATGCTATCAAAGTATTGCTTACTGTTCGCAGCGTTTTACACTTGAGATTGAGGAATCTCCAAGGATTTATGGGAAGTCTGACGAAGATCATGGGAGTGGATATAACAATACCGGATTACACAACGATATGCAGGAGGCAACGCGGACTTAATGTCACATTGTATAAGAGGGACTCGCTCAAAAGAGCTCTTGCATGTGATATTAGATAGCATCGGAATAAAAGTATTCGGTGAAGAGGAATGGAAAGTACGCAGACACGGATATACAAAGCACAGAATGTGGAACAAATTGCACATAGCGATAGACACTGAAACCGGAGATATTATAGCTGAACAATTAACCACAAATAGCGTAACAGAGGCTGATGCCGGGGTGGAATTATTGAACGATATGGAGGAAGATATAGCTGATGTGCGTGGTGATGGGGGTTATGACAATATTAAGATCTTCAGGAAATGTCATAAACGGAAAATCAAGACTTTGATAGTTCCGCAAAAGAACGCCAGGATACGAGGAAATGGTGATGGTAGGAGTCCATGGAAAGCAAGGGACGATATTGTAAAAGCCATTCGACGCGAAGGGCGCGGCGAATGGAAAAGAAGTTCAGGGTACAGCTTGAGGTCATTGATAGAAACGACGATGTTTAGATACAAAACGATATTTGGAGATAAGCCGTTGGCATACGAGATAAGCAATCAGAAAATAGAGCCGACAATAAAATGTGGCATATTGAATCTTTATACGGAACTTGGCAAGCCGGATTCATATATTGTTGTAATGTGAAGGAAATTATGTGAAGGGCGAAGTGTGCCTGAAAGTATGATTTATGCAACAAAGCCATTCGAAAGTTATCTTGTCTAAAGAGCAGGAACACAGTAAACATGTTTATCATCAGTTTGTCATACGGTGTAAGGAAAGAGATGAGTTTCAGAAGCATCTTTTTCGGCAGGGTATATATACACTCCCAGATACATTATCCTAAGCCGGTTCACAAGCAGGAAGCTTTCATTAGTATGGGTGATAGAGAAAGTTTGCCTGTAACCGAACGACTTTGCGAAGAAATATTGTCTTTGCCTATGCATCCCTTCTTAGACGACGATGAGATTACCAAAATAGTTGATGCGATAAATGATTACGATTTTTAAAATGGAGAGATCATGAGGAAAAGGCCTTCAGGCACAAATATTCATCCTACTTCAAGTGTAGGACAAAAAGTACTTTTGGGAAAAGGAGTTGTTATCAGCCCGCAGGCCATTATCAACGATAATGTATCTATAAGTGATAACAGTGTTATCGGGCCACGTGTCACCATAGGGGAACCGGATAAACGTTATTACGAAGCTGGCTCTTACGAGTTTCAGGCGATAAGGACAACTGACCTGTATTCTAAGGACGCTTACTAAACGATAGGGGGAATTTATGGATGCTAATACTGGTCTGTCGAGAACGAGAATAATTGATTTACCCAGAATTAATGATGTAAAAGGAAATCTTACCTTTATTGAAGGTGGTAAGCATATACCGTTTGATATAAAAAGAGTATATTACCTTTATGATGTTCCGGGCGGGGAATGTCGCGGAGGGCATTCGCATAAAGAGATGGAACAATTTATTATTGCGTCGGCAGGAAGTTTTGATGTTATTTTAGATGACGGGTATAATAAAAAAAGAGTGCATTTAAATAGGTCATATTATGGGCTATACGTTCCGCCTGGTATTTGGAGAGAACTTGATAACTTTTCCACTGGATCGGTTTGTCTCGTCTTTGCTTCAAATTATTTTTCAGAGGATGATTATATCCGTAGATATTCTGACTTTACGAGTCAAAGTACATCCATTTCTCCAAGCCAAAATAATTCAATTTTCTCAAGATTGTTCGGCAAGGATATAGATTTACGATTAGTTGATTTGGAGGATGCAAAGTATTTACTTGAGTTAAGAATAGCCAGCTATGCAAGCAAGTACCTCTCTAAAACACCAAATGACATAAAAAAACAAGTTCAGTGGATACGTGACTATAAAATACGAGAGCAGAATAAAAAGGAATATTATTTCATCATTGAATCTAAAAAGTGCCACAAATATGGAACTTTTAGGGTGTATGATTTACTTGAGGACTCATTTTGTTGGGGGAGCTGGATCGTAGAACCAAATAGTCCGCCATATGTTGCAATAGAGTCAGTGATGTTGGCGCTTGAATTCGGGTTTAATATGCTCGGATTTACCAAATGTCATTTTGATGTTCGAAACGACAACAAAAGAGTTTTGGAATTCCATTCACGTTTTGGGGCGAAAGTGGTTGGCAGAGATCAGTTAAATGTATATTTTAATTTGGATAAAGATGTTTTTGAAAAAGCAAAAAATAAATACAAAAAATATATCGTGTGAAACTGCGGAGCATTTCAGGATAGCCGGTCCCTACCGTCTTTACATAACGTCCGCTAAAGTTGTGAAGGTCATTGGGTTTGCGCCCCTTCCGTACAGCATAGCGGATCAGACGAGCTTGGACAAGATTTGCTTTGATGTTTTACGGTGATTTTATGAAAAAAAAAGATCCGATAGTAAGTGTTATTGTTTTATGCTACAACCAATCGCGTTTTGTTAATGAATGTCTGGAAAGTATTCGCCACCAAACTTGTAAGAATTTTCAATTAACTGAGGGGTCGGGGAGTTTTTCTCCCTAACCCCTTGTAATTACAGATAAACAAGGCATACTGACTACCAAGGAGGTGGTCAATATGCGAAAACAAGCCACAAAGGTGTCTCGCGAATGGATACAACAGACGCGAAACGATTTTCGTTCATTTCTAATCGAAACCAATTTCCCTGATTCCGTAAAGGAAGGAGAACGTGGGCCGGAATTCAAGTATCCAGAATGGCTTATTATGTTCATAGCAGTTCTATCGGTTAAGTGCAAATGCAAAACCTATCTGGCTATCCACCGCATGGTCAAAGAATATTGGGATGTAATAGCCAAAGATCTTAATCTTGGTTTAATCAGCGAACGGCAATTGAGGGATCGCTTAAAAAAAATCTGCCATTTCCCTGGAAAACCAGCAACGTTTATTGTTCAACTCTTTCCTGAGTTGGAGCAAAAAGAAAATCGTAAGCGCCGATAAAATGATGATAAAAGCAAAAGATCCGGTGTGGCACAAAAAACATAAAGAAAAAGGCATAATCCCCGAAGGATTAACCGGCCTTGATAAAAAAGCAACCTGGTGTACATCTCTTGCCGATGGATGGGTGCACGGGCACGGAACTTTCAGCATGGTTTCACATGGAACATCGGTATTAGGGTGTTTTATGTGGATGCCCAATTCAGGATACGAGCCCATGAAGATGTACGAAGAAGCACGCCATTATTGGGGACAATTAAGTCATCTGGTTATGGACTCTAAAGCTGACAGCCAAAAGTTGTTTAGGAACATGAAATATAACTATGGGATCCGCTTGGTCACAGTTTGTTGAAAAAACAAGAAGATGGACAAACCCGGACGAAAAGCAATTATCACCGCGATGGCAAGTAAACGTTGCAAAAAATATTTCAAAGAGCGGTCACAAACTGTTGAAACTATGCAAGGAATCGTCAAAGATATCTTCGACTTGGACCGTTGTTGGATGCGTGGAGATGCCAACAACCGCTGGTGATTCGCCGCGATGGGCCTTTCAGTTCAAATGCATCAATTGCGAGCGTATCGCAATAAAGTATCAACATGGAAAGTCAAATCCGAGGTGTTGGGTGAACCATGAAAACTCCCCGACCCCTCAAATAATTACCGAAGTTTATAGTAAACTTATGATCAACCCAGATAAAAATAGTCGCAGTTTAATGATGGAGGCAGTCCATCTATCGGGCAAAGCAATAAATATTTCCAAAACAACAGCGCCGCATGCTTTATCATATGTCTTGACGATGTACGACAAAATGCCGCATGGGTACGCAGTAATTCTTACTTTGCCGGCATTTTTTTGTTTAACGCAGAGGCACCTGAGGAAAAAATAAATAAAAAGCTTTCATGCAAGAACATCGAAAGCGAATTTTACGATTGTGTGAAATGCTTGGCGCATCCGATTCAGTAAGCGCATCAGAAAAGATTAAATTTATGTTCAGTAACGCTGGATTCTCAACAACGCTCTCTGAGGCAGGATTTCAAAAAGAACATAATCTTAAAGTTGTCATTAATGGTGTTAACATGGAGAGATTATAGACAACAATCCTGTAGCAGTTGATGCTAAAGATCTAAAAGAAATAATCCTTTCAATATGATAGGGGGCACAAATGTTGTATTATTGTGAATAAGAATCGGGGGATACGATGAGTTCACCCCGCTTTGGCTGATGCCAAAAAACGGACACAGTACCAGTAGAAGGTGTTAAGCCGTGTAAGTGCGGTAGATATTCTAAAGAGTCCAAGATTGAAGCTTTCAGGCTTTTGATATTAGGCGATAAGCTTTCAGTAATCTAGCTATGGAACTAGGTACAGAATACGATGAGCTTGATTGAAAGAATTAAATACAAGGTGATAGACTTTCTACACATAGCAGGAAGGTGTGTTATGCGCCCGAGCTTTCAGCAGATTGAGCGGGAGCTTGAACGACATTTGAACATGATTCGACTTATGGCGGACAATGAGTTCAAAGCTCGGGCCATGATGAAAAGATTGCAAGGTCGACCAATCAATGTGCTGTTTGTTTGTCATGAGCCGACACTATGGGGTATGTTTGAATCGGTCTATCAGGCCATGGCGGGAGATTCTGGTTTTGCCCCGAATATCGTTACCTTGCCGTATGAGCATCCAACGTTTTCAGCAGGCGAGTACAAAGATGCCGGGATGGCTGAGTTTTTGGAACAGAAGGGTGTTACGGTTGTTCGTGGGTATGACAAAGAGACCCAAAAGTGGATAAGCCCCGCTACACTACGGCCAGATTATGTGTTTTTTCAAACACCATATAGTTTTTTCCCTCCAGAGTGGTGTGTTGATCAGGTGTCGCTAATCGCAAGGGTTTGTTTTATCCCGTATGGGATGTGCTTGTTCAAAGGAGATGTAGATAAATGTGTACATCCTTTATCCTTTTTTCGGTCAGCTCATCTCATTTTTAAGGAAGGGCAGATTTTGAGGGATATGTTTGTCGAAAAGTTCAAACAATACGAGTGGTTCAATGAACGTAATACTATAGTCAGCGGGCATCCTAAACTGGACTA
>JBAYES010000012.1:0-42187 GCA_041667545.1 Candidatus Omnitrophota bacterium | reverse complement strand
TTCAGAAAGATGTTCGGCCTTAAGATCGCGGTATCTTCTATCGCCGGCTTCCGAGATCAAGTTGCCCGTGAAGCTAAACCTCTCTATGAGCAGATCAAAGAACAATTGAAAGCCTCTATGGTTATACACGCCGATGAGACCGGATGGCGGCTTGACGGTGATAACCAGTGGCTTTGGAAGTTCTCAAATAAGAGAGTAAGCTTAACTCATATAGACAAAAGCCGAGGGCAGAAAGTTGTGGACGATGTGCTTGGAGAAGAATATGACGGGTTTTTGGTAAGTGATTTTTTAAGTGCCTACAACAAAATAAATTCAAAGAAGCAGAGATGCCTGGCGCACATAATGCGGGATCTTGAAAAGGTTATCAAATACTGGGATGAGGAAGATCTGGAGACGGTTACATATTGCAAGAGGCTCATGGAAATACTAATGAGAGGAATTGACCTCAATAGAAAATATCAAAAGAAAGAGTGGAACAAAAGATACTACGCCGAGCGAGGGAACATTGTAGGGCAACTTAAAGATTTTGGGTTCCCCGATCCTAATAAGAAACTTCTTGTTCGATTCGCCAAGAGACTGGAACGGCATAAGGATGAAATATTCACGTTCCTATATGAAAAAGGGGTGGACTACCATAACAACCATGCTGAGCAGCAAATAAGGCCGAATGTAATTTTGAGAAAGATAACATACGGTAACCGCTCAATATCCGGAGCCCTTAATCACAACATACTGACGAGCGTTATTCAAACGGCAAAAATGAACGGTGTAGATGTGATCGATACGCTAAAAAGCCAATTCGTGACCGGAAAAAGTAAGGCGCTCTTGAAGGTCATAACAAACCCTCCGTAAATAGTCACTCTTCGAATTATTTTCATGTTATGAGATCACTTCGTCGCCCCCTTCGGGGGCTCCTCGTGACGACAGCGTAGGATTCTACTGCGGATAACTGAAATGTTACAATTATTTTATCATTTTTGAAAGGCCAATTCACAAACCATCTCTGATAAACATATAGTGTGATGAGATACACCACTTTCGAAATTGCAATATAGACGGAATATCTCGTTTACCCGGCCGGAGAAATCGTTATTTCAAAAGATCCTCGTAATAGCCTTGGAGAGATCTCGGAGAAAGCTTGCCATCCTTTGCCGCCCTTATCCCTTCAACACTAGCTTTAGCGGCGGCGACCGAAGTTATGTACGGCAACTTCTGCTGTATCGCCATCATGCGGATAAAACTATCGTCAAACATGCTGCTCTTGCCGAGCGGGGTGTTCACAATAAAAGATATGTCGCCGTTCTTGATGGCATCGGCAATATTAGGCCTGCCTTCGTGGATCTTTTTTATTGTTTCGGCCTCAATGCCTTTACTTTTCAAGAATAGCGCCGTGCCTTCGGTAGCGAGGATCTTAAAACCAAGCGACCTGATATCTCCGGCAATAGAGGCTATTTCAGTTTTATCCCGGTCGGAAACAGTAAAAAGAACAGCACCCTCGATCGGCAGTTTTGATCCGGTCGCCTCCTGCGCTTTGTAAAACGCGGCTCCGAAACTTTTTGCCATTCCCATAACCTCTCCCGTAGCTCTCATTTCAGGCCCTAAAACAGGATCTACCTCGGGAAACATGTTAAATGGAAAAACCGCCTCCTTTACTCCAAAGTAGGGAATGTTGACCTTTTTTAGCTCGGGGAAATCTTTGATCTTACGATCCAGCATGACAAGTGTCGCTATTCTGGCGATAGGGATGTTCGTGATCTTGGATACTATCGGGACCGTTCTTGACGCGCGGGGATTCGCCTCGAGAATGTAGACTTTGCCATCGCATATCGCGAACTGTATGTTCATGATACCCCGGACATTCAGCTCTTCCGCTATTTTCCTTGAGTACTCTTCTATTAAGGAAAGATGATCTTCGCTGATCGTAAGGGACGGGATAACACAAGCGGAATCTCCGGAATGCACTCCGGCCGGCTCTATGTGTTCCATGACGGCCGCGACAAAAGTTTCTTTACCATCGGATATCGCGTCGACTTCCGTCTCCACGGCGTTTTCCAAAAACCTGTCAATAAGCATAGGGTGCTCGGGGCTTACCTGAATTGCCTCAACCGCATACTTCATCAGCATCGCTTCGTCGTAAATTATTTCCATCCCGCGGCCGCCAAGAACATAAGAAGGCCTCACCATCAAGGGATACCCGATCTTTCGGGAGATTGAAAGCGCCTCTTCGAGAGAACGCGCTATACCGCTCTCCGGTTGAGGTATTCCGAGAGCCGTCATCCTTTCACTGAAGTTCTCCCTGTCTTCGGCTAAATGTATGTCCCCGGGAGAGGTCCCGAGGATCTTTACGCCGTTTTCCTCAAGTTCCCGCGCTATGTTAAGAGGGGTCTGTCCTCCAAACTGAACTATCATTCCAAGAGGTTTTTCTTTTTCATAAATGGCCAGAACATCCTCAACAGTGAGCGGTTCAAAATAGAGTTTGTCTGACGTATCGTAATCGGTTGAAACCGTTTCCGGATTACAGTTAACCATGATGGTTTCATATCCGGCGTCTTTCAGAGCAAAAGCGGCATGCACACAAGTGTAATCAAATTCTATGCCTTGCCCTATCCTATTGGGCCCGCCTCCGAGTATCATTATTTTCTTTTTGTCAGATTGTGAATTTTTTGTATTTTTTGGGATTTTTCCGCAATAAGTGGAGTAAAAATACTGTCCGCTCTCCACTCCGCTCACCAAAACGGACTTAAAAATGGAGACTGCCCCCACTGATATACGTTTACTTCTTATCTCTTTTTCCGTTATCCCAAATATTTCAGCCAGATATTTGTCTGAAAAGCCCCACTCTTTGGCTTTAGTTATTTCGCCGGCGGAAAGCTCATTGAAACTTTTTTTAGATATTTCTTCTTCGAATTCCACAAGATCTTTCATCTCATTGAGAAACCAGGCGCCAACACGGGTGATACCGCGTAATTCATCCACGCTTGTACCCCGGCGCAGCGCCTCGTAAACAAGAAAGAACCTCTGACTGGAAGGATATGACATTTTCGCCCGAAGTTTTTCATCGCTCAAGGCCTTGAACTCCGGAACGCCAAGCCCATATCGTTTTATTTCCAAAGAACGTATCGCTTTCTGAAATGCCTCTTTGAAAGTTTTTCCGATACTCATGACTTCCCCGACGGCCTTCATCTGCGTGCCGAGAACATCTTTTGCCTGTGGGAATTTCTCGAATGCCCACCGCGCGAATTTTACAACAACATAATCTCCAGTGGGCTCGTATTTTTCAAGAGTCCCTTCTTTCCAGTACGGAAGCTCGTTCAGCGTTATCCCGGTCGCCAACTTCGCGGATATGAGCGCGATGGGGAAACCTGTTGCCTTAGACGCGAGAGCGGAAGATCTTGATGTCCTGGGGTTTATTTCAATAACAACAAGCCTGCCGTCTTCGGGATTGTGAGCGAACTGAACATTAGTTCCTCCCACGACCTCTATAGCGTCCACTATCCTGTATGAAAAATCCTGAAGTTTTTTCTGTAATTTTTCGGGGACGGTAAGCATGGGGGCCACGCAAAAACTGTCCCCCGTGTGGACTCCCATGGGATCTACATTCTCGATAAAGCATACCGATACCTTACGACTTTCATGGTCTCTCACAACTTCCAATTCCAGCTCTTCCCATCCCAGAACCGATTCTTCCACAAGAACCTGATGCACCATGCTCGCGGCAAGGCCGCGCGTTACAATAACTCTTAATTCTTCCACATTATAAGCTATTCCGCCGCCTGTCCCTCCCATTGTGTAGGCCGGCCGTAGAACCACCGGATATTTGAGAATTTCAGCTATTCTCTCGGCTTCTTCCACCGAAGAACAAGGTTCTGATCTGGGGACAGGAATACCTATTTTAGCCATCATTGCCTTGAAAGCGATGCGGTCTTCCCCTCTCTCTATAGCATCAAGCTTAACGCCTATCATCTTGACCCCATATTTTTCCAGAATACCCGCGGCGCTTAAACTGGAGGCTAAATTCAGGCCCGTCTGCCCTCCAAGATTAGGCAAAAGAGCGTCCGGGCGTTCTTTCTCGATTATTTTTTCGAGTTCCCCGACAGTTAAGGGTTCTATGTAAGTATGATCAGCAGTCCCCGGGTCGGTCATTATGGTGGCAGGATTCGAATTAACGAGGACTATTTCATATCCTTCTTTCCGCAAAGCTTTGCAGGCCTGAGTACCCGAGTAATCAAACTCACAAGCCTGGCCGATTATTATCGGACCAGAACCTATTATCAGTACTTTTTTAATGTCATTTCTCTTCGGCATTTTTTCTCCTTCAAAGTTGTCAGTTTATATCGCGGGTAATTATACAATATACTCCCCAATGCGGCAAATATTTTTCTCGGCTTCATTTACGATCGCAAAATTGTTGGGATTTTTCGGATTTAACCCGGAATTTGCATCAGATCCTGTAAAACTGTGTATCCTGTTTTTGTCAGTCGACCCTACTTTTGCAATTTGCGCCTGAAAAGCGCGCAGGCGGAAAAGTAATGCCGAACGAGTCCTCGGAAAACAACGAAAAGACTAATCTGAAGACTTAAAATTTTCCCCGAAAAGGGTTTCATCGAAACAGGACTCATAGGGCTGGGTCCAGCCCTCATCAAGGGACAGTTTTTCAGCGCAACTAACAGCGCTATCGTATTCGTGATGAGTAATTCTTCTGCTCACTTCACTGAACAAACCTGCCCTATAGGCGGGATAGTACTGGCTCATCAAACTTATACAAGCTTTTTTCCCTATGTTCCGTGAGATGAATTCAAGAGTTCTCTCTGTCCCAGATACGCCGTTGGGAAGGACAAGAAGGCGGATTATGAGACCTCTTATGGCCGCCCCATTACTGACCTCAAGTGGTCCCGTCTGACGGAACATCTCCTTTACAGCCTCCCGGTTGATCTTTACATAACCCGTCACGCCTGAATACCTTTCGGCCATATCATCCGAAGAATATCTCATGTCGGGGAGATAAATGTCGACAATGCCTTCCAAAGATCGTATGAGCTCTATCGAATCATATCCACCCGTGTTATAGACTATGGGCAGTCCCATCCCCCTGGAAAAAGCCAGGATGAGAGACTCGACTATCCCGGAAATGAAAAAAGTCGGGTTTACGAGGTTTATATTCTGGCAGCCGTTAGCTTCAAGCTCAAGCATTATGTCCGCAAGTTCCCCGGGTGAAACTTCCCTGCCGGAAAGCTTCTGGCTGAAAGTATGGTTTTGACAATACACGCACTTCATTCCGCAGCCGGAAAAAAAGATCGTTCCCGACCCGGATACTTCGGAGAGAGGAGGTTCTTCTCCTCCATGTGATAAAGCCGTATATACAACAGGAAGGTTCCCGCATCCGCAGGCTCCTCTGTCACCCTTCAGACGATCAACACCGCATTTTCTCGGACATATGCGGCATTCCGACATCATTTCTTTTATCTTTACGAGAGTTTTTTCCGCGCGATACACTTTGTTCATCGAGCTCATTATCTTTTTTCGCTCATTCCCTTATAAACACTTTTCGCACGCCTCCGCCTATTCTCCGCGTGTCTTTTACCATTCCATGCACAGTCTCCCCGCATCCGGCAAGAAAGCTCGCCATAACAAGCAACGAGATCACAGAAACCCACATCTTCATAAGATCCCCCCTTCCTTCAACCCAAAAATTTTTGCCCTATCATCTTGAGTCCCTTATATCCCCTACTATTTCTTCAAGGATATCCTCTATTGTCACTACTCCGGAGGTGTTACCTTCTTCGTCAATAACCACACCCATTGGCTGTTCCCTGTGCCTTAGACGAGCAAGAGCAATATCAAGGCCGTCCCTGGCATTAACCGTAACGGCCTCCCTTATAAAGTCCCCGACTCTCGCGTTTTTACCCGAATCTTCGCTGAAAAGTATGTCGTATATATTAACTACCCCTGTGATATTCCGTTTGTTCCCGTCATAAACGGGAACTCTTGAAAATCCTGTCATGGAAACAAGTTTTTTTAAATTTTCCGCCGAGTCATCTTTACTAACGGACGATACACGGTAAAGAGGCACCATGATATTGCCTACGTTCTTAGATCCGAATTCAAGTATTTTGTGAATTAGTTCTACTTCTTCCGTCTCTACCCCTCCGGTCTCATGCCCCATAAGAAGAACGTTCCTGAGATCGCTTTTGGTAAGAGTTGCCTCAAGAGTAGTTTTCTCTCCTCCGAACGGCCCAAGGATGAACCTTGCCAATCCATTAAGAAAAGATATCAGAGGATTAAATAACCTGTGAAACCTCTCTATCGGAGAAAACGCAGCCAGGGCAAACTCCATAGCAAATTGCTTTGAGATCAATTTAGGAACGATCTCCGCAAGTACCAGGGTGATCGGGACCATGCATAGTGTAGATAATAAGATGGCACGAGCCGGTCCGACATATTCAGCAAATATCCTTGTAGCAAGAACCGAGCTGATGATCATCGAAATATTAGTTCCGGTCAATGTTGTACCTAAAAATGCGCCCTCGTTCTCTAAAAAGTCCATAAGAGCTGTCGCCCTCGCGTCTCCGGAATCCACTAAAGCTCTCAATCGTATTTTATTGATTGAAGTAAAAGCCATTTCCGAAGCGGTAAAAAAAGCCTGCACTGTTACAAACACGACCACAAACACCGTATATACAGGTATCATACCCTCACCTCGGGAACCTCGCTTGTTTATGCTTCGGGCTTTATCCCTCTCCGGGCCGTATCCCCGGATAAAGAGCGTCACTGCATCTTTGTAATTTCCAGCATAGTCACCCTGTTCTTAGAAACGTCCATTACCTTTATTCTGAATCCGTTTGTCTCTAAAATATCTCCCGTAACCGGAATTTTCCCCAGCTCCAGAATAACATACCCGCCTATAGTATCAACATCTTCAGTGTCTATACCCAGGCCAAGTTCATCATTGACCTCGTCTATATGCGACTGCCCGTTAACTTCGTATGTTTTCTGGTCCAGCATCCGTATTTTCGGTTTTTCTTCATCAAGTTCGTCTCTTATCTCTCCAACTATCTCTTCCAATATATCCTCAATTGTAACTATGCCTGAGGTAACTCCATATTCGTCCGTAATTATCGCCATATGCTTGTGTTTAGACCTAAGCTCATGTAAAAGGTCGTCTATCTTCATACTTTCCGGAGCGAATAACGGTTTCCTGACGAATTCCCTGATATGCGCGGAATCGGAAAGAAGCACATCCTTTGAGTGTATTATGCCTACCATGTTGTCTATAGTGTGCACATAAACCGGGTACCTGGAAAACTTATTTTCCTTGATCTCCCTCTCAATTTCACCTCTGGTCCCGCTAAGGTCAATAGCAACAAGATCTATGCGAGGCGTCATGATATCGGCCGCATCCGAACTTTTAAAGGAGAGCACATTTTCCACCATGTTTATCTCTTTCTCCTTCACTACTCCCCTTTTTTGCCCCATGGAAAACAATGATCTGATCTCCTCATCAGTTATTTTCTGCCTTTTGGTTATGATCTTAATACCCATTCCCTTCACTATAAAACGGGAAACTCTTTCTAAGATCCAACTAACCGGGAAAAAGATCTTTTCGAAAAAAACGAGAGGGATAGAGGCGAAAAACGCGAGGTTTACCGCGTTCCTGAGAGCGAACATCTTGGGAGTTACCTCTCCGGCAATAAGCAGTATGCCCGTCATGACGACTATAGAAACTCCCACACCCGCTTCCCCGAAAAAGCCGTACAAAGTATCAGCCATAACGGAAGAAGCCATAATGTTAACAAGAGTATTACCCACCAGGATCGTTATTAAAAGCTTGTGCGGATCGTTAAGAAGTTTAAGAACACGCTTCGATCCGGGCGTGCCAACAGACTCCAACCTTCTCACTCTTATTTTTCCTATGGAAAGAAACGCGGTTTCAGAGCTTGAAAAAATCGCGGAAAGAAGAAGCAGTAAAAGAAAAATCACAAAACCCATTTTTAAAAACAGCTTGTCCTGAAGATCTTATGCCGCTCCCAATTTTTTTCTGACCATCTCATTAACGAGCTTGCCGTCAGCCCTCCCTTTGACAAGAGGCATTACCGCCTTCATCACGACGGCCAGGTCAGCCGCTGAAGTTGCCCCTGTCTCACCGATTACCTTTTGGACTAAACCTTCAACTTCAATATTAGTAAGATCTTGCGGCAAAAAGGCCGATAAAACCCTGAGCTCGGAAGTTTCTTTTTCCACAAGATCCGGGCGGCCTCCTTTTTCGAAACTTTCTATAGATTCCCTGTACTTTTTTGCCATTTTCTGAAGAACAAGGGTCACATCCCCGTCCGAAAGATCTCCCTTGACCAAATTGGCTATTTTATAGTTTTTTATCTCACTTATCATCATTCTCAGGACAGATAAACTAACCTGATCTTTTTGTTTCATAGCATTCTTAAGAGATGCATTAATTTCTATTTCTAACACTGCAAGCCACCTCGCAATCCCTGTGTGAAGGGTCTTGTTTCCGCAAAGAAAGTTCTCTCACGGCCAAAAACCGTTTAAACGGATTGATACGGTCTATTATAAGTTTCCCGTTCAGATGGTCCATCTCGTGCTGAACAGCTTTTGCGGCCAGATCCTGATAGATCCTGGTGAACATTTTACCATTTTCATCAAATGCCCTTACTTTTACTTTTTCGGGACGCACAATTCCGGCAGTTATCCCCGGCAGGCTCAGACACCCTTCTTCAAGCCGGGTCTTTTTTCCCGAAATCTCTACTATCTCAGGATTAACAAAAACACATAAGCCTTCACCAACGTCCATTATAAAGGCCTTAATTCCCACTCCGGCCTGCGTAGCCGCCAAACCTATACCCTGGCTCTTATACATCAATTTCGACATAGCCGATAGGATCTCCCTGAGATCACTGTCAAATTCCTCTACAGGTCTGGTCTTTACCCTCAGGCAGGGGTCTGGATATATTTTCACTTCCAAAAAGTTCATGTCAAAGGCCTCTGTTTACCCTTTAGCTGATCTGCACTGGTTGCTCTTTCCGAGGATTATGTGCCTGGTATTAAAATTATGGCTTTCTTTTGTCTCCAGCAGACAATAAGCAAGAAGAACAAGTTCATCTCCAATTTCACCCTTTCTTACCGCGGGCCCAAAAAGCACTATCCTGCCGGAATTCTCTTTTTCCTCAATAGCATATGTCACAAAACGCTCTCCATTGGCCATATTGAGAACGTGTACCTGCTCTCCCGCCAGAATATCAGCCGCTTCCATTATGGCCTTATCTATTCCGATACTTCCGGAATAACGCATCTCTTTGTCCACTATAAACGCGTTCGTTATTTTTGATTTACACAATGTTCTTAACATTTTTCTTTCATCCTCCCGTTCTTTAGAAACAAAAGACCGCTGATCTATTTCGCTGCATCCTCATGCTCAGGGATAACCCCGATCGGCCGTTTGCTTATATTGGTAAGATTGTCCCCGTCGAAATAAAGGTAAAGATCATCGGACAAATAACCCGCGTTCACTGGAAGCATTGAATATCTGGCCCTGTAAAACCATTCTTCGCGGGGAGAATTCCACTCCGGGGAACTCACAGTGTTTTTCATGTCGGGTTCCCCATATTTTCCTATGACCTGTATCCTGGTCATCCCCGTTGAGAGCCCTCCCGAACCAAGAGGCTGTCTTAAAATTTCATCGGTACGGGGAGCCTGCACACCCGCGCAGCCTGAAAAAACCACAATTACCGAAAAACACAGCATAGCTAAAAACGCTTTCATTTCAAAACCCCTTCGGAAAGGTCAAGTCCTTTCCTTGTATTCCGATCCGTATAAAAGATCACAAATACATCTAAGGAACCCGTTTTTATCGGCATCATTTATATCGCAAATATCTATACCCGCCTCAAACGGCGAGCCGTCCTCTAAGCTCACCCTGTTTTGCCATATTACCTTACCCTTTATCCCAACAGGGGGAACATCAGAGCCCACCTTAAGTCTGAAGGATAAAAGCGTGTTTTCCTCAAGCTCCCGCCCAATTCTCAACATGAATCCCATGGGAGATATATTCTTTGCGGTCAACTTTTCCTCATGTTCACCGCGGAATACCGTTATCTCAATCGGAACCTCTATCCGAACAAAGCGCCTTCTTTCCGGAAGCTTTAATTTCATCTTTTATCTCCTTTAATCGCTGAAGTATAGCACATCGCATTTTCACAGTCAATTGAGTTTCTCCGCATGAATCGCTTGGATACCCTTATTCTCCTCTACGTGACTATCGGCAATGATCCGGACTTTATCCATCCAATCTTTTAAAGCAATAAAAAGCTCTTCTTTTGGTGCATATCGCCACTTCCCATCCGCAAAATCTATCGATCCGCCATACTGCCCGAGACCTTCAAGAACAATAACCTCACTCCCTTCCGTCTTCAGGGAAAGAGCTTGTCGAAGCGCGTCAGAGACCCTTTTGTCGAACAATGGATCATCTCTATCGAATATTATCAAAAGAGGGACGTTAACAGACAGCATAAGTTGATGGGGACTTCTGTCTATATAATCTCTGTACCCTTTAATCGGAAGCCTCTCACTCAAAAAATAGGCAGTATTCTCTCTTGACCTTGCTACAGACTCAAAATGTTTAGCCGCCTCCCTGGAAGCGTTCGAAAGAAATCCTACATCCCATCCCTCCGTCCAGAATGGCCCCAAAATATCTTTTGCATCATCTTTTGAGAAGTCTAACCTTTTTTTCTCCGGAAAAGCTCCATGGCGGGGTAAAACAAGTATGCAGGGTATCGGCTTTTCTTCTAAAGCGACCGCTCTTAGGACAGCGTTCCCGGAAGTACCGCGTGCTACTATCACACCCGTCCCGGCTAAGAACTTTTTGTCCCCTGAAAGGGTCCGGAATGCCGAAAGAATATTTCTCGTTTTCATTTCGTCGTCCATTTCATAAAAACTCCCCTGGCTTTTTCCCTGCCCGGGAGAATCGAAACTCATCACCAAATATCCGGACCTGACCAAACTTCCTGCCAAATAGTCTTTAAACAGTTTTTCTCCGGTTTTTTCAGGCCCTTCACCCGGCACTATTAAAACCCCGGGGAAAGGACCATCCCCTTCAGGCTCCCATATTTTTCCGCTCAAGATCACATTTCCGCTTTCAAAAAAAACTTCTTTGGAGCCAACTTTTCCGGGAACAAGAACTTTTTCAGCGGACACATCCCTCAACCTTCCGGGGAATCCCACTGTACACACATCTTTATCCTCCGGGATACCTCTTATCACGGAGCTTACAAAGGGAAGGTTTCTCAATGAAAACATCGATAACTTCGCCGGACCTTCGTTAACCGCGGACAAAGTGAACTTTGTTCCTATCCCTGGAGATACCATCTCTAATACACGGTGGGAATTCTTGGAGACAGCTATCTTTGTTTCTTTGACCGCTCTTGACCCTATTACATAGATCTCCGCCTCGATCTTTCTGCCCATGATTTTGACGTATTCATCCTCGACATATCTTATCGACACCCTGTCTCTGAGCGGTGGAAAAGACGCGGAGACCGGCATCATGATCTCGAGATATTGTGTTCCCTTTTTCCAGTAATTGTACCTTTCCATGAGTGCTGTCACCAGCATCAGATCCTGGGGCGCATATACCATGGTCTTTTCTCCGGTTGAAAAATTTTCAACCTTGATAAATCTCGGATTTTCGAGAAAAAGATAATCGGTCAGATCTTGCTTCTGGACGAGAGACGTCACCGCTTTCTGCCCCCTCACCCCGAGATCTTCCCTGACATATTTTACCGGCATTTTGGTCATTCTATCAAGGTGCAAACTTGAAAGGGACGAAGGGTATCCTTCAGAAAAAGGGGTTGATACCCTGCTCTTGTATATCACCATACTTTCAGTCACATACCTGTCCAGGACAAAAGCGCCCCAGGGCTCTTCTCTCAGGGTTATGTCGTAGAAAAAACTTTTGTGGCCGGTGAGGTCTATATATACGAAAGCCAGTCCCAGCATAACAAACAGCAGCATGACGCACACAATGACTATAATTGCCGTCTTTTTCATAAAACCTTCAGTTCTTTTATGGAATATTTAAAACTAATGTCCTTTGAAACATCTCTTTTGGCAAATCCGCGGCGCATAGACGTATGTTTTACCAGGTATTCGGGGCAATTTCTCATAACATGTACGAATTTAAAACTTTCTCCCGGAAGTAAAGTAAAATCCTCCGAAACAGCTGGAACTGAAAAGGGTACAGCGGCAAAACTTTGCCCGGGAAGAGGCCTTATCCATTCTTTATACAGCACCCTTCCGTCATCGTCAGAGAAAGAAACCTCTACGAGTATCCCCGCTAAAGAACGAGCGGCATTGTTTTTGAGCGTCCCCTTGAACACAGGGTTCTCTCCGCCGTCTTCCGGCAAGGCTATCGCAACATCCGAAAAAACAAGGTCTTTCCTGAAAATGTCAGCGGTTATACGGTGTATCGAATCACGATACCCCACAGTGAACGCGTCTTTTTTGAACTGCGTGTATAGCCCGTACCCGGAAAGTGTTGTTAAGAAGACCACTATCACTATCCCGGAGGAGAACAAAATTACGGGAATATGTTTTTTCTTCATTTCAAGCTCACTTAGCCGCCGCCTCGCCGGCCCTTGACCTATATAGATCTTTCGCGTAAATATCCCTGATCTTGCCGAAATAACCGCGGATCGGTCCGGAGGCGTAGTCCGGATATGTCCACGGCCATTTGTTAAACACTCCGTTCTGGAAGAACAAAGTGCATTCCGCAAAGATACCATCCCCGGCATATATCCTGTGGCTGTAGTCTTTTGTCGTAAAAAGCACGAGTTTTGCCTTTGTTACGTATCCTGGATCTATATTCACGGTACGTCTTGACAGTTTAGCCATTTCACGTTCCATCTTATTGGTCTTCAGTTTGGCTATATGGGCTTTTTCCAAAGGTACCAGATCCCTGTACGCTAATATCACCCTTTCAAGTGGTCCGCCGAACTCGTCTTGATAATAGTCAGTATAATCAAAATCGGAAAAAAACCGCAAGTCTTCAGCCGGCCCGAAAAGATCCGTCAGCAAAGCCTCTGTTTTCTCCAGCTGCGCTCTTTCCCGATATATAATACTGGTTACCAGCTTGACCCCGGCACTTGAAGGATCGTTTTTCATCCAATCTCCCCTTGATCCCGGGAAACAACTACTCTCCCATGACCTGCACCGTAAGCTTTCTTTTTCTATGGATAGCATCAAAATCGCAGAAGACTATCTGTTGCCAGGCGCCCAAGACAAGTTTTCCTGCCACGATAGGAACGGACAAAGAAGGTCCCACTATCGAAGACCTTATGTGACCCGCTCCATTGTCATCGTTCCAGGTCTTCTTATGATGGTATTCCCTGTCCGAAGGCGCAAAAACTTCCAGGGCTTCTCTCAGGTCTTTGACTAGATTGGGCTCGTATTCCAAAGTAGTTATACCGCCTGTAGACCCGGGACAGAAAACCGTCAATACACCGTTCGATATCCCGCTCGAAGAAACAATGCCTTCACATTCTCCGGTTATGTTTGTTACATCCGTATTACCCCGGGTTTCCAGGGGAATGTAACCTGTTTTGATCATATTTTATCCATTCCTGGAGTTTATATATTGTATCAATTTTTGACGTTCGCGCGGCATAAGAGTGTTGAAAAATATCGCTATATCGTAATGCAGCACCTTGCCGTCCTCTTTTACAGCATGCTCTCTGACCACAACACCGTCAAGATCCATTACCAAAGGCTCAGACTCGCCTTTTCCGGGAGGCAAAGATAGAGTTATGGAAACGCGTGTCATAACCGGGATCTTGCCGTCAACTTTACAGTATACCCCCGAAGCGCTAACATCAAGGCTTTGAGTTATGACATTAAGCCCCTGTCCGGAAAGTTTGATGGAAATGTTCTTGTCCCGTACTCGCGGGTGTTTTCGTCGTTCAATTTTTCCTGTCATTATACCTCCTCTTAGATAAGGTGCTGCATTCCGAATAAAAAAAGATCATCCCGGAGGCCATAACAGACCTCTGCCTCCCAAGAGGTGAAAATGCAGGTGGTACACCTCCTGTCCGCCATCCTTGTTACAGTTGGCAACAACTCTATACCCCGCGGAGTCTATTCCCTGCGAAGAAGCGACATCCCTTATAACCTTAAGCATCCTTCCGGCAATAGCCACATCCCCCTCATCCATATCGTTCAAGGTAGGGATGTGTTTCTTTGGAATAAAGAGCAAATGTACCGGAGCCATGGCATTCAAGTCTTTGAAAGCCATTATTTCGGGATCTTCGTAAACCACTTCCGCCGGGATTTCTCTATTGGCTATCATGCAAAAAATACATTTGTCAGACATGATGACTGTATTATAACACTTGTGCGTGATTTTTCAATTAATTCCGGCCAATAAGAAGGCACCAAGGTTCTGGACACTGCCGCGGGGGAACCCGGGAAGACGATCAATTCCGGGAATCATAAGCAAGATTATCCATTCAAAAACAGCGATTGCCGTGTTCAGCGGAACATAACAATCTCTACTAAGCGGCACCTAAGGAGATAAAGGTCACCCACACCGCACGGAGGATCCAATTGGGCATAATGGTCAACCGGCTGCCGGCTCTTCCGCTTTTTTGCTGTCTTCCTCTTGCTTGCGCTTGAAACATTTCTTGTTGCAGAAAAACTTGCCATTGCGGTAATACCACATCTTTTTAAGAAGGGCCTTGGAACAAGCAGCGCAATCTGTTGGAGTCGGTGTGGAGGTAGCCTTAGGCTGATTTGCCGGTCCTTTTTCCTCTTCCGGTTCATTTTTCTCGCCTTCAGACCCGGCTTCAGACTGTTCTTTGGCGTCTTCCTTTTTAGTCTCTTCTTGAGGCCCTTCCATGGGCTCTTCCTTAACCTCTGCTTCTTCTGAACCTTCTGCTTTCCCTTCGGAATTGGCATCTTCCACGAGAATATCTTTCTTCTCTTCCTTCATCTCTTCCTTTTTTGAGCCTTCTGCCTTCTCTTCGGATCTGGGGTCTTCCGAAGGGATATCTTTTGGCTGATCTTTTTCTGAGACCTCATTTTCTTTTTTCTGATCTTCTGTCACTTTATCCTCCCGTTTTTCATATAGACATTCTTATCTCCACCGGACAAACAAAGATCATCGATCTCCCTCTTTGCCCGAAGGTATTATCCACCTGTTATACACATATTCCAGCAATCTCGCCCTGTCGCCGTTCTCCATGTTCTTAAACTTTATGCCGCTTTGATAATGACATTTATCCTGTGCGGGACAGGACGACTCCCACGCTATCTCTCCTTGAAGAACTATAGGAACATTATCGCCAGGGATATTCATCTCTATATTGATCCTTTCCCCGGCCGAGAGAGGATAGTTGCTTATTACCCCCGCTCCCTCCCTGCTCAAGTTCTGGATCTTTAGATCTCTCTTTTTTCCCGCCATGTGGCAGAAAGCATCCATCAAAACATCAAAACGCAAGAAACCTCTTTTTTCGCCCATTTTACTCCTAAAATCCCGTGTTTATTTTCAGTCTGCGCTTTCCCGCGAACACTTCCTTTCTCAGCAACCAAAACAAAAAGGGAACGACTCTCATCGCTCCCTTTCTGTGATCTAAACCAACGTCATCTCTATTAATTGCTAAAAACAAACTCAGGTTCTAACACCGGAGTATAATCTTCCGGTATCGGGAATGGGAATGTAACCGCTTCATAGACTCCGGCTCCGGTCCTGACTATCGTCATACCGACACCCTTCGCTAAACCCATCGTCAAACCTGAAAGTACGTTTTCTTCTACGCTTGTATCATAGATATTTTTAGGAAGCTCCACCCAGCCTGTCAGAACATTAGCGAGACCTCTTCCGAGTTTCTTCGCTGGATCCTGTGCCAGACACTGTGTAGCCATACCCATCATAGCTATGACGACGAAACAAACCACTACGATCTTGACTGCTTTCTGCATGTTTCTCTCACCTCCTCCTCTTTGTAATATTCGGATATCTCCAAACAGATGGAGTATATCACGCTACCTTTACCATGTCAAGTTTCTGACTCTAAAATATCATCCACAAGGGCGCCTATTCTTTTACGGTCTTCCACCTTAAGATCCTGGAATTCTATGCCCGTATCATAAGCCTCTCCGGCCAAAGAAGAATTACTCCTTTTAACCACCCAAACTACGGCTCCCCGGCATTCGATCTGGTTAGTTCCCTCTTCGATAAATATCTGCATGAAAACTTTTTCGAAAAGGCCAAGCCTTTTTTCCAAAACCACGCAGATACCGCCCGAGCCTATGTTCTCCGTAAAGGTCTCAATAACATCCTCTACGCCTTCCTCTGTCACTCGTATCAGGCACTTATAGCTCACTCTCGGAAACTTTCGCTTGTTTATTCCTTCCCACACCATAATGAGCATAATATACACAAGAGACACACCGAATACAAGTTTTTTGTTAAAAGTTCTCAGCACACACCATTAGAAGACCGCAGAAGTTCTTTGACTACGTGGTGTTTATGGGTATAATTATAGTCGTGCGCGCGGACACAAACGACAATCACCGGAGAAAAGATGTATCTTGATTTTTACGGTTTTCGGGAAAACCCTTTCAACGTTACAAGCGACCCGGATTTTCTTTATTTAAGTAACACTCACCGGGAAGCTTTGAGCCATCTCGTCTACGGTATAAACAACCGCAAAGGTTTTATCGAGATAACAGGAGAAATAGGTTCTGGAAAAACCACCCTTTGCAAGGCTTTAATATCCAGCCTCGACGATAGTGTAAAACTTTCGCTGGTATTCAATTCCTCGCTCCCGAACACCCAGCTTCTGGAGGCGATCGCGGACGATTTCGGAATAAAGCCTGAACGGCGAGCCAAAGTAGCTTTCATCAAGGCAATAAATTCCTTCCTTTTAGACCAGCTCCAAAACGACAGGAACTGTGTGCTGATAATAGACGAGGCTCAAAACCTTAAGAATTCCACTCTCGAGACAATACGTATGCTTTCGAATCTTGAAACCAACAAAGAGAAACTTCTGCAGATAGTTCTTGTGGGGCAGCCCCAGCTTCGGGATAAACTGAACCTCCCCTCGATGCTGCAGCTTCGCCAGCGCGTAAGCGTAAGATTTCACCTTATGCCTCTTGAAAAGACCGAGACCCTGTCATACATACGGCACCGCTTGAATATAGCGGGAGGGAACGACAAATTGGTATTTTCCGATAAAGCGGCGGACCGCATATTCCTGTACTCTGAAGGCATCCCAAGGCTTGTTAATCTTGTTTGCGACAAGGCGCTTCTTTTTGGATTTGTAAAAGAAACCATGTTTATTGACGAGGGATTGGTAGAGCAGAGTATAAAAGAAATAGAAGGGACCTATCCCGTAATGGCGGTGTAGCATGAGCATAATAGCAGACGCGTTAAAAAAAGCCCAGGAGGAACGTGTTCTCGAAAAAATTTTTTCTTCCGGCTCCCCTTCCGTAAAACCCGGTTTTACAGGTCAAAAACCATCAAGACTTACGGTTGCTGTCATATTTCTTTTTTTGCTGTCCACCATAGTCTTTGTGTCCTATCTGGTTTTTTTTAGACCAGGGAATTCCGGACAAAAAAGTGTAATACCCCCGGCATCTCCTTTGGGCCGGACCAATGCAAAAACCGTTGAAACAACCGCTATTCCCGAACAAACCATAACGCAAGGCTCCCCTGTTGCAACTGCCATGGAAACAGCATCCCCGGAAAATATCGAACCGGTGGCAGAACTGACAGCCGGACCGAAGCTGCCTGTTCTTAGCGGCATTATGCACTCCCCAAAACATCCGCGGGCTGTTATCGACGGCATACTTTCTTCACAAGGAGATCAGGTCGGAAACTTCCGTATACTTAGCATATTCCCTGACAGAGTAATAATTTCTTCTTCCGGGAAAGAATACGAACTTATACTGCGATAGACAGGACTTTCCTGACTTCGGCTGGGATAGGGATGGGTGCTCCGGCGGAATTCACAAAAGTATGTTCGGTCATACCTGTGGCGCATAAACGGCCGCCGCAATTAACCTCATATTCAAAATTAATGCGGGCTTTTTTGACAGAAGAAAGCTTTACTATAAGGGTAACCTTATCATCGTATCTGATGGAAGATCTGTACCTGCAACTTGCTTCCACTACGGGTAGATAGATTTTCCGAGTTTCTTCAAGCCCACGGTAATCAAGCCCCAAGGCTCTGAAAAATTCGGTCCGGGCTATCTCAAACCAGACAAGATAGTTAGCATAATAAACCACCCCCATCTGGTCGGTTTCCTGGTACCTCACACGAATATCCACTGTATGGCTTTGCATCGCGATATCCCTTTCGACCGGCATATCTCACTGAATATTAAAAAACTGCATCTCCGTTGAAATAAGGGTCTGGTGTTCCCGGAGAGGTCGTCCGTCGAGCGAAGATTTCCTCGCAGGGAATGCCAGACCATTGTGTCGCCCTGAAACACCTATCTCTTTTCCATAAAACAAGATACAACAGATCTTATCATGCCGGGCGGAACATCTTCGACTACCTTTACTTTTCCTATTGAACATGGAAGAACGAAACGCGTTTTTCCGGAAGTGAATTTTTTATCATATTTGCAGGCATCAAGAATTTTCGAACCATTTACCTTCTTGATCCGAACGGGAAGGTTCAGCTCGAAAAGAAGTTTCTCAAGCCTGCCCAGATCGCGTTTAGCGAATATTCCCAGCCTGAGAGCTATTTCTCCGGCCATGAGCATACCTACAGAGACCGACTCCCCGTGATTGTAAAGATCGGAATATCCGGAAGCTGTTTCCAGCGCATGTCCCAAAGTATGGCCATAGTTAAGGATTATTCTGATATCCATGGTATCTAATTCGTCTTTCTTTACTATCCCCGCCTTTATTTCGGCGCATTCTCCGACGATCTTTTCCATGAATCTTTTATCAAGAGCCCTGATCTTCCCGGCGTTCTTTTCGAGGGCAACGAACATTCCCGGGCTTTTTATTACCGAATATTTCACCACCTCGGCCATACCGTTGCTTATCTGCCTCGATGGAAGGCTTGCAAGAAAATCAACATCTGAGAGGACCACTCGAGGTTGATAGAAAGCTCCCACTATGTTCTTTGCTTCGGGAAGATCAATGCCGGCCTTGCCTCCTATGGAAGAATCTACCTGCGCCAGAAGAGTGGTAGGAACCTGCACAAGCGGGACTCCCCTTCGATACGAAGACGCTACGAATCCAGCCAGATCCCCGACAACCCCCCCTCCTACCGCCACAATTACGGGTTTATGCCCCCTGGTTGCGGAAGCGATCTTGTTGACAGTTCCGGAAAAAACCTTAAAACTCTTCGATCTTTCACCGGGCTCAAGAACTATTTTTACAACGGGGTTCTTAATTTTTTTCAAGGCCGATCCCAGGATCTTTCCTGAACCTGATATAACATTGCGGTCGGTTATTATCACGGCGGGCGCGTTTTCCGATATTTCGGACACAATACGAGGTAATTTTGTTACAGCCCCGGACCCTATAAAGATGTCGTACCCGCGTTTTCCAAGATCCACTTTTACAACTTTCATCCAGCCATCCTGAATCTATTACTTTGAGTGCATCCCCTATAATCTACAAAAACTCTTTTACAAGCTCTTCGGGAAAACCTATATCCGCCACTATTATTTCGCCGCAAACCTTAGGCCCTGTTCCGCTATAAAACCCTGTTTTAGGCAGTCCGAAGGTTATTGTTTTACAGGCATTAAAACATTGTCCAACGGCTTCTCCAGTGGTGGCATTAAGCCCGGAGGGAACATCTACCGAATACACCCTTGCCCCGGAAGAATTGACTTTTTCGGCTATGTCGGAGTATATTCCTGTCATTGCGCCGCGATAACCTGTTCCCAAAAGAGCATCGATTATTATCGATCCTGTTGCGCCGTTGTCCAACCGACTCAAGAGTGAAGAAAGCCGGCTCACAGCGATACCTGAGTTCACGGCTCTTTTAAAATTTGTCAATGCCGCTCCATCCCGTATATCTTCGACCTCCGGGGTGTACAGCTTAACTATATCGCCAGCCTTGCTGAACAGATCCCGCGCGGCTACATAACCATCCCCTCCGTTGTTCCCTTTTCCGCACACGATCAGTATCTCCAGGCCTTGTAGACGGGATATGTCCGACAGAACGGCATCCGCCACCGCCATACCTGCTTTCTCCATCAGCGCTTCCTGGCTTATGCCGTACTCTGTTTGGGCTCTCAGGTCTATTTCGGCCATTTTTTCAGCGCTGACGGGAACCACTTTTTCTCCCTTTGGCTTCTGAGGAGCTTATCAAAATTATTTAACCCTTGCTCCCGGCGAAATGTTTTTTTCAGGTGAGATAAGAACCGGCAGTCCATCTTCCTCGCTTGCGGCAAGAAGCATTCCGTTAGATGCTTCCCCCCTCAATGCTACAGGTTCGAGATTATTAAGAACGACTATACTCTTGCCTATCAATTCGTCTTTACCATAGGCGGCTTTTATTCCCGCTACAATCTGTTTGATCTCTCCGCCGACATCGACATCAAGAACCAGCAATCTGTCCGCATTGGGATGGTCCCTGACGCTTTTAATTTCGGCAACTCTTATATCCAAGGCTTTGAAATTTTCGTAGGATATCATTTTTCACTTTCCCTGTTTACTTGCCTTTCTTTTCCTTTTTTGGAGCTGCCGCTTCCGCCGGCTTGGCTCCGGCAGCCGTACCTGTCGCGGCGACTCCCGCTCCTTCCTCGCCTTCTTTTTCTTCGGCCGGGCCTTTGGTCTTTTTGACTTTGAACTTGAGCCGTTTGATCTTGGGCAGGCTGTAAACGGAACCTTTCTCGTTGTCCCATTTTTCCTTCTCATCAAGATCCTTTATTTTCTCGTATCTCTTTAGTACCGACCGGAACTTGCCCCCGGTCTTTCCGCCTTTCAAACTTGGATGTTGGGTCATTTCTTCCTCTCTTTTTGTTTTTACCTGAGCCGCATCTTTTTCCCGGCCACAATTTCCACACAACACTTTTTACTCGATCTTTCGTATATAACAATCCGGAAAATCTTTCCGCAGAACTTCTTTAGCGGAATTAGCTTCGGATATAGCACTATATCCCTCCGCGTATACCTGGTGCCAACCGGAACTTTTGGAAACATTCGCGTCTATTCCCGAAACTGTCAATTTCTCCGAAAGGGCTTTTGCTTTACTTTCTTCCCGGAAAGCCGCAAGATAGATCCTATACGCACCTTTTTTTTCCAAAGCATCTACCGGCAAAGACTCCACCGGATCTTCCCGCTGTGGAATATCCGAAAGTTCCGCGTCTTGCCGCGGATCTTCCACAGGGCTCTCAGGCATAGCAGCATAATGCTGTTCTGCACTCGAAACTGTTTCAACCACGGTAAACTCGGATATCCCCTGATCTAATGAGCGGGATCCCGGTTCTATCTCGATATTTTTTATATCCACTCCCTCTTCGGGAAAAACACCTGCAACATACGATGAATCCCTCCCGACCTTTACCCCCAAAGCGTATGCAACCGTAAGCAGTATTAAAACTACTATAACAGCCATTACCGCATATTCTGTGGGCATTTTCAGAAAAGGCAGATACCTCTGTTTCCCATAACCGTCCAGAACCGGTATTCTTGGCGGTTTTCTGGCCGAACCGCTTTTGCCGAAAAGGTCATCTTGAAAATTATTGTCCTGCATTTGGGATATATTCTAACATAAAGGCTCTAAATGGCAAGGGTTGAGTTCCGGTTCTATGTCCCGCTCATCCTGCCGGCGAAACCGCGAAGTACAGAGCTCTTATAAATTCCGGGTTCCCATTATAGACGATCGATGTCCCATACCATCCGTTCTCTTCAGAAGATAGTACCCGGGTTTTTACGTTCTCTTCCAATTTTTCCGCAAGGATCGGGGAAATTGAAATGCTCACGTTAAGCGATAGCAGCTTGGTCTTTTTGTTGAGGCTGAAATCGCCTTTTATCATGATATCATCCGATGCCGCGGAAAATGACGTAATACTGAAAGTTTCTTTCCCTGCCGTAAAGAAAAATCTAACATTGTCAAATATCTGCCCCGGATAAGAGACTATCCCCAGAATATCATCTGACATGCCCGGATCTTTCCCCATCAAAAAGAGAGCTGAATTCGTAAGGATACATTCCCCGACGATCTGTCTATCTTTCAATAACCTCAAGGTATCCACAGAAAGAACCATCCTTTCCGCCCTGACGCCGGCTCCCTCTTTTCTGACAATAAGTTCCAGAGAGGATATTACGCTCCGGGAAAACGGATTCCCTTCCCATTTTGAATATGAAACTGCACTTCCGGTGAACCGCTCAAACACAAAAGCAAATATCCTTCCCTTGAAGACCATCGCGCTCAAGACAGTCGCTATGGCAACAATACTCAATGCTACAAGAATAACAAAAATTTTTTTGGGTTTCATAACGGTCTACAGAACATGTTTGGCGAGAACCAGATCTCTCTCTATTAATTTCTTTACATCTTTCCTGTCTACAACCTCGCAGAAGACCTGGACTACGGACGGGTCGAACTGTTTGCCGCTGTTCCATTTTAATTCGCGGATAGCATCGTGTATGGAAAGAGCTTTTCGATATGGTTTCTCGATTATCATTGCCTCAAACGCGCTTACTACGGCCAAGATTCTCGCGGCAACGGGTATTTCTTTGCCTTTCAGCCCTTTTGGATAGCCTGTTCCGTTAAAATTCTCATGGTGATAAAGGATTATGGGAAGTATGGGTTTAAGCGGTTTGAATTTTGATAAAAGTGAAGCCCCTTTCATGGGATGCTTTTTAACCATGCTGAACTCCTTTCCGGTAAGCATGCCTTTTTTCATAAGCACCTTTTCCGGAACGGTAATTTGCCCCGCGTCATGAAGCATCGCCGCGTATTGCAGCATTTTAGTCTCGCTTTCGTTCAAACCAAGTTTCGGTCCGACCATTGTTATGAGTTTCAAAAAAGACGCTTCCCCGCCATGCGATATGTTCGACCTGTTCGCGAGCATATGAGATATACACCGTATACTGCTTATGGTTATATCGGCCTGCTCCTTATAAAGCTGAGCATTTTTAATGGCAATAGCCACCTGCTCGGTAAGGGTTTTCATTATTTCTTCGTCAAACTGGGTGAACTCCTTTCCATCTGTTTTGTCGTAAATGGTTATTACTCCTATAACATCCTTGTCCACCAAAGGAGCAGCCAGGTATTTGTCACCTCTTACGGGTATTCCTTTTTTTACCGCTCTTCCGGGGGCATATCTACCAATCTGCACCTTTTTAAGTTTTGTGCTCTTTTGCCTGAGATCGACCGTCACTTTGGGAAGAAGGACTTTTCTCTTCCTGTCGACCATTTTTATAGAACATCTGTTCGCGCGCATCACCTGAAGGGTAAGATGGGCTATTCTGGGCAAAAGTTCGTTTATATCAAAAGTAGCTGTCATGAGCCGGTGTACGGTATGCACCGTAGAAAGAGCTATGGCTCGGGGTCTTATGGTCCTATTGAGTTCCTCCAGTTCCATCTCCTGGCGAGTTTCCCGGATAACAACGTCCGTAAAGGAAATGAACAGTTTTTTCATGTCCGAGGACATGTCTTTTCTGAGGCCGCACACCAGGATCGCGCCGAAAGCCTTACCTTCTGAGCTCAGGGTGTAACAGATCCCTATACCTTGTTTCCCGTAGGTAAAACTTTCCACGGTCTTGGACTTTAGAGATCTTTTAATACACAAAACTATTTTTGACAATTCGGACCTTAACGCTTCTTCGCCTTTTACTTCTGACTTTAAGTGCTTTGCCAATTCCGTCCCTTTAAGGTCCTCGCTTTTTAAGATAAAAGGAAGAACTACCCAAGTGGGATATCTCAGGATCTCCCCGAATACCGATACCTCTCGCCTCAAATCCCAGTTCTCATTGAATTTCTCAAAAAGCTCCATGGCCTGATCATGTCTTTTTTCTGTCATTTTACACCCTCTCATAAGGTTCAAAAAATTTTTTATACTGGTCAAGCGCATACCGGTCGGTCATTCCCGCAATATAGTCGCAAATTGCCCTGTGTTTCCCTCTCCGGGCTATATTAGTATACGCATCGGGCGGGAGCTGTTCCGGATTATCACAACATGCCAAAAAAAGACCTCGTAAAAAACGAGCCGCTTTCTGCGACATTCTCACCACTCTGTAGTGCCTGTAAAGTTTGTTTATGAGTACATCTCTCAGTGGTTCTCTTTTTTTTCTCATTTCAGGACTGAAATCGACTATTCTTTCGGTGATTTTCCCGAGATCAGACACGCTCTCCACTCCAAGTCTGTTTATCCTCTCAGTAGTGCTCTCGACCAGATCCGACACCTGAAGATTTATCAGTTCCCTCACCATGCAAGATCTTTTTATCCCTGCCTCAACACCCGAAAGTTTGTCTTTTATAATATTGTCCACCTCTTTCCATATTTCTGTTTCCAAAAGATCGCGATCGCTCAAAAGCGCGCTTTTCAGCCCATCATCAAGGTCATGGTTGTCATACGCTATCTCGTCCGCTATATCTACAACCTGTATCTCCAGGAGGGACGGCCCGGATATCCCTGAGGACTCTATCCTTTTCATGTCAAAAGGGGTTGAATGCCTTATTATCCCTCTTCTCACCTCTTCGGTCAGGTTCAAACCCGGAAAATCGGGATATTTTTCTTCAAGAAGATCGACCACTCTGAGTCCGTGGGTATTGTGATCGAACCCCCCGTGTGACACCATGAGGTCCGACAGCGCTTCTTCCCCGGCATGACCGAAAGGAGTATGACCTAAGTCATGGGCCAAGGCTATAGCTTCCGCCAGATCTTCGTTAAGGCGCAGAGCTCTCGCTATGGTTCTGGCTATCTGTGCGACTTCCAGGGTATGAGTAAGTCTCGTCCTGTAATAGTCTCCCTCATGGTTAACAAAAACCTGTGTTTTGTATTCCAACCTTCTGAAAGCTGTAGAATATATTATTCTGTCTTTATCTCTCTGGTATGCGGTACGGTACGGATGTTCTTCCTCTTTGTGGACCCGTCCGGACGAGGCTGAACTCCTCATGGCATAGGAAGCCAACCAAGTGTTCTCGCGCTCCTCAAGTATCTTTCTCGTAATATCTTTGTTACCCATTTCAGCTCGCCTCCCAATGACGGATCACTCCACAAAATACAATATTGCAAGAGCCGCCAAAGCCGCCGTAAAGATCATGGATGTATCAAACCCCACTTTTTGCCGGGTATTGTCGCGTACTCTCATACCCAAAAGCAATATGATAGGTATAATAACCGCTACGGCAGTTGCCGCTATCTGCCCCGCAGTAAGAAAAACCGTTATAGGCTCTTTAGTTAGAACATCCAGAAACGGCAAAATGCTCAGATCAAAAAGGTTGCTCCCAAATATATTCCCGAGAGCCATCTCTATGGATCCCGAACGAATAGCCGCGAAAGTAACGGCTATTTCGGGAAAAGATGTTACCAAGGCAAGCAATGTTCCTCCGACAAATGTGTGGGAAAGACCGGTCGAAGCGGAGATTTTTTCCCCAAGAGTAGCCATCCAAATGCCCAATATCATCACTATAAAAAGGAGGAATGTGAACCTTATCCACATAACCGCATTCCCTCGGCTCGCTAAACTTCCGCCGACAGGGATCTTGATGTTTTTTTTTATGCTGATATCACCGGAACTTGTTCTCTTGAGCCCGGCAAGATAAACAAAATACAGGCCGAGAATAATAAAACTCTCAACCCCTAAAGGCCCTATCGAAAAAAGGCTGAAACGCTTTCTCACAAGCGCGGAAGAGACTATGACCGCGCCTGCGATGCCCCATAAAAAAACAGTGGTAAAATTCATTTTGGACGCGCCGGCCAGCACTCTGCCTCTCCCAGCCATATAGTCCACTCCGATAAGCAGCATGCTGTTGATCATTACAGACCCTACCAGATCGCCGTAACCAAGGGCAACGCTCCCCAAATGGTATACGGACGAAATGCCAACTACGATCTCCGGAAAAGAAGTGGCAACTGCAAGAAAAAATATACCTATTACACCTTCTTCAATGTGGGTCACCGCGGACAAAGCCATACCTTCTTTGCACAAGGCATACGCCGACGTTACCAGAAGCGCCCCGCATACAGCAAACTCCGCCCACATCATTGTTCGGCTCTCCCATAAAAAACGGTTGTCAACCCCGGGATATCTCAACTATTTCACCGCGAACATCGTTCCCTTCGATGTGTATAATACCGTAGGTCTGTTTTTTTGAAAAAATATTGTCGGTAGCGCTGCCCGGGTTGAAAAAAAGGGTGTCTCCTATTTTCTCATTAAACGGCATGTGAGAATGTCCAAAAATCACAATATCCATCTTGTCCGTAAAAAAATTTTTTACCCAGGAAAGAACTGTCTTGCCCGATCCTTTTCCGTGCACCACCCCCACTTTTTTGCCGTTGGCATCAAATACCAAGGATTCCGGAAGGGTTCTTTTTATCTCATCACTATCCATATTGCCCTTTACCGCATTTGTATGGGCTATTTTACGGAATTCATCCAGGACAGCGCTCTCAACAATATCACCCGCATGCACAATAAGATCGCAGGAAAGTAACCCTTCACGCACTTCCATAGGTATCTCACTTGCAAAGAACGGGATATGTGTATCGGATATAACTCCTATTCTCATAAGACAAGCTCAAACCTCCCGTACACCCTGAAGATACGGTTAAGGGTCACTTCATCCCAAACCCATACATTATGCTCTTTTGCCAGAAGAAAAGCGGTCTCATCTATGCCTCCAAGTGGAACAAGGATCTTTTTGAGGATCTTATGCTTGTCAGAGCCGTAAGGCAATTTTTTTAGATCGGAAATATCCTGCTCAGTCGCTATGTCACGTTGTTTAATATGGAAAACCCATCTTCCCGTTCCTGTTTCGCCTGTAATTGCGGTTATGTTCCCGTCCCGATGCGGTTTTTTAATTTCGCGGAAAAACGCCAGTTTCCTCTGATTACGCCCGACCTCGATCCGTTCGTTGTTGAACTTTTTAAGAATGCCGCAGATGAGATCGGCCGCGTCTACTGACCGGAACATACGGTAACTCTCGTAATCTTCGCCCGCGGAATTCTTGAATTCAAGATACTTCATATCCATGTCGTCGATCATTGACCTGGTCTTTACGGCGTACACATGGGTCAGCCAGTATTCGAAAAGTTTATCGGCTATTTTGTAAAACACTCCGCTGTTCCAAACTATATCCATTTCCCGCAACTTGGCGAGCTTCACCCCAAGGTCTTTATCTTTTTTCCCCATGTTTTTTTGTATCGCCTTACAGGTCGAGTTCCCCATGGCCATGGAGACCAGAACGGGAATGTATTTTTTTCTATTCTTCTTTTCAAGAAAAAAGCTCATGGTATTTGTAAAGTACTGGTTAAGCACACCTTCCGAACTGTAGAGAAGTTCCGCCATGGCATGAATAAGACATTCTTTTTTTTCTAACTGCCCGCGGCTCGCGGAAGATATTTGCGCCATGCGTCTTACCATAACATCGAGATAAAAAGGATTTCCCTGAGAAAGTTGGATGATATAGTCACGAACCTCGCCGTCATCATCCATTTGTTCGATCTTTCCCGAAATAAAGGCCCTGGCGGCATGATCGTCAAAACCTTTTATTTCTATGACCTCAAAATTACCGAACAAAAGCGACAATTTGCTGGACAATATATCCCTGAGGAGTGTTTCCTGAGAGCTCGAGACCACATACATGGTGTTTTTCTGCACCATAATAAATTTACCGAAGACCTGAAAAGGTCTCTTGAGCCCGAAATTCGAAATGTTGTGGAATTCATCGAGTATTACTACACAACTCTTGCCCGTTTCCGCCTTAAACACTGAAGTAAGCGCGAGAAGGCCCTCGTAAGCCCTGTCTATTTTTTTCTTTTCCAGCTGGTCCATTATCGCGGATATACAGCGGGTCGTGTCGGGGATAAGCTCTCTTGATAACTTACGGAATTTATCAAAATCAACGGACGCTTTTTTGCCGCAACCAGGAAGCCGCGATGGCTCTTCCGGACAAATATCAGCGTCAAGGGACTTGCCGCGGGAAACCAGATATCCGTACATAAGGGCTGCCATGAACCTGAAAGCGAAAACATTAAAATCTTCTCCATCAAGCTCTATGTATATCGGGATAACGTCGACATCGGAAGCGTTTTTTATAAAATGTCTCAGTATTGAGGATTTGCCGCTCAGCATTGGTCCGGTTAGAGCGAGGTTCTGACGATATCCGCCCTTAAGAGCGGTCATTCTTTTCTGCAGCGTACCCAAAACTTCCTCGCGCCCGAAAAACATCGAACCCGAAACCGGTTCTATGAACATTACTATCCCTCTGATGCGTCGTTAAAAACGGGCAGGGAGAAAGAACAACTATCAAAATAAAAATATCTTTTTATCCGGGGTTTCTGCTCTCCCTCACCCAAAACCATTCATCAAAAAACCCGGCAACTTTTCGAAACCACATGTTACGTTCAAACAGCTTCTATGTGAATTGCAGATACTATACTATTCCATCATCGTTAAGGTGTCAACATTATATGAAATTTTTCTGACCTGCGGCAACAAGAAAAAAATTATTTTTTCCTTGACATAGCAGCTCGAAAAAAACAAGCCAGCCCTGCCTGCCCTGACGCGCGATCCTTGATGGATATTTGCCTCTGCAAATTTTTTAGTGCAGGTTTTCTTATATGAAAATTTGGTAACATTTCAGTTCTCCGCAGGAATGTAGTGTCTTCCGTCCGTCGTTGCGAACCCGCTGAAGTCGGATGAAGCATCTCACTTCAGTGCTGTCCGGTAAAATCTTAAATACGTCATTGCGATGGAGCGCCGCGACCGAAGCAATCTCTCTTCGAAATATTTTCATATTATGAGATCACTTCGTCGCCCCCTTCGGGGGCTCCTCGTGACGACGGTGCAGGAATTTACTGCAGAAAGCTGAGGTGATACAAAATTTGGAGCGAGTGAGGGGAATCGAACCCCCGTAGCCAGCTTGGGAAGCTGGAGCACTGCCATTGTGCTACACTCGCCCAATTTTAACCTGCCCATCATCAGAACCGGGTAAGCTTTTTAAACCTCTCGTACCGCGCTTTCACGTCCGCCCTGGTAACCCTTGCAAGCCCCTCGGCGGAAAAACGTTCCACCGCGAAAGACGCCATTATACTACCATAGACAATTGCCCTTCTCAAGACCTCAGGGCTCATCTTTTTTCTCCCGGTTATGTAGCCGAGCATCGCTCCCGCGAACGTATCGCCTGCCCCCGTAGGATCGCTCACTTTTTTAACAGGGTATGCCGGGGTCAAAAAAGAAAGTTCCTTTGAAAAAAGCAAAGACCCGTTTTCTCCCTTTTTTATGATCAGCATGTTCGCGCCCTTGGACAATATGTATTTCGCGGCGAGGAAAAGATCTTTTTCTCCGGAGAGCTGCCTCGCTTCCGCGTCATTCAGAAGAAAAATATCCACTTTTTTCAACAGCTTTAAAAGTTCCTTCCGCCTGATCTCTATCCACAGGTTCATTGTGTCACACGCCACTATCCCGTTTGGTTTTATGCGGTGAAAAATATAACTTTGAAGCTCAGGGTCTATATTTGCCAGGAGCAGATTATCCTTACGAGAGACTATTTGCGGGACAAGAGGCCTGAAACCTTCAAAAACATTGAGTTCTGTTCTTAATGTCCTCGCGTAAGAAAGCTCTTTGTCATATCTTGCCTTCCATCGAAACGTGCGCCCTTCCTTTACCTCGAGCCCGGAAAGATCTACATTTCTTGACCTAAGCATCTCTGAATGTCTTTTAGGAAAATCACTTCCCACAATGCTTATAAGGTTTACCGGCGTAAAGAAAGAGGCGCTCATCGACGCGTATACCGACGAGCCTCCCAGAATGTCTCTGTGAGCGGCACGGGAAGTTTCGATCGAATCAAGCGCCGCCGATCCTATTACTGTCAGTTTCATTTTTTCAGGTCTTTTTCTTTTTTAGAAAATTTTCTTCGGTTATTTTTATGGAGCAGTATTCTGAACACATTGTACAAACGTCTTCCTTTTCCGGCGCGGCGCTGTTTCTTTTTGAAAGCGGAAGTTCCGGATCAAGAGAAAGCCGGAACTGTTCCTTCCAGTCCCTTCTGGCACGAGCCGACGATATCATGTCATCACGTTTCCTGGCAATGGGCCCTCTTTTAACTATATCGGCCGCATGCGCGGCTATCTTCGAGGCCATTACACCGTTCTTAACGTCCGAAGCGTCCGGGAGCCGTAAATGCTCCGCGGGTGTCACATAGCATAAAAAGTCGGCCCCATGCCAGGCGGCTATCGCCCCTCCTATCGCTCCGGTAATATGATCGTATCCCGGGGCCGAATCCGTCACAAGAGGTCCAAGCACGTAAAAAGGCGCGCCATTACATATGGATTTCTGCAATTTCACGTTCGTTTCTATCTGGTCCAGGGGAACATGCCCGGGCCCCTCTATAATGACCTGTACCCCTCTTGAAAAAGCTTTTTCCTGAAGATCTCCGAGTATCAAAAGTTCCTGGATCTGAAGCCGGTCCGTGGCATCAGAGATTGCTCCGGGCCTCAGGCTGTCCCCAAGACTAAGCACTATATCGTATTCTCTGGCAATATCCACGATATCATCGAATCTCGAGAAAAACGGGTTTTCTTTGCCATTCTCTTCCATCCAAGAGGCTATGAGAGCGCCTCCCCGGCTTACAATGTTCATTATACGCGGGTTCTTTTTTATCATGTCCAGGCAGTCTCGTGTTATTCCAGAATGAACGGTAAAAAAATCCACACCCTCCTCGGCCTGTCTTTTCACTATATCCACAAAATCATCTTCCGTCATGGAAAAAAATTTTTTCCCGGGAAAACAGGCAAGCTCATACACGGGCACTGTACCCAGGGGTACGGGGCATTCTTTAAGTATATCCTTTCTAAGTTCTACCAGACCCGTCCCTGTGGAAAGATCCATAACGGTGTCCGCGCCCGAATCGACGGCTATTTTCATTTTTGCCATCTCAAACTCCATGTCGGAAGCGCTGGCTGAAAGGCCTATATTAGCATTTACTTTTGTGGAAAGTCCCTTTCCTACGGCACAGGGTTTGGATATTTCATGCACCCGATTCTTTAAAACTACTATCTCTCCTGACAAAATACCTTCATTTATAAGCTCTTCAGGAACGCCTTCCTGTAGTGCTATTTTACTGACGGTTTCCGTATTTATCGAAATCATCTGAGTATTCCTCTATTGTGCTCTACCGTACATCTCCGATAACGGAGAGCTGTTCTACAGCCGTTTTTTCCATGTCGTATAACTTAAACCTGAATTTTTTAAATTTTTGCGAAAGATCGGCGTCAAAAAGTTTAAGAATTTCCTCCAGAACCCTGAGGGATTCTTTTCCTCTCTGCGCATTAGCGAAAAAAAGCTCGGTGATATCATCCCGCGTTTTTTCGGATTCGTTGGACTTGACCCCTACATCGTTGACATCTCTCGAGGAAACCATCTCTCCAAGATGCTCTCTCTGTATATCCTTTACAGCAAGAAAGATATCATGCCTGAGATCTTTGAACCTCGCGGTCATTTTCTCATCATTGGAAGAAAAACGCATTATGTCTTCACAAACGCGCAGTCCTTCCATTACACGATTAAGATTGGCATCCATTATCCTGTAAACACCCTGATCCATTCTACTCCTATAGAGCGCATATCCGGGATATTATCCCTGTAGTGGAAAACCCCTGCACATAAGATATCGTCATTACTCTACCGCCGTTCCTCTTGACCTCATCCGCTCCCACTATCTCGCTTTCCTTCCAATCCCCTCCCTTAAATATCACATCGGGCATAACCGCCTTTATAAGTTCAAGCGGAGTATCTTCGTCAAAAATCGTCAGAAGGCCTACGCATGAAAGTTCCGAGAGGACCTCCGCTCTGGCTTTTTCTCCGTTCACCGGCCTATCGGGGCCCTTTAATGCCTTTACGGAACGGTCGCTATTAACTCCCACTATCAGAATGTCGCATTCGTCACTTGCTTTTCTCAGGTACCTTACGTGGCCGAGATGGAGTATGTCGAAACATCCGTTCGTAAACCCTACTCGGATATCTGACTCCCTCAGTTCTCGCACCCTTTTAACAAGATCATCCCTGGTAAATATTTTGACATTTTCCCGGATCAAAGGTTTTCCTCCACGAGCTCACAGATGGCATGTATCAAAACATTGTGTGTTTCCTGGATCCTCGCGGTAACCTGCGAAGGAACTATTATGGGAATATCGGCAATTGACGCAAGAGGCCCTCCGCCTTTACCTGTTAATGCGATAACAGGAACTTTCCGAGCGGCGGCATACTTGACAGCATCCACGACATTTGCCGAAACACCGCTAGTTGAAATCGCAATGACAAGGTCCTCTTTCCTCAAATGGGCTTCAAGCTGTCGTAGAAACACTTTCGAGAAATCATAATCATTTGAGACCGCGGTCAATATTGAGGTATCCGCAGTAAGTGAAATACATGCCAAAGCCTTTCTTTCGCGCCGGAACCGTACCACCATTTCCGCGGCGATATGCTGGCTGTCAGCGGCGCTTCCGCCGTTCCCGAAAACCAGAAGTTTTCCACCCCTTGCGTAACAGTCTTTTATAGCCTGCGCCGCCTCGCCAACTTTTTCAACTTCCGAAACATCCGCCAAAAAACTTCTTTTTACAGCTATGCTATCGGAAATTATCTCCTTTATCCTGTCCCTTGCCTGCATTGCATTCTCCTTGCCCGGCTGAAAAATACTTATCTGTATCACGGCTGCGGCTCGATATGTTGAGATTGCTTCGGCTACCCACTATGTCTGCTGAAATCCTGTGCCATAGCCTTATCACTATACAAAGAACATCTTCACTCACTTCGTTCGTTCCTCGCAACGACTGTCGAAAAGTCCATTTCGCATGGCCCTGATCTCTTTGCCCGAGAGCTGGCGTCAGTCTATCTCCCTGAACGGAGGAGCAGGCGACTTGTCGTCGTCGGATCCATCGTCACAAACCGCGGCCTCTGCGTCCTTGAGTATCTTGGTTATATGCATCGTAACGGTGATCTTTTCTTCCACTCCGAGCATGTCCTGGACCTTGCTCTTTACCGTCAACTGTATGTTCTCTGTGGCCGCGGGAATGTTTGTTCCTGCGGAAACAGCCACATAACTCCTTATCATTATCCCTTTTTTCCCCACCTTTACCGCGGCCTTGGCATCGGATATTCCGGGAATGTCGCGCGCCACACGCTGAACAAAATTTTCTATGGCCGAAATAGAAACAGTAACCTCTCCATCGGGGTTCTGAAAGGTTATAAGCCTGTCACTTCGTCTGTTTTTCCTCGACTTAACGAGAGCCAGGAACCCGGTTCCCGCTATGATCACTCCCACTACCCCCAAAGTTACACGGGCATTAATATCTCCCCGGATATTGTCAACTATCTCCGCCAGCAAAGCCGAGGAAACCGTGTCCAGTGCAATAGCTATAAATACCGACCCCGAAACCACCATAATTATAAAATATACAAGACCCGCAAGCTTTTTCAGGAAAAACATATTACACCTCCCCTGGTTGAGGGCCTTTAAGCCCTAAAAATTTCAGCTCTCATCTTTCGGAAAAAACTTCTCAACGTAATGTGTCGTAATATCCCCGGAATGGAAATCAGGATCTGACATGACCCTTTTATGGAAATCCACGGTGGTCTTTACAGGGGCCACGTAAAATTCCGAAAGGGCCCTTTGCATTATACGTATGGCATCGTCCCGGGTCTTTCCATAAGTTATGAGTTTAGCGATCATAGAGTCGTAAAATGGAGGGATATCGTACCCAGAATAAACATGAGTATCCACCCTCACTCCTGGACCTCCGGGAATATTCAGAGATGTTATTTTTCCCGGTGAAGGACGAAAATCATTGTCAGGATCTTCCGCGTTTATGCGGCATTCTATAGCAACCCCCCTGAAAACTATTTCTTCCTGCGCATACGACAGTTTCTCCCCCGACGCTATCTTTATCTGTTCTTTTATAAGGTCCATTCCGGTAACCATCTCGGTAACGGGATGTTCCACCTGGATCCTGGTATTCATCTCCATAAAATAAAATTCATCACCGTCAACGAGAAACTCCATAGTCCCCGCTCCTCTGTAGCCTACGCTTAGGGCTCCTTTAACAGCCGCTTCCCCCATTTTTTCCCTCATCTTATCGCTCAGATGCGGCGACGGTGACTCTTCTATAAGCTTCTGATGCCGCCGCTGTACAGTGCAATCCCTTTCCCCCAGATGAATTACATTCCCTCTTTCGTCCGCAAGTATCTGAAATTCCACATGCCGCGGGGATTCTATGTATTTTTCCATATAAACTGCCGGATTACCAAAAGACGCTTCGGCCTCACTTCTGGCTGTAAGAAAAGCCCCAACCAGCCTGACATCATTGTGGCAAACCCGCATTCCCTTGCCTCCCCCGCCTGCAGATGCCTTTATTATCACGGGATATCCCAGGCGCTTGGCTTCTTTAAGCGCATCCTCTTTAGTTTCAAGAACAGTATCGGATCCGGGGATAACCGGGATCCCGGCTTTTTGCATGGTATCTTTGGCCGCCATCTTGTCTCCCATCATCCGCATATTTTCAGGTGACGGGCCGATGAACTTTATCTGACAAGACGCGCATATTTCTGCAAAATGAGCGTCTTCGGCAAGAAAACCGTAGCCGGGATGTATAGCTTCAACGTCTGTTATCTCGGCAACGCTTATTATGTTGGGAATATGCAGATAGCTGGATGAAGAAGGCCCTTTACCTATGCATACCGCTTCATCAGCTAAGCGGACATGAAGAGAACCCGAATCGGCCTGAGAATAAACAACTACGGTCCGCACTCCCAGCTCCTTGCATGCCCTGATTATCCTCAGGGCTATTTCTCCCCGATTCGCTATAAGTATCCTGGAAAACATAAGGTCTCGACTTTCCCGTTGAGGTTTAAAATTATCAAATGGGTTCGATGAGGAACAGGGCCTGTCCGAACTCTACCGATTCGGCATTCTCAACAAGTATTTCAATTACCCTTCCGCCAAACTCGGCCTTCACTTCATTCATAAGTTTCATGGCCTCTATAATACACAGAACATCTCCTTTTTGGACAACATCCCCCTCGTTTACATACGACTCAGATTCCGGAGATGCCGCTCTGTAGAATGTTCCCACCATGGGAGAAGGCACTTCCTTGCCTCTCTTTTTATTCTGATCTTCCCCGGAGGGAGCACTTCCCGCGCCTGCAGGAACTTGAACGGACGTCTGCGGGATTATACTCACCTCGCCTGCGGTCATATTTCGCGTCTTGACAAGTTTTACCTTAAATCCTTCCTGCTCAACTTCCATTTCGGACAGATCATTCTCGTTCATAAGATCCACAAGCTCTTTTATTCGTTTAATGCTCATATTGATCCCCTTGTTATTGTCTTTCAGGCGCGATCCTTTCCGGCTTCCCTTCCCGGGAACACCATCTGAAGAGTTACGCCCTTTCAATATACTCTCCCGTCCGGGTATCTACCTTAACAAGTTGTCCGGATTCAACAAAAAGCGGCACCTTTACAACCTTGCCGGTTTCAAGTGTCGCCGGTTTGGTAGCGCCTGAAACCGTATCCCCCTTGAATCCTGGATCGGTCTCTACCACCTGAAGTATTACGTGAATTGGCGGATCTATTCCGAGGATCTGACCGTCATGCAAGCGCATAGAAACTATCATGTTCTCCTTAAGATATTCCGCCGATAGGGAAGCGATCTTCTCGTTCACATGTATCTGCTCATAAGTAACTTCATCCATAAAACAATACCCGAGCCCGTCTTTGTACAGATACTGCATTTGTTTTTGCTCTATAAAAGCGTCCTCAAAGGTCTCGTCCGGCCTTAAGGTTTCGGACATCATCGCCCCCGTAGCAAGGTTCCTGAGCTTTGACCTGACGAACGCTCCGCCTTTTCCCGGCTTGTAATGCTGGGCTTCCACCACCTCGTGCAATTGACCGTTGTATATTATAACGGCTCCTTGCCTCAAATTTACCGCCTTTATCATACTGTAAGCACCTCTCGCCCTTTCGACGTAACCAGCACCATATCCTCGATACGAGCCCCGCCTTTTCCTTCTATGTAAAGTCCCGGTTCTACGGTCAGGACCATCCCCTTCTCAAAATTATCCGCGGAAGCTGCCCTTAAAAAAGGCCCTTCGTGCACATCCAGCCCGATACCGTGACCCAAGCCGTGCATAACAAACTTGCCGAGGCCTCTTTCGATAAAAAGTTCGTGCACTCTCTGTACCGTTTGTTTTATCGAAACACCCGGACCTATATAGCCAATTGCTTCCTTCTGGATATCACGGACATTTTCACAAAGATCCCTGATTTGTCCGTTCATTCTACATTCGCCCCATATCCTTGTCAAGTCGGAACAATAGAATTTGTGCCTGATCCCAAAATCTACGACTAAATGTTCTTTCCTCCCGAGTTTTTTATCTGTCGGGATAGCGTGCGGATACGCGGAGTTTATCCCCGCGGCGGCTATAGTAGGAAAGGCATTCTCATAACCTGACCTCCTCACAAGAACGTCCACCATTCGGGCAATCTCAATTTCCGTCATCCCCGGCTTTATTCTTCTGCTCACTTTCCGCCATATCTTAACCGTTTCCCCGGAAGCAAAACGAAGCAGAGAGATCTCGCTTGCGGACTTCACGGCCCTCATGGACATCAAAATATCTCGAACAGACCGGGAACAAAGGACGGATCTCAACTTGATCCTATCCAGCCGTTTTTTGATACGCCTGTAAAATGCCGCCGAGATCTTTCCCTCGTCAAGAAAAAGCTCACAAATATTCATTTCTATAACGCGTTCCGCCACAATATCCGGAACGGGAATATTGCCAGAAACCACCTCTACTCCGGAACCTTTAAGTTTGTTTTTTGCGAGAGACCTGTTCATACTGTCGATAAAACAAACCGCCCGTCCTTTTCGGGGAACAAGCAGAACTACTCCTGATGAATAAAACCGCAAAAAATATCTGATATCAGACGCGGATGTAACAAGAAAAGCCCCGTTAAGAGGGGCCATATCCCGCAATTCTTGCAGAGCTTTGGCGGAACTAAGTTCACTTCTCATCGGCCAGCTCCATAAGAGCGTCCAAGGCCAGAAAATAACCGCGCTTTCCCAGACCGCTGACCTGTCCTGTCACCACAGGCGCGATAAGAGATTTATGCCGGAATTCTTCACGGGCGTATATGTTGGAAAGGTGTACCTCTACCACGGGAACTTCCCGGGAACTAAGAGCATCTCTAATGGCTACGCTGGTATGCGTATACGCCGCGGGATTTATAATAATTCCGTCTGTTTCCGTGCTGGTTATCTTTTCAACTATATCCCCTTCGTGATTGGACTGGAAAAACTCTATTTCATTGCCTTTCAAAGCGGCTGCTTTTTTAAGCTCATTGTTTATTTCGTCCATGGTCACATTCCCGTATATTTCTGATTCTCTTTTTCCCAAAATATCCAGATTAGGACCGTTTATTACAAGTATCCTGACCATCCCATCCTCCCTACGTTTAGATCATGTTAGAGTTCTACAAAATGGACTTTTATACCGTCTTTGCGAGAAACGAACGAAGTGAGTGACGAAGTCCTTCGTCTCGTGATAAAGACTATGGCTCAGGATTTCGGCAGACTTAGCAGATGGCCGAATCAATCCCGATAAATATAATAGCTTATAAGATTGCTTCGGTCGCTTTGCTCCCTCGCAATGACGAGAAATAGGCATTTTGCAGAACCCTTTTAGGCCATGTCGCTCCACGAAAACTATACCGGCTTCGGTTTAAAACTCCATCCCATGTATACCAGTCCTCCTACCACGCTTATGAGAAGGTTTCCCGCCAGAGCCAGCATACTCACGGCAAAAGACACTTCTTTGCCGGCCACCACAGAAAATAGCACCACCGTGGTGGATTCTCGGACACCCAACCCTCCAATAGAAGGTACCATACTTACAAAAACTACCACGGGCATTATTAGAAGAATATTTCCGAATTCAACCCTTTTCCCAAGAGACAGGAACAAAAAATATATCGCGACACAGTAGACTATCTGGACCGCCACGGAAAGAATAACCGACCTCAGAACAACTTCAGGACGGTTTCGGTAATCGTGTATTATAGAATAAACTTCGTTTAAACGATCTCCAAGGCCGCGAAGCCGGAATCTGCTGAACATTTTCTCCATACCCTGAGCTATAAACCTATTGGTCATAATAATGATCCCGACGGTTCCCAATAGCAAAAAAATAAGGATAACAGGCCTTATCGCGGGAAAGTCAAACCTTCCCCTGTCAAAAACAAGCGCCGCCGCCGCTACAAGAAGTATGGCCAGCATGCCGATTATCCTGTCCATAAAAACACTGGCGTATGATTTCATTTTTTTCTTGTTGAAATGAGCCGCATAGTGGGCCTTTACTATATCGCCCCCTACCGCTGTGGGCATAAAATTATTGAAGAAAAAACCCACGCAGGTAAGCTCCGTGGCTTCTTTCAAGGAGACAAAAAGATTTTCACCGTGAAACACCACCTTAAGGCGCATTGAAAGAAATGCCACCATCAGAGCGATAAAGAACGCCGCGGCCAGAATATACGACAGATCCCCCGAGAGTATTATCCTCCATATCTGCCCTATATCCTTTCTCATTATCCAAAAAAGGCCGCCAAGTACACCAAAACTCACCAAAACCCTTATCGCAGTGGAGATTCCTTTTTTCACGATACATCACCCGGCCTTTCCTCTCCGCCTTTTTCAACTGCCTTATCGCCAAAAACAGATACATATCCCATTCTAAGCTGATGAAGGACTTCCTCTATCAGTTTGGATTCCTCTGCGGTAAGATTTCCCGAGGTTTTTTCTTTCAGCATGTTTATAGTGTCTATAACCGCCTGCGCGTGCTTGACGTCTTTCTTGATGTCTTTAAGCGAAGGATGATCTATCATTCCCATCGATGCGAGCGCTTCGGCCATTAGCCCCGACACCAAAGCTGAGAAATCAACATTTCGTGATACATCTTCTCTATTCATATATTGAACCCTCCAAAAGATCCGTTGTCAGAGCCTTTTCCTTATCCTCTGTATCATGTCCTCTGCCGCGGCTTCACCCATTTTTATAATGTAACCTGACCTGTCAAAATCGAATTGGTCTATATCTTTAAGGTCGGGTTTTATTATGATATCTGCCTGTCTGGATTGGTAGGCATTTAGTTCTTCGCCCATTATCTGCACGGCCTGTACGGTTACGCGCAGCACATTGTTCATCTTCTGATTTTTGACAGCAAACCCCGGATTGACCGCCAGGATGAAGGTAGCGCCGTACTTCTTAGCGGCTTTCGTGGGAATACTGTTCCTGACCCCGCCGTCCACAAGAAGCCTGCCGTCGTTCTCTACAGCTGTGAATATACCCGGCCAAGAACAGCTCGCGCGTAAAAGTTTTATAAGATCCCCGGAATCGTGTGTAAGCTCCTCTCCGGTCTCAATATCGGTAGTGGTAAGAGCGAAAGGTACCCGCATATCGGAAAATCCTCTTCCATCGACACAATCCCTTATTATGCCCTCCAACCTTTCGCCCTTTATCATACCTGTTGAATATATACCGAAGTCAACCATTTTAGGCCATGAAAACTCGCCTACTCTGCGCTCCAACTCCTCTACCGACATCCCAAGGCAATATGAGGCGCCTATCAAACTTCCTATGCTGGACCCTACTATCATATCGAACGGTATTTTTCCTTTTCCGAAATATTTTTCCAGGACCTTCAACACACCTATACTGCAAAGTCCTCTGGCGCTTCCGCCTCCGAGAACCAATATGTTCATCCTCTTTTTAAAAAATCTCATCCCTCTCCCGGCGGACTATTTTAGTATTATCCCCGCATACCCCACAACTTCCGATTCATTCCCCGTGATCTCACCGGAATCAGAATACGTAACGAGTTCCCCGCTCTCGGCCCCAAGTTCTCTTGCCGCAAATAGCATAATAGCCGACGGACCCCACCCGCACATGGATATCTTTTCCGTATCTATCGTTTCAACAAGACGCGGGGCATCCATCGCTAATACGGCTTCTATTGCCTGTTTGTCCTTTTTTGACGCCGAGATCCTGGGTTCATAATGGGTCATATCACTCGAAGCAAGTATCGTCACCTTTTTCCCCAGAGCTCTTACTGAGGCGGCTATCGCCTCTCCCACGGCTTTAAGTTCGAAAATATCGGATGAAGAAACACACAAAGGAACGATAAGAGCATCTGGGAAAAGTTTTTTAATGAACGGCAGCTGCACCTCTATTGAGTGCTCCGCTGCATGGGAAGCCGGGTCATTTTTTATGAAGGGAGCTTTTTTTATTATCTCTTCGGCAAGATGGATATCCGTTTTTATTTCTCCTATCGGGGTAGCCCAGACATCCATGGACAGCGAAAACCTGTTCCCCATGCCGGTGTGATTAGGCCCTATAATAACGAATGTATCCCTGTTTTTAATGCGTCCATATACATCTCCGGCGACCCTTCCCGAATAAAGATAACCCGCATGAGGCACTATTGCCCCGATAACCTCGTGTTTTTCAGCTTCCGGCATAGATGGCACCAGAGCCTCTATCTCCGACAAGAGGGCTTCTCCCCTGTCAGGATAAAAACTTCCCGCTACAAAAGCCTCCCTTCTCACCTTTCTTTCCCCTCCTGAATTCTTATGCGCCAAGGCCTGCTCCAGGCCGTCTCCGTATTATATGGCAAATGTCGCCCCCGGTAAAGCTTTTGCGCCAAGACTTCTTCCGCCTCTAAAGGTCGGACCGTACTTTCAAAACAGCCGCGTGTTCCGGATCAAGGATCTCTCCGGCAGCCTTGATAATATCATTACGGGTAACTTTGGAAATTCCCTCATTATACTCTTCATAGTGCAAAGCTCCAAGCCCGTAAAGTTCACTTAACGCCATAGTCCCGGCAACAGCAGAATTGCTTTCCAGGGATCTGGCATGATCCGCTATCGATCTCTTCCTGGAAGATTCTATTTCGTCATCCGTTATATTCCCCGAGATAACGGTGTCCAAAGCGCTGAAGATCTTTTCTTCGGCCCGGTCAAGATTCTCCCGCGTTGTGGCCGCGTAAAGCAGAAAATAACCTTCTTCGGGATGAGCCATATTTGAAGCGCCCGAAGTATAGGCCAAGCCCGCGTCTTCCCTGACAATATCAAAAAGTATTCCATCACGCCCTGAGAGAAGCGCGCTTATAACGTCGAGAGTGTATTTCCTTTCGTCATACAAAGAAACTCCCCTGAAGCCGACCGCCACTACGGACTGTTGCTTCCTCATTGTAAGTTCCTTGCGGGCATGCTTCTGCTCGAACAAAGGGTTCTTTCCCTCCACCCCCCGTCCTTTCGCTTCCCAGCGTGAGAAAATATCCGAAAAGTCCTCTAAGGTTTTGGCCGGATCTATATCTCCCACTACACATATCACCGAAGTCCGAGGCACAAAAGTCTCTTCATAAAAAGTTACTATAGCCTGCCGATCAAGATCTTCCACGACCTTTATTTCCCCCAAAGTCCTGTGCGAATATGGATGGCCTGCGTATAACATTTTCCTCAGGCCAAGCTCGGCTATATCAAAAATATTCTTTTCCTCTTTTCGTATACCCGCTATCACAAGTTTTTTCTGTTTCTCTATCTCATCATCGGGAAATACGGGATCGGCTATAATATCGGCCAATATTTCAGCCCCGTAATTAAGGTCGTCCGGGAACAATGTCATTGATACCACAGTGCTGTTTAGCCCGCTTTCGGCGGATATGCTTCCCCCCATACGCTCTATAACAGGAACTATGTCTTTTTCGCTCCTCTTTCCTGTTCCCTTTAAAAGAAGGGAAGCTGTAATATTGGCGATACCGCTCAGGCCGGGTTCTTCGGCCATTGATCCTCCCCTATAGGCAAAGATCACGGAGACCAGCGGCAAAGATCCGTTCCTTTTAGCTATTATCCGAAGTCCGTTATCAAGAACCATTTCCTCGATACCGTGAACTTTTTCCTCCGGGCTGATATCTTCATATCGGCCCGGTTCCAGA
>JBAYES010000011.1:0-43087 GCA_041667545.1 Candidatus Omnitrophota bacterium | reverse complement strand
TACCGTCGTTGAGAACCCGCCAAAGGCGGGTGAAGCCCTTCGTCTTGTGGGAACATATGAGGCTCAGGATTTCGGCAGACTTGGTATAGGGCCGAAGCAATCTCCCTCCGAAATATTTTCATATTATGAGATCACTTCGTCGCCCCCTTCGGGGGCTCCTCGTGACGACGGCGCGGGAATTTACTGTGGAGAACTGAGGTGATACTTACTTTTTGCTTTTGGAAAGGGGTTGACAAGGGGTGTCTCTTGATGTATACTTTGTCGTGAGTGGATTGAAGTGGAGGAAAGTGGAGAATAAGAAAAGCGGCAAGGAGAAACAGCAGTATGTTTTACGGAGAACATCTTCATAGCATAGACAATAAGAACAGGGTAATAATACCCGCCAAATTCCGAGCTCCGCTTGAGGATGCCGACTCGCAAATGTTATATCTCACCAAAGGGTTTGAAGAATGTCTTTTTGTTTTCCCCGAGAAAGAATGGAAACAGCAGGAAAACAAATTCAAAGCCATGGCTTTTACGAAAAGGGAACACAGAAAATTTCAGCGAATATTCTTTGCCGGGGCTTCACAGGCGCTTCCTGATAAACAGTGGCGGATACTTGTTCCGGATTATTTAAAAGAATTTGGCGGGCTTTCCAAGGAGATAATGATAATCGGAGTTTCCAACAGAATAGAGATATGGGACAAGGACAAATGGACCGAGTTCTACAAAAGTTCCAGAGAGAATTACGAAGAGATAGCGGAAAATCTTATGGATTTTTAGCAGCCCAAGGGCCGGAGGGGGAGACATGTATAAAAGATATGCGATGGAGTTCCACAAAAAACAGAGGGAATTTATTAATTGCGTGAACATAGTGGAACGCGTTAAGAAGGCAAGGGCTCTTCCTACCGGGATTGAGCATCTTGGCGTCAGGAGGTTCGTCGTTACCTCCAGCGGTATCGGGAAAAAGGAATATCTCAGCATAAAGGATTGCAATTAATGAGCAGTGTAACGGTAAGAAGATATCCGGCCCCGCGCGACCGGGACAAAAAGAAGATGCTTCAATCCTGTGAAATAGGCGGGATCAGGTCCATGTACGGAAGAACCCCGGGATCGGGGGGGATAAAAATTGATAATACCGTGAAACAACAAAAAGATATTTCATCGAATTATAATAATTTTTATCAAAACCAGGTCAATTTAATGAACAAAGTTTTTGGCAGGAAAAGGGAACAGGGATAAGAATTTGCATTTTCCGGTATTAAGAGAAGAAGTGGTGGATTTTCTGGATCTCTCCCCGGGAGATGTGGTGCTTGACGCTACCCTGGGAGGAGGAGGGCATACGGCAGAAGCTCTGAAAATGATAACTCCCGGAGGTAGAGTAGTTGCCGTAGACCGCGATATTGACGCGATAGAAAGGTTCAGGGAGAAGTTTTCGGAAAGTTTAAGTGACATGCTTCTGGTGAACGGTAATTTTAAGGACATCGTAGAACTTTTAAGGGGGAACGGCATTAATAAAATAGACGGGGCTATATTTGATCTTGGGTTTTCTTCATTCCAGCTGGATGATGTTTCCAGGGGGTTCAGTTTTCAGAATGACGGCCCTTTGGATATGCGTTTTAACAGAGCCGACAAGTTGACCGCGTTTGAGGTAGTTAACACCTTCGGGAAAGACGAACTTGCCGGGATAATCAGGGAGTATGGAGAAGAGCGGCATTCTCGAAAGATCGCATCCGCTATAGTTGACGCAAGGAAAACGGGAAGGATACAAACCACAAAGGAGCTTGCCAATATCATCCGGCTTTCAGTAGGCCGTATGTACTCTAACCAGAAGATCGATCCATCCTGCAGGACTTTTCAGGCCATACGCATACGGGTCAATGACGAAATGGCCGCGGCGGAAAAAGGAATAGCGGGAGCGGTTTCCATGTTGTCCCGCGGCGGAAGAATATGCGTAATATCTTTCCATTCGCTTGAGGATAGAATCGCCAAGAATATTTTTAAAAAAGAAGCCAGGTTGGGAGCGCTGGAAATACTCACCAGAAAACCAGTACTGCCGTCCCGTGAGGAAGTGAGGAATAATCCAAGATCAAGAAGCGCTAAACTGCGCGCAGCGGAAAGGATAAAATGAAGATACGGGATACTATACTTGTGGGGATGATATTCACGGTAGCGGCATCGCTCTACGTGCATCAGCATGCGGAAATATATAAGACCGGATACGACCTCCAGCGGGATAGAAAGAGGCTTTCATGTCTCGTTGACCGTAATTCTGACCTGATGTATAATCTTTCCAAGATGGAGACCCCCCGGTACTTGCTTACTTCGCTTGGAGGGATGGAGATACAGTTTGCCGGAAAAGGCAGAGAGAGGGTAAATAGCTACTCGATCGCCGGGCTTTATGACGCGCAAGACCGCTATGAAGAGGCCTTTCCTGAAAGGGTATTTGACCTTTTTACGGCTACGGCTGAAGCCGGAAACCGCATTTAGACCCACAGATAAACGCGTAATGTCCTGAAGTCCCGGGATCGCAAATACCGCGGGTGGGAACTCCAAAACCTTGCCTATAAAGTAAGCCGATGCGTACAGCGACGCTAAGTTAGTCCGCGGGTCTCATTTTCACAAAGTTTATTAATGGAGAAAAATAATAATGCTGAGAATGCGCCGATATCTGGTGATACTCGTTTTCGGCGGGCTTTTTCTGGGCCTTTTTATAAGGCTTTTCTGTCTGCAGGTAGTGGATAGGAGAAGGTATGTTGATATAGCCCGGAAGCAGCATAATCTGGTTCTGAAGGTCGAGGCCAGAAGGGGGAGCATTTTTGACAAGTACATGGATCCTCTTGCGATGAACATGGAAGTTGAGAGCGTTTTTTGTGACCCGAGGATAATTTCTGATAAGTCAAATATGGCGGAGATCCTATCACGCGAATTGGGAATAGACGCTGAGAGTGTCAGGTTAAAACTTCAGAGAGACAAAGCTTTTGTGTGGATAAAAAGAAAGATCGATCAAGCCGAGTATGAAAATCTAAGTTCGAAGAATCTCAGAGGGGTTTATTTCAGGCCTGAGAGCAAAAGAAAGTACCCTAATGATGCCATGGCATCTCATGTGCTTGGCTTTGTCGGAACCGATAACCAGGGGCTTGAAGGGATAGAGCTTTTATACGAAGACCAGCTTAAGGGTCGTCCCGGAAGACGCTATGAGACTCGTGATGCCAGAATGCGTTCCGTGTTGCGGAAAGAAGAGGCTTCTATCCCGCCGCACAACGGGAACAATCTTGTCCTTACCATAGACAGTGTTATACAATATATAGCGGAAGATGAGCTGTCTGCCATGGTAAGGAATTTCAATCCCGCGGGCGGTACTGTAATAGTAATGGATCCATTTTCCGGAAAAGTGCTCGCCTTGGCCTCGAGCCCGGCATATGACCCGAACGATCTGTCTTCGTTATTGCCGGAACATATAAAAAATCCGGCTGTATCGGATGTTTTTGAACCCGGCAGTGTCTTTAAGGTGGTAGCCGCGGCAGCCGCTTTGGAAGAAGGAGCTATAACTCTTGAGGACAAAGTTCATTGTGAGAACGGGCAATATCGTACGGGCGGCAGAATGCTTAATGATTACCGTCCTTACGGTGAAATATCTTTTGAGGATGTTATCGCGAGATCCAGTAACATTGGAGTGGTCAAGGTCGCTCAAAAACTCGGAGAGAAAAAACTTTTTGAATATATACAGAAATTCGGGTTTGGAGAGAAAACCGGAATAGATCTTCCGGGAGAGGTCCAGGGTATAAGCAGACATCCCAGGGTGTGGTCCCGCAGCGATATCACGACAATACCCATGGGGCAGGGAATAGCCGTAACCGCGTTACAACTTGCTTCAGCGGTAAGTGTTATTGCGAACGGGGGATATCTGATGACGCCCTATATAGTAGAGGAAATAATCACCTGGGAAGGAGAAAAGGTTAAAAAAAACTTCCCACAAGTGAAAAGAAGGGTGATAAGTGAGAAAACATGCGGGAAAATGAAGCAGGCAATGCGGAAGGTTATTACCGACGGCACAGGGAGGTCATCGGCTTCTAAACGTTATGAAACTTGCGGTAAGACAGGAACGGCGCAGATGGCCAGTCCCGCGGGAGGGTATTATCCCGATAAGTATTACGCGACTTTCATAGGGTTTGCCCCTCAGGAAGATCCAAAAATAAGTATTGTTGTCGTCGCGCGCGATCCGCGGCCGCTGTATTTCGGGGGAACAGTCGCCGGACCCGCTTTTAAAAGGATAGCTGAGAGGACATTGGAATATCTCGGGGCTGAGGAGATACGCTCTTCGTCACGCTAAGTAAGAAAAAGAACAGGACTTGAGGAATACATATGTCTATGACACAGGAAAATATTGTTGAATTGATATCCTCGATGGAGGCGGGCCTCTCTGACGATTCCAGAGAGATAAGGCCAGGGGATGTTTTTGTCGCTGTAAAGGGGATATCCTCTGACGGGCATGATCATATTGACGAAGCTTTTTCGAAAGGAGCCCGCGCGGTTGTATGTGATGACAGGTATTTTTTAAAGCATCATCCAAGATCAGAGGAGCTCGTGCCTGTTCCGGATACAAGGGAAACTCTCGGTTTGCTTGCTAAAAAAAAATTTAAAGATCCGTCAAAGGAACTTTCTGTTTATGGGGTTACCGGGACCAACGGGAAGAGTACCACCGTATCCATTATTGAAAGTGTTTTTAGTTCTATGCGCATACCCTGCGGAATAACAGGCACGGTTTTCAATAAGATACGTGGGGAGGAGCTTGAACGCTCAGAGATGACTACGCCCGGAATACTGAAATTGAACGGTATGTTGCGGGAGATGGCCGATAGCGGCAAAAGGGCGGCGGCCGTCGAGATCTCGAGTCACGCTCTGGATCAGAAAAGAGTGTCCGGCATAGAGCTTGACGGAGCGATCTTTACGAACCTTACTCCGGAACACATGGATTATCACAAAGATATGACACGCTATTTTCAGGCTAAATTAAAAATTTTCGAGAATGTAAGACCTCGCGGGATATGTGTTTTGAACGCGGATTCTGACATGATAAAAGATATCGCGGAAATCATGAAAAGCCCGGGAGTTGTGACTTTTGGATTCCATCCGGAAAGCGGAGTTTCCTGTAGAAATGTGAACATGGGGCCGGATGGCTCTGAATTTGATATGCTTTTTAACGGGAAAAATGAAGGCAGGGTAAAGTCTCCGCTTCAAGGAAAACACAATATCAGTAACGCGTTGGGAGCCGCCGCTCTTTTTTTGAAAAAAGGGTTTTCTCCCGAAATAATAATAAAGGGTCTGGAAAATACGCGCGCGGTTCCGGGCAGGCTCGAAAAAGTGCCCTCGACCGCTTCTTTCCGCGTGTATGTGGATTACGCGCATACTCCGGACGCTCTCAAAAGCGCCCTCGAAAGTGTCCGCATGATAACATCAAAAAAACTTTTTTGTGTTTTTGGCTGCGGCGGAGACCGCGACAGACAGAAACGGCCTGTTATGGGCAGAATAGCTTCCGAAATTTCCGACACTATTATTTTAACAGATGACAATCCGAGGAAAGAGGATCCCGGCAGTATATTGAGGGAGATCGAAAGCGGGATACTGCCGGGAACCGAGTTTAAAGTGATCCGGGACAGAAGAGACGCGATCTTTTATGCCATCAGTAAAGCAAAAGAGGGAGATAGCGTAATTATAGCGGGCAAGGGACATGAAAATTACCAGCTATTCATGGATAGGACCATCCATTTTGACGATATGGAAACGGCTGTATCCGCCCTCAGGGAGATGGGGTATGCTTGCCGGCCTGACGAACCCGCAGGAAAGGTATATGAATGAATAAAATGTACATCGGTGATGTCGAAAGGATCTCGGGAGGGGAACTTGTTTTAAGAGGAGATACTTCCGAAGTAAGGGGATTTTCCATAGATTCCCGCTCGATAACGCCCGGTGATATCTTTATTGCCGTTAAAGGGCATAATTTTGACGGACATGATTTTATTGAGGAGGCTTTTTTAAAAGGAGCTTCCGCTGTGATAGCGCAAAAAAGTTCTTTTTCGGGGACGAATACGGGGGGGAAAGGGCTTATATTTGTGGACGATACCATAGAAGCCATGTCGAAAATAGCCGGAAGCCTGAGAAAATCCGCAGGGATCCCGGTTATATGTGTTACCGGGACTAACGGAAAGACAACTGTCAAGGACTTGATAGCTTCCGCGCTTTCTTCCCGGTTTAATGTCCTTAAAAGCAAAGCTTCGTATAATAATGTATTCGGCGTGAGCCTGACGCTTTTTGGCATAAAAAGTTCGCATCAGGCCGCGGTGCTGGAGATAGGTACCAGCAGCCCCGGGGAAATAGGATATCTTGCCGGCGTCGCCGCGCCTGATATGGCTGTTATAACGAATATCGGGTATGGGCATTTGGAGGCATTGGGAGACAAGAACGGTGTCTTTCGTGAAAAGACAAGTCTGCTTGAAAAACTTTCAGTGTCAGGGACGGCATTTCTTAACGGAGACGATGTAATGCTTTCTGAAGTAAGGAAAGATGGGCGCAATATCCGTTTTTTCGGCACGGGAGATAATTGTGATCTAAAAATAAGCGGGATAAGGAAGATGCTTTCCGGCATGGAATTCTTTCTGAACGGTAAGAAATTCTCGGTTCCGGGCTATGGCAGGCACAACGTATACAACGCCGCAGCGGCCGCGGCGGTAGCCATGGATATGGGGTTAAACGCGGGGGAAATAAGGGAAAAAATAGAAAAAACCGTTATGCCGGAGATGAGGCTTGAGAAAGTGGTATCCGGAGGTGTAATTTTTCTTAATGACGCCTATAACGCCAACCCGGGATCTTTCGAGGCGGCTATAGAGACTCTTGCCGACTTCCCCGGGCAAGGAGAAAAATGGGTGGTTGCCGGTGACATGCTTGAACTTGGCGATGAGTCATGTGAAATACACAGATCTTTGGGAAAAAAGATATCATCATCCGGAATAGACTTCCTGATAACGTTAGGGGGTCTCGGTAAACATGTATCGTCCGGAGCCAGAGATCAAGGCATGAGAGAGGATAGAACTTACATGGCTTTTTCTTACAAGGACGCGGCCTTAAAAATAAAAGAAAGAGCGCCTTCCGGGACCACCGTGCTGGTCAAAGGATCGCGCCGCATGAAAATGGAGGAAGTTATCAGATGTTTTACCACTTATTCTACCCCCTGAAAGATCTCTGGTTCGGGTTCAATGTGTTCAGGTATATAACCTTCAGGGCCGGGATGGCGGCTTTTACGTCTTTTCTCTTGTGTGTTCTGGTACTGCCTTTATTCATACGATGGATGAAGGCCATTAAGGCCGGGCAATATGTCCGAACAGAACATGTGGGGGAGATATATGACCTGCACAAGCATAAACAGGGGACTCCCACTATGGGAGGAGTGGTAATACTCGCGGCCGTGGTGGTTTCCACTATCTTGTGGGGACGGCCGGAAAACAGTTTTGTTATCATGGCCCTTGGGGGAATGACCTGGCTCGGGATAGCAGGGGCGGTAGACGATCTTTTAAAAATACGCAATAAAAGCTCCAAAGGCCTCGGGGGGGTATATAAATTGGGAGCGCAGGCCGTGCTTGCCCTGATAGTAGGCATCTTCGTGGTTTCCAACAAACATCTGGGAACGGAACTTTATCTGCCTTTTTTAAAAAATGCAGTCGCTAATCTGGGATATTTGTACATTCTTTTTATACTTATTGTTGTAGCAGGGGCGTCCAACGCGGTCAATCTTACTGATGGACTTGACGGACTCGCTATCGGTTGTGTTGTTTTCATATCGCTGTCATATTCAGTTATGTGCTACGTAACGGGTCATATTGAAATAAGCAACTACCTGCACCTTTTTTACGTTCCCGGAGCGGGCGAACTTACGGTGTTTTGCGCCGCTCTCGCGGGCGCGTCTCTCGGGTTCTTATGGTACAACGGGCATCCGGCCACGATCTTTATGGGAGATACGGGTTCTCTGTCCCTCGGCGGAGCTATTGCCATAGTTAGCGTTATTATTAAAAAAGAGATATTGCTGGTCATCGTAGGCGGTGTGTTAGTGGTAGAAACGTTATCGGTTCTGTTACAGGTGGCTTCATTCAGGCTCAGGGGTAAACGTGTTTTTCTGATGTCACCTATACATCATCACTTTCAGAAAAAAGGATGGCATGAATCTAAAATAACGGTACGTTTCTGGATAGTGGCTTCCGTATTAGCGCTTCTCGGTATGATGGCGCTAAAAGTCCGATAAGAGGCATAATAGATAAAAATATGGACGTAAAAGGTAAAAAGATACTTGTTGTGGGGCTGGGCTCGAGCGGGTTCTCTTCGGCTGCTCTTCTTTTGCAAAAAGGGGCGAAAGTGAAAGTGACCGATGCTTCGGATTCTGAAGAGATAAAAAGAAAAAGTACGATTCTCAGGGACAAGGGCGCGCACGTCGAGACGGGGGGGCATACGAAAGGTTTTTGTGCAGGACATGAACTTGTTGTCATGAGTCCCGGAGTGGATAGAAGTATTCTGTCAGCACTGTTTGAAGAAAAGAAAGATATTTCTGTTATCGGAGAAATGGAACTCGGGTATCTTTTCTGCAAAGCTCCCATAACGGCGATTACGGGAACTAACGGCAAAACAACTGTTACAAGCCTTATGGGGGACATAATAGCACTTTCGGGTAAACACACAATAGTTTGCGGAAATATCGGTAACCCTCTTGCCGGGGAAATAGGGGGTATAACCGAAAATAGTGCGGTGGTACTTGAGGTAAGTTCTTTTCAGCTTGAGGGCATAAGATCTTTCAGGCCTCGGACAGCCGTACTTCTGAACGTAACCGATGACCATTATGATCGTCACGGCGGGTTTCGAAGTTATAAAGAACACAAGTTTAGTATTTTTTCCCGACAAGGCATATCCGATAATGCCGTGCTGCACAGTGATCTTCGCCGGGACCCCCTGGTCAGGAACATAAAGAGTAAAATATTTTTCTATGGCGATAGTTCCTGCAGGTACACCGCGGACAAGGGAAGCGTAATATTCTCCCATGATGGAAAGTCCCAGACGATAATAACGGACAAGGATACTTCTTTGAGGGGAAAACACAATATGGAGAATATCGCCTGCTGCTGTCAGGTCGCGGAAATAGAGGGGATTTCCCTTTCGGCCGTAAAAAAAGCCGTAAAAAATTTCCGAGGCCTTGAGCACAGGTTCCAGGAAGTGGGGACATTCGGGGGTGTGGTGTTTATAGACGACTCAAAAGCGACCAATGTCGATGCCGCGAAACGAGCTCTTGAATCGGTGGATAAACGCGTGGTTCTGATCGTGGGTGGCAGGGACAAACTTGGGAATTACGGGGCTCTGGTCGATCTTGTCAAAAAGAAGGTGGCCGCTCTGGTCGTGATAGGGGAAGCCCGGGAAAGAATAAAGAGAACTTTTTCAGATCATGCAAAAGTGTATGAGGCCGGTTCCATGGAAGAGGCCGTTGAAATATCGGTATCGGCAGCTAAAAAAGGGGAAGCTGTAATGCTTTCGCCTATGTGTTCCAGCTTTGATATGTTCGACAGCTATGCCCACAGAGGCAGAGTGTTCCGCGAATCTGTCAGAAGGATATGTGTGAAGAACGGGATTGGATCTAATGAAAAATGACGCTAAAATGGTACTGCTTCTGACATCATTGATACTTATGGTGGGCGTCGTTATGATCTATTCTTCAAGTTCAGTTTACGCGTACCAGAGATATGGCGACAGCATGCATCTTATAAAAAGGCATTTTCTTTTCCTTTGCATCGGATTTGTCTCGGCCATATTTTTTCTGAAGATACATTATAGGGACCTTGCGCGCAGTTCCAAAATGATACTTGCGCTTTTCATTGTCCTGCTTTTGCTTTTGCTTGTTCCCGGGGTCGGAGTGGAAGCCGGGGGAGCAAGAAGATGGATGAGGATATTTGGTATAGGGTTTCAGCCTTCGGAAGGTATAAAGATTGCCATAATAATATACCTAGCCGATTTCGCTTCCCGAAAAAGGTATTTAATGGGGGATCTGGTAAAGGGGTTTATCCCGCCGGTATCGCTTATCCTTCTTTCCTCCGGGCTTATACTGCTCCAACCCGATATGGGAACTTCTATCTCTGTTCTTTTTATTGGATTCGTCTTGCTGTTCATTTCGGGAGTAAAGCTCAGGCATATCGCCGGGACTATTGTTCCTGTCATCCCCATTATGGCGGCGGCCATCATTTGGAAGCCGTACAGGTTAAGGCGGATAGCCGTATTTCTTGATCCGTGGAGAGATAGCTCGGGAGCGGGATTTCAGCTTGTGCAGTCTTTTATAGCCCTGGGGTCGGGAGGGGTAACGGGTGTAGGGCTCGGCCAGTCAAAACAGAAACTTTTTTATCTTCCGGAAGCCCATACCGATTTTATTTTTTCGATAATCGGAGAGGAGCTTGGTTTTTTGGGGTCGGTGTCGCTTGTAGCGTTTTTTGCGGCGCTGATTTTTTTTATTTTCCGCATCGGGATGAGAATGAACGAGCGTTTTTCATCTCTGGTTGTAATGGGAATAGGGGTCATGGTGGCCTTCGAGGTTTTAGTGAACATGGGCGTCTCAACGGGGCTTTTGCCGACTAAAGGACTTCCTCTGCCTTTTGTAAGCTATGGAGGGAGTTCTCTGTTCTTCCACCTGATCGCGATCGCCATTGTTCTCAATTTTTCGAGGCAATGCGAAGAGAGAGTCTAACAGTCGTTGATTAGCAGATATGTAGAGTTCTGCAAAATTCCTATTTCTCGTCATTGCGAGGGAGCGGAGCGACCGAAGCAAACTTATAACTTGTTATTTATATTGAGATTGCTTCGGCTATTTACTATTCTGACGAAATCCTGAGCCATAGTATTTATCACGATACGAAGGCTTCGTCACTCACTTCGTTCCTCGCAAAGACGGAATAAAAGTCTATTTTGAAGAACGCTCTAACGATATGCCGAAAGATGTAAAATGGAGAGGAGAAATGCAAAAGATATGGATGTGAAGCGTATGAAAGTAATACTCGCGGCGGGCGGTTCGGGGGGGCACATTTTTCCATGTGTTTCCCTGGCTTCAGAGCTTGAGAAAGCGGGAGTGGGGCACATTTTTTTTGTTTCAAGCAGAAGACGGCTTGATATGAACCTGCTGAAGGATATCCCTTATCCCCGATTTTTTCTATCGGTCAATCCGATGCCGATGGCCTTTTCGGTGAAAGGAGCCGTAGTTTTTGTGTTCAAATGTTTGTGGGATACCATGAGATCGGTTTGGATCACTTTAAAGATAAGGCCTGATGTGGTAGTGGGTTTTGGAGGATATTCTTCCGGGACCATTTCTCTGGTCGCGAAGATAATAGGCGTGCCTCTTGTAATACACGAACAGAATATGCTTCCCGGCAGAGCTAACATGATACTTAGCGGGATAGCGGATAAGATCGCTTTAAGTTTTCCCTCATCGTCTGCGCATTTCGGAAAACATTCTCAAAAAACCGTGTTTACGGGAAATCCCATAAGGCTGGATATGCTTGAGAATGACAGGGAAGGCGCGGCTCGGAGAATGGGGATCTCAGCGGACAAGGACACCGTTCTTGTCATGGGAGGAAGCCAGGGGTCAAGTTTTCTCAACAAGATATTGCTTGAGGTGGCGCTTGATATCAGGAACCAAAAAGGGGATAGCGTTCAGTTCGTCCATATCACAGGGAAGAACGAATATTTTGAGATATCTCAAAGATTTTTCCTCGAGAATAAGATTCCGGGAAAGGTATTTTCTTTTCTTGAAAGGATTGACGACGCGTATTCTGTGAGCGATATTGCGGTATCAAGATCCGGTGCCGCGGCGATATTTGAACTTGCCTATTACGGCAAGCCCATGATATTGGTGCCGTATCCCAACCCTAAGAACAACCAGAGGTCTAACGCGGTGTTTTTCGCCTCGAGCGGAGCGGCTATTCTCAGGGAAGAAAAAGATCTTTCGCGGGAGACCCTTACGCGTGATATACTGGAGATCCTCGGCGACCGTGAAAAACGTTCCGGCATGAGAAAAGCTGCCCTCAAACTGGCATTCCCGGAGTCGGGAAAGGCTTTAGCCGGCCAGGTAATAGGATCAGCGGAACGGAGAAAAAATGATGGAGTTTAAAAAGATACATTTTGTGGGTATCGGCGGCATAGGGATGAGTGCCTTAGCCGATATACTTATCGACCGTGGGATAGCGGTTAGCGGATCGGATACACGGCTGAACAATCTTACTGAAATGCTTTCCCTTAAAGGAGCGGGCATAAGTGAGGGGCATTCCGCGTCGAATTTTCCCGAAGACGCGGATATTGCCGTAAGGTCCGCGTGCATAAGGGACGATAATCCCGAGATCGTAGAGGCCGGAAAGAGAGGAATAAAGATCATTTCGAGAAGTGAATTGCTGAAGCGTGTAATTGAAAGCGCTGGTACATCCATAGGGGTTACCGGCACTCACGGGAAAACAACTTCAAGCGGGATAATTTCGTATATAACGGACCATTCCGGGGCGGAACCTACGATACTTGTAGGAGGTGAAATGGCCAGGTTCGGTAAGAATTCACGGTCTGGGCGCGGAGATATACTTGTAGCGGAGGTAGACGAAAGCGATGGATATTTCAGGAATATTTCAGTGACACACGCTTTAATAACAAACATCGAAAGAGAGCATATGGAGAACTACGGCACAATGGAACGGCTTCTGGACTCTTACCGAGACTTCATCCAAAAGGTGTCTTCCAAAGGTGTTCTGGTATTTAACGGAGAGGATGAGCTGCTTTCAAAACTTGTCGCGAAGAGCTCGGCAAAAACAATAAGTTTCGGTGTTTCTGGAGATTTTAACGCTGTTTGCCGGATAAAAGAGCACATGAAAAGGATAGAGTTTGACATGTCCCTTGACGGTAAACTTCTCGGGACGGTAAAGAGCCCTCTTGTAGGCTTGCATAATGTAAGCAATATCCTTGGAGCAGCCGCTTTATGCGCGGGGATGGGGATGGACAGTGAGACCATTCTGCACGCGATAAAGCTTTTCAAAGGGGTTAAAAGAAGGTTTGATATGGTGGGCCGGGTCGGGAATATCAGGATAATAGAGGATTATGCCCATCATCCTACCGAGTTAAGGTCTGTTTTGAGAGCCGCTAAAGATCTTTCATCCGGAAGAGTTCTGGCCGTGTTCCAACCGCATCGTTACTCGCGCACTTTCGACCTTGAGTCTGATTTTGCCGGGTGTTTTAAGGATTCCGACGTTTTTTTTCTTACAGATATATATTCCGCTGATGAGATCCCAATTGAAGGGGCGGGAATTGAGAGGCTTTTTAAGGCGATAGATAAAAGCGGGTTCGAGGACGCCCGAATAGTAAAAAAGGAGAATGTGCCGTCAATAATTTCAGATATTGTGAGGGAGAACGATACCATCCTGATATTGGGTGCCGGTGATATAAGAGAAGTATCGGAAATTCTAACCGAAGCAATAAGAAATAAAATGAATGCACATTGGGAGAAGGTTCCTGAATGAGCGTCATAGACGAGTTGAAAAGGATAGTGGGTGCATATGGAGGCATGCTTTTTGAAGAATGCCTGCTGAGGAAATACAGTACGATCGGGATCGGAGGCATGGCAGGGGCTGTCTATCAGCCATTGTCTGAAGTGGGATTAGAACAAGCTCTGGAGCGCTTGAAAAACATAGAAGCAAGATATTTTCTCACGGGTAACGGGTCTAATGTGCTTTTCCCCGATCGGGGATTTGACGGTGCCGTGATAAGGCTGAATTCAAGTTTATTCAGTACGGAAAGAGCGGGTAGAACGGTTACTGTATCCTCGGGGCTCAGGCTTTCAGCGCTGCTGAACGAATGTATGGTTATGGGGCTTTCGGGACTGGAATGCCTGTCCGGGATACCCGCCACGGTAGGAGGGGCCATAAAGAATAATGCCTCAGCCAGGGGAGGAGGGATAGCCGGGCCGCTTAGAAGGATACTGGTCCTTACAAGTGATGGAAAGCGGATGTGGTTTGAATCAAGCGAATTGAGAGAGGAATACAGGGCTCTTTCATGGCCGGGCAAAGGCATAATACTAAGAGCCGTCTTCGATCTTTCCGAAAGTTCTTCCGGCGAGGTCAGAAAAAATATAAAAAAGGTTTTTCTTGAAAAACTGAAAAAACAGCCCTGTGAGAAAAGATCGCTTGGCTGTGTTTTCAAAAACCCAGTATTGGGGAATAGGCTTGCATGGGAATTGATCGATGAGGCCGGTATGAGAGGCAGTCGGGAAGGCGGAGCGGCAGTCTCCGAAAAACATGCTAATTTCATTGTTAATGAAGGCGGCGCGACAAGCGGTGATGTGATAAGACTTATGAACAATATAAGATCCGCGGTCAACAGAAAGTTCAATCTCGAACTTGAAGAGGAAATAGAGATACTGTCCTTACCGGGAAGGTGAAAGTGAGAATAATAAAATGTCTGGAATAGATATACTGAAACGATTTAGAGTAGGTGTGCTCGCGGGCGGGCCTTCTTCAGAAAGGGAAATAAGCCTCAAAAGCGCCGGCGCGGTCTTTAACGCTCTTACGGGTCTTGGAATAGATACTGTGCTCATGAGAATTGACGATGAGAAGAGTGATCTTTTGACCGAGATCCGCCTTAAGGGTGCGAACTTGATTTTCATAGCTCTGCACGGAAGATTCGGAGAAGACGGTACTGTGCAGGAACTTTTATCCGGAGAAGGTATCCCGTATACAGGATCCGGACCGGAGGCGTCGAGAACGGCTCTTGACAAACTCGCTACCAAACGGAAATTAGCCGCCGTCGGTATTTCTGTTCCGGCATCGACAAGCGTTTTCCCGGGAGAGGATATAGTTTCCCGGGTCAGAGAAATAAGAGTGCCATGTGTCGTGAAACCCAGATACGAAGGGTCGAGCATAGGTCTTTCGGTGGTAACCGATCCGGAAAGACTTGCCGGAGCAGTCGAAACGGCGTTCAAGTACGGAGAAGAAGTAATAGTGGAAAATTTTATCCCGGGCAGGGAATTAACGGTCGGGGTTCTCGATGAGAGAGCCTTGCCTGTAATCGAGATACTTGCGGCGGAAGGTGTGTACGATTACACGTCGAAGTATATATCTTCAGGAACAAAGTACAATGTCCCCGCGGAGATCGGAAAAGAGAATTATGTGAAAGCCCAGGCTCTGGGTCTTGCGGCGCATAATGCCCTTGGGTGCAAAAGCTTTTCCAGAACGGATCTGAGAATGACTTCGGGCGGTGAGTTTTATGTTCTGGAGGTAAACACGATCCCCGGGCTTACCGAAAAAAGTCTTCTTCCGATGGCGGCCGCTTCAGAGGGAGTTGATTTCAGAGAATTATGTGTTAATATGTTGCAAAGCGCTTTAAAGTACGATGATGTAAAGGTCCGGAATCGTGGGGAAAAGAAATGAAAAAAGGCACGGTAAACATCTGGGGGTATAAATTGTCACGAAAAAATAAGACTGTCAGGAAGAAGACAAAAAAAAACGGGGCAATAATATCGAATATGAGGTATATTCTTCCTTATGCAGGGGTGGTGATCTTATCGGCGGGTATTCTTATTCTGGCCGCTTTTGCTTTCCGGCAGTATTTTCTGACAGGCGATACTTTTAAGGTAAAACACATAACTGTAGATAAACCCTCTGGGGTCATATTCAAGAATGTCGGAGAGTCTTTAGAGCGCAAGTATACAGGACGCAACATATTCTCTGTCGTGCCGTCTCAGGTGGTTGTCTTACTTAGAGAGGAATATCCTTATCTAAAGACGATACGGGTAAGGCGGGTCTTTCCTGACACTATAGAGGTCGATCTTGTATCCAGGGAAAATTTCGCTTGTCTTGATACCTCCGGAGGAGTTGTCCTGGACCGGAGCGGGATGATACTTTCGGTCGGGGAATTCCCCGAGGGGCTGGTCCGGATAAAAGGTTTCAGTTTTTTCCTTTCGCGTCCACAGCCCGGGGTACAGCTCAAAGATAAAGGGGTGGAGGAAGCACTTGGCATCATAGATAGTATACTCAAAAAGACAAGCATACGCCGCCCAGATCTTCAGCTTGTTGATATTTCAGATAAGAATAACGTGTGGGTAACGGCGAGGGATGTTCCCATAAACTTAGGCCGAGATGATTTTGAGAGGAAAATAGATACCCTCAAGGAGATCTTCTCCGATTCCGCAATAGACCTCGGAGGGATAAGGTATATAGATCTCAGGTTCAGGGACCCGGTTTACTCCTATAAAAGAAAATAGTTCTTAACTGTGTCCGGATTTTTCCCGGAAATGTCCTAAAAATGAAAAAAAATTTTGCCGTGATAGACTTGGGAGGGGAAGAAACCTTTGCTGTTGCCGCAAGCTGGGCGAAGAACGGAGGCTATATACTGGGAGGATTCTACAAGACCCGTGATAATGGAGTGCCCGGAGATAATGAGCACGGGGTATATCCTCTCACTGAACGTGTAAGAGCTGTTCTTTCAGCCCTATCAAAGAAAACAGGAAAGTCTTTTCATGAAGTTTACGCGGGAATAAGTTCTTTTTCTGTAAAAGTTGAGCCTTCTTCAGCTTCCGTTCTTATTTCCAGGCATGGCAGGGAAGTTACTTCAAGGGACATGAAAAGATGTGTGGAGATCGGCTCTGTTTCCAAGGTGCCTCTGGACAGAGAAGTGCTGCATAAAGTGGTAATGGGGTTTTCTATTGACGGGGAGAGACTGATACGCGATCCGGAAGGGCTTGACGCTGTAAAGCTGGGAGTAGAGGTAAATATAGTCACTGTTAGCGCGACACATATCAGGAATTTTTCTAAAGGGATAGCCCAGGCGGGATATCTTCCGTCCGGGTTCGTTCTTTCGGCTCTGGCCTGTTCGGGAAGAATACTAAATGAAGAAGATAAAATTGACCGGACAGTTTTTATTTCCGCGCTCAAGGAAAGAACAGAAGTTCTTTTTTTGAGCGCCGGAAAACTTGAAAATTGCCGCATTATGGATACGGAAATTCTGGAAAGGGGAAAGTTTGACGCGGGCCAAAATCCTGGATATGAAAAATTTTTCAAAGAGCTCTCATCCATGCGGGGATGGGAAAAAATGAGAAGGATCGTGGTCTCCGGAATGAAAGCGCCTCCTGAGGAATTTTTGCGTGAAACAGAAAAGTTTTCGGGATTACCGGTACGTGTAGGGTTTCCCTCGGCCCGTCCCTTTGAGGACCTTCCCGAAGACGGCGCATCGTATGCCTCCGTTCTGGGAATTCTTGATCATATCCGCGGAGAAAGACGAGGTACATGTTCTGAAACAAATCTGTTCAAAAAAATTTTTAACAAGGTAACCTGCGTGCTTGATGAGTATTTTTAAGACGGCTATCCTTATTTGACACCCTTATGGATTTATGTTAACTTAAGCCCGGATAGGGAGTTGATGACATAATACCAGATAAAGGCGGTATTTTTATGAAAGGCGGCATAGGAATAATAGGTTGCGGAAATATGGGAGGAGCCATAGCAAGGGGTATAGCATCCCATGGGTCCATTTCATTGGAAGAAGTGTATTTGTATGATTTGGATGCCAGCAAGGCGGAAAAACTTGCCTATGAAACAGGATGCCGGCATGGGGATATTCTTCAGATGGCGAGAGGGTCCCAAATACTTGTTTTAGCGGTAAAACCGGCCGACTTTAAAGCGCTTGCCAAAGAGATATCGTCGGATATTATCGATCAGACCGTTGTTTCTGTGATGGCGGCGGTACGAACAAAGGATATTGTTTCAATCCTGGGAAAAGATATTGCCGTTGTAAGAGCTATGCCGAACCTGGCCGCTTCCGTAAGACGGTCGGTTACCTGTCTTTATTTCAATGAAAAAGCGGCCGGGAACGGAACCGGCCTGAAGGTGCGCGAAATTTTTTCAGGTATCGGCGAGGTATTGGATGTCAAGGAAAGCGAAATGGATATAGTAACGGCCATATCTGGAAGCGGACCGGCATATTTATTCTCTCTGGCGGAGGCGATGGTTAAATCGGCTCGCGATGAGGGGCTCAGCGAGGACACAGCCGTTAAAATAGTTTCGGGGACCCTGTCAGGGGCCTCGATATTGCTTGAAAAGTCGGATCGTTCCGCCGGGGAGCTTATAAAAATGGTGGCTTCTAAAGGCGGGACCACGGAAGCGGCTCTTTCTGTATTCGCTTCCGGGGGGTTCGAAAATATCGTTAAAAAAGCTGTTCTTGCGGCAAAAAAGCGATCCGCGGAAATGTCAGGAGGTGAAAAGGGATGTTCGTGTTAGCGGAACTCATAAGAAGCATGGCCCTTCTGGTGTCACTTGTTTTTAACATACTGTATTTTGTGCTTGTCATACGGATACTGCTGTCATGGGTCAACCCCGATCCGTACAATGAAATAGTCCAGATGATATACAGGGTCTCGGATCCCGTTCTTGCGCCGTTCCGACGTCTTCCTTTGCAGATGGGGGGGGTGGACCTTTCGCCCATAGTCGCTTTTATCGTTCTAAGCGTGCTGAGGAATTTTATTGTTAACGTACTTTATCAGCTGGCAAGAAGTATAGGGTAGGCCGTATAGCGTAAAACGTTACTTGCCGCAGGCCATGGAAACAAGTTAAGATGAAGATAGAAGTCAAGGTCTTTCCGGGTTCGAAAAGGGAACTCGTCGAGGAGAAAGACGGTAAGGTGAAAATATATGTACATTCGCCTCCCGATAAAGGTAAAGCGAATGCCAGGGTCGTAGAGCTTGTCGCTGAAAAATATGGCGTCCGAAAAAGTCAGGTAAAAATAGTACGCGGCGTTTTATCACGCAACAAAATACTGGAGGTTGAAATTGACAGATAAGAAACTCGCAGGAAAGATAGGAATAATAGGGGGTAGCGCCTTTTATTCTCTCGAAGGTTTGGACGTAAAGGATAGCCGCAAAGTGAAAACCCCTTTTGGAGAACCTTCGGATGAGATGGTTTTTGGGGAGATCGAGGGGAAAGAAATACTTTTTATGCCCCGGCATATGCGGAACCACAGTCTTCTTCCAACCGAAATAAATTTTAAGGCGAACATCTATGCATTCAAGGCGATGGGAGCGGACAGCATTATTTCGGTGTCCGCTGTGGGCAGTTTGAAAGAGGAAATAAAGCCGATGGATATAGTACTTGTCGACCAGTTCATAGACCGCACCAATCAGGGAAGGTCCACCACTTTCTTCGGGAACGGTATAGTGGCTCATGTGGCTTTTTCCGACCCCGTATGCGCCCGGCTGAAAGATCTTATATTTAAGTCCAACTTGAACGCAGGCGTTCAGATACATAACGGGGGAACTTACATAAATATGGAAGGGCCGGCTTTTTCAACAAAAGCGGAATCTTTGCTTTACCGGCAGTGGGGCACGGATGTTATAGGGATGACAAATATACAGGAAGCGCGGCTTTCCAGAGAAGCCGGTATTTGCTATGCTACAATTGCTCTGGTCACCGATTATGACTGCTGGCGCGATGCCGAAGGAGTGGAAAGCGTTTCTACCGAAATGATCCTGAAAAATCTTCAAAGAAACGCTGAGACGGCTAAAAATATTGTCTTGAACACCGTGCATAATATGCCCTCGGACGGTGTATGCCGTGAGTGTAAAGAGGCGCTCAGGAATTCTATAGTTACACGTAAAGAAGCTGTTCCTCCGGAGACACTGGAACGGCTCGGGCCGATAATAGAGGGTTTTATTTAGATTATGATAAAGGAATAAAAATGACAAAGAAAGAGAATGGAAAGAACTACAAGGATACATTGAACCTGCCTAAAACCGATTTTTCAATGAAGGCGGATCTTCCCCGCAGGGAACCGGAAAGGCTTTCGATATGGGATAAGCAGAACATATACGGCGCGGTAATATCCGCCCGTAAAGGTTCGCGGGAAAAATTCATTCTCCACGACGGGCCCCCTTATGCTAACGGGCACATACATGTGGGACATGTCCTTAATAAGATACTCAAGGATATCTGCGTTAAGTACCATTCCATGAAAGGATGTTACGCCCCTTTTGTTCCCGGATGGGACTGTCACGGTCTTCCGGTGGAACATCAGCTTCTTAAGGAACTTGAGATATCAAAGCACGATATTGATAAAGTAGAGTTCCGCAAAAAAGCATATGATTACGCCCTTAAGTTCGTAAAGATACAGTCCGACGAATTCAGGCGTCTGGGTATATTCGCTGACTGGAGCAACCCTTACCTCACTCTTACCGAAGAGTATGAGGCGGCCATACTTTACGCCCTTGCAGATCTTTACGAGAAGGGTTATATTTACAGGGACATAAAACCTGTCAACTGGTGCCCGGCATGCGAGACGGCTCTTGCCGAAGCCGAAGTAGAGTACGATGATAAGGTCTCTCATTCTATTTTCATAAAATTCGCTTCGAATAAAAAGACCGACAACAAAAAAACTTTTTTCCTGGTGTGGACCACTACTCCATGGACCCTTCCGGCCAATGTGGCGGTAGCTCTTCACCCCGATTTTTTGTATTCCTTTCTTTTGGTAGGCGAAGAGGTTTGGATAGCGGCTTCCGACCTTACCGGGCGCGTTATGGAAAAAGCGGGAATAAATGAGTATGTGAAGCTAAGGGAAAATACCGGCGCCGAAATAGTAAAAGAAATAGAGTCCTGTACGCATCCTTTCATAGACAGAAGTTCGGTACTTGTTCTCGCTGACTATGTTACAAAAGAAGAGGGTACCGGATGTGTCCATACGGCTCCCGGACATGGGCAAGACGATCATCTAACGGGAAAAAAATATTCTCTCTCCACGATAATGCCGGTTGACGATAAGGGGAGGTTCACCGAGGAGGCCGGTGAATTCGCGGGTGAAAAGGTTTTAAAGGCCGACCCCGCTGTTATAGAAAGATTGTCGATTTCGGGAACCCTTGTAAAGGCGGAGCAGATAACTCATTCGTATCCTCATTGCTGGAGATGTAAGAAACCGGTGATATTCAGAGCCACAAAACAGTGGTTCTTGAGGGTAGATCATATGTCACTGCGCGAGAAAATCTCAGATATCATAGACAAAGAAGTAAAGTGGGTCCCTTCTTCGGGCAAAGAGCGCATAAGTTCAATGATAAAAAACCGGCCGGATTGGTGCCTTTCAAGACAGAGATACTGGGGAGTACCCATACCAGCGTTCAGATGCGGCAAATGCGGAAATTCTTTCACGGATGCCGGCATCATAAGGAATGTTGCTTCTCTGACCGAAAAGAAAGGGTCCAATGTCTGGTTTGAAAAAGAGGCGTCAGAACTTATTTCCGAGGGAAAAAGTTGTCCTCATTGCGCAGGAAAAGACCTTGAAAAGGAGAACGATATTCTTGATGTCTGGTTCGATTCGGGGGTGAGCCACAGAGCGGTACTCGAAGCCAGAAAAGAACTTTCCTCTCCGGCGGACATGTATCTGGAGGGCTCCGATCAGCATAGAGGGTGGTTCCAGGCAGCTCTTATAACATCCGCGGCTCTTTCCGGAAAGGCGCCTTACAGGTCCGTCCTGACCCATGGTTTTGCGGTCGATGGTGAAGGCAAAAAAATGTCAAAATCGGGGGGTAATGTGGTAAAACCCGAGGATGTCATGAAAAAATACGGAGCCGATATTCTGAGGCTATGGGTAGCGTCAAGCGATTACGAGACGGACATAAAGATATCACCTGAAATAATGGAAAGGCTTGCCGATGGATACCGTAAGATACGCAATACCTTCCGGTTCCTTTTAAGCAACCTTTATGATTTTGATAAGGAAAAGAACGGTGTTTCGTATGAAGATATGACAGAGGCGGACAAGTGGATGCTTTCAAGGATGACCTGTCTTCAGGAAGAGGTGACAGAGGCGTATGAAAGCAGCGAATTTCACAAGGTTTACCGCAAGGTATATGATTTCTGTGTTTATGAGGTAAGCGCGCTGTACATGGATTTCATGAAAGATCCTCTTTACATCCTTCCTCCCAATTCCTCAAGGAGAAGGTCTCATCAAACGGTCATATTCCACCTTGTAAATATTATTGCCCGCATTATGGCTCCTGTTCTGTGTTTTACCACAGACGAAGTGTGGGGACACTTTAGATGCCCCGGTAAAAAGGAAAGTATACATCTGGAGCTCTGGCCCGAAACTGACGCCGAACGGAGATGTTCCTGGCGCGATATAGAACTCGAAAAAAAATGGGAAAAGTTCCTTGTTCTTCGCGAGGGAATAATGAAATTACTGGAAGAAGAAAGGGCGCGGGGTACCATAGGCAGCACGCTTGACGCTGCGGTGATAATGTCGGCAAGGACGGAAAAAGAACGAGATTTCCTGAAGAATAACTCCGTACTTTTAACTGCCATACTTAAAGTTTCAAGTATTGAAATTAAGCCTGGGGACCCGGCAGGGGAGGTATTGCCGAATTTTCCAGCCAATGTCAGGATAGAAAAAGCCCAAGGCGTGAAATGTCCGAGATGCTGGAACTATACCCTTACCGTAGGCCAGAACAGCCTTTTCCCGGAGATCTGCTCAAGGTGCGCCGACGCTGTCATTGAACGGAGCGCGGTATGATATTTTTCAGGAGATTCGCAAAGTCCGTTAAAGAAGCAGGAATTTCTTTTTCGGGAGCGTTCACAATGGCCGTTGCCTCAGGATCATTGTACGCTATAGACAGGGTATCCAAGAATATTGTAACAGCCAAAATGGCAGAGAGGGAAAGTTTTCCGGTTTTGGAAGGTTTTTTCCATATGACCCTCGTTCACAATACAGGAGGGGCTTTTGGCATATTGAAGAGCCATCCTTATGTTTTTACGGCGGCGGCTCTTATTTTTATATTTTTCGCGGCCGGGTACGTTTCATTGAAGTGGCGCTCCATGCTTTTCAGGGAAAAAACGGCGATATGTTTACTTATTGGGGGTACCGCAGGGAATTTAGTCGACAGAATAAGATTCGGGTATGTGATAGACTTTATCGATCTGCGGGTGTGGCCGGTCTTCAACGCGGCTGACAGCTTTATCTCCATTGGCGCGGGCATACTGATATTTTCACTGTTTTTTTGTTCAATAAAAAAGGAAACGTGATGCACCGAATAATTTTTTCCATGGGGCCAATTACCGTGTATACATACGGTTTTTTTGTGGCTTTGGGCGTGGCGGTCTCTGTAATAATGGCGGTTAATCAGGCCGGAAAAGAGGGTGTTAAGGCCTCAGACATGCTCGATATACTGACGGCGATCATAATAGGCGCGCTTCTGGGAGGAAGGGCGCTTTTTGTTGTTCTTAACCTGGGATCGTACCTGTCCCGTCCCGCCGCCATTTTCGATCTGAGTGAAGGTGGTATGGCCTTTCAGGGAGCGCTTATTCTTGGGCTGCTTTTTGGAGCGGGACTTTCGGCAAAAAGAGGTATATCCTTCTGGAAGATAAGCGATATACTGGCGCCTTATCTCGCGCTGGCCCATTCAATGGGAAGGATAGGATGTTTCTTTAACGGATGTTGTTACGGGTTACCGACAAATTGCTATATGTCGGTGACCTTTCCAGGCGAGTCCATACAGAGAATACCCGTACAGCTTTATTCCAGCGCCGGTCTCCTGGGTATTTTTGTCATACTATTGCGGCTCAGGAGAAAAAAGACATTTGACGGGTATCTTTTCGCGGCATATCTTATGGCATACGGTATTTTCAGGATTTTCATGGATAATTTCAGAGGAGACGAGCTTGTACGGGTGTATGGTTTCACCCTCGCACAGGTAATAAGCGCCGGCATTTTTATAGCCGGTGTGGTCATTTATGCTTTTAGGAAAGGGCAAAAATTGTCAGGTAAAAAGACCTGACTCGGGGGATCGTCCTGATGGAAGAACATCTTGAATTCACTATTGATAATGATGACGCTGGGAAGAGAATAGACAAATGTATAGCGATGAAACTTGGTTCGGGATATTCCCGCTCACAGGTAAAGGAACTTATAGAAACCGGGAATATTACTGTTGACGGGCTTTTGGTTAAACCACGGCATCTTGTAACCGAAGGATGTGTTATAAAGGTACAGATCCCGGAGAAAAGCGTTCAGTATCTCGCGCCCGAAAATTTACCCTTGGATATACTGTACGAAGACGAGCAGCTTATAGTTATTAACAAGCCCGCGGGAATGGTGGTACATCCGGGATCCGGACGGGAGAAAGGCACTCTTATTTCCGCGCTTCTTTACTATCTCGGGGAACTTCCCGAATCCATTGAAAGTTCGCGCCGTCCGGGAGTGGTCCACAGACTGGATAAGGATACGTCCGGAGTAATGGTCGTGGCCAAAAGTGAAAAAGCGCTGAGGGTCTTGAGCGACGAGTTCCGCGAAAGAACGGTAAAAAAGACATATGTGGCCGTTTTAAGCGGTAATGTGGAAATGGATAACGGCGTCGTTGACGCTCCTCTCGCTCGTCAGAAGCTGGACCGAAAAAAAATGGGCGTGGAATATTCCGAGGGGAGGCCGTCCAGGACCGTGTACCATGTCTTAGAAAGATTCGGTGATTTTACTCTTGTAAGGCTGGATCTTCTAACTGGTAGAACGCATCAGATAAGGGTACACATGAAACATATCGGCAATCCGGTGGCCGGGGATAAAGAGTATGGAGGGAAGGGAGAAATAGATCGCCAGGCGCTCCATGCGGAAACTTTAGGGCTTATTCATCCCGAAACAAAGGAGAGAATGGAATTTTCCGCGCCTATGCCCGAAGATATGGCGGATTTCATAAGAAAATTAAAAAAGGATAAGCGCGATGCGGGGTCACGCGCGTAACGGAGATAGAATGGATTGGGATATAAAGGGAAGAGGAAAAGCGCTTAAGGGGGAGACGGTCGTTCCGCCGGATAAAAGCATATCGCACAGGGCGGTAATGTTCGGGGCTATATGCCGGGGCAAGCTGAGGATAAAGAATTTTCTTTTCGCGGAAGACTGTATGCGCACATTTCAGGCTTTCAGGGAATTGGGATGCGATATCGAAAGAGAGGGTGACGATGTTCTTGTCTCGGGAAAGGGGCTTAAAGGTTTAAAGGCTCCGGACAAAGAGCTTTATCTGGGGAATTCCGGAACTACAATGCGGATAATTTCCGGCATCATAGCCGGTGCGGGAATATCCGCCGTGCTTACCGGAGACGCGTCCCTGTCCGCAAGGCCCATGGCAAGAATAACCATTCCTCTCGGGGAGATGGGTTTTTCCATATCCACGATGAACGGAGACCTGCCTCCTGTAAAGATCGAAAAGGGGCATGGCCCGATCAGGCCCATAGACTACAGGACCCCTGTGGCAAGCGCGCAGGTGAAGTCCTGTGTTCTTGCCGCGGGGCTTTACGCGCCGGGAGTGACCTCGGTGACAGAACCTTTCCAGTCCAGAGATCATACCGAAAGGATGTTGAGGTATTTTTCCGCCGGGATAGAGAGATGCGGCCTTACCACCAGGGTAACCGGCCGCAAAGAATTGGCAGGCCGGGATGTCGATGTGCCCGGAGACATATCCAGCGCCGCCTTTTTTATCGTAGCTTCTTCCGTTATTGAAGGATCGCAGGTTATTTTGAGGAATGTCGGGCTTAACCCCACAAGGACGGGTATTATCAAAGTAATGACAAGGATGGGAGCGGATATAGAAGTCTTGGATAAAAGGGAAGGCGTGGAGCCCAAGGGCGATATAAGGATCAGATCTTCAGAGCTCAAGGGTACTGTAATAAGTCAGGAAGAGATACCCCTTCTCATAGACGAAGTTCCGGCACTTATTGTCGCGGCGCTTAAAGCCCGGGGAGAGACACTTATTGAGGGTATATCCGAGCTTAAGGTCAAAGAAAGCGACAGGGTAAAATGCATGTCGGAAAATCTTAAACGAATGGGATATGAAATATCGGAAAGCCGAGGGGCTTTGATAGTTCCAGGCGCGGGACAAACCTTGCTGAGCGCCGAACTTGATAGTTACGGAGACCATCGCATAGCCATGAGCATGGCGGTTGCGGCGCTTCTGGCTGAAGGGGAAAGCCGCGTTAAGAACACTTCATGCGTAGACACATCGTACCCCGGTTTCATGTCCCATCTCAACGCTTTGAGAGGGGAATAGGAACCCTCTCCCCGTAGCACGCCCGCGCGAAGAGTTCCCCTCGATCCTTCCCCTTGGATCGAGAGGAACCCCTCGCGCGTATAACGGTCTGGCGAGATAAAGTAGCTTGTCCCCTTTTGTCAAAAATTGGATTGACAAAAGGCGTTGTAATCTGATAATATCCCTTAAGTTTAATTATTTCCCCAAAAAACGGCGGTTTGCATATGATAAGACAATATGTGGCGAAGATGGTGGACAATGTTCTTGGGATGTTCTCAAGCGATATGGGCATCGATCTTGGAACAGCATCAACTTTGGTTTATCTCAAGCACGAAGGTATAGTGCTTTGTGAGCCATCGGTTGTGGCCATAGAATCCGGCACATCGAATGTTCTCGCGGTAGGCGAGGAAGCCAAAAGGATGCTCGGCAGGACTCCGGGAAATATAGTCGCGATACGCCCCATGAGAGACGGAGTTATAGCAGATTTTGAGATCACCGAAAGCATGCTGAGATATTTCATCAAGAAAGTCCATAATTCGCGCAGACTTGTAAGGCCGCGAGTTGTCATAGCGGTCCCTTCGGGCATAACAGAGGTCGAGAAAAGGGCGGTAAAGGATTCCGCGATGCATGCGGGAGCCAGGGAGGTCTACATGATCGAAGAGCCTGTCGCGGCGGCTATAGGTGTGGGCCTTCCCATACAGGAGCCATCCGGGAACATGGTTATAGATATAGGCGGAGGGACTACTGAGATGGCAGTAATCTCCCTGGCCGGAGTGGTTTTTTCAAAGTCTATCAGAATAGGCGGCGATGAGATGGATGACGCCATAATAAATTATATGAAACGCACTTACAATCTTATGATCGGCGAAAGAACAGCCGAAGAGATAAAAATACGTACAGGCTCCGCTTATCCCATGGAAGAGGAAGTTACCATGGAGGTTAGAGGAAGGGATCTTGTCGCGGGGCTTCCCAAAATGACATCGATCAATAGCGAAGAAATACGCGAGGCTCTTGCAGAGCCCATTGCCCAGATAGTGGAAGCAGTAAGAATAACCCTGGAGAGAACTCCTCCGGAACTTTCGGCTGATCTTATGGAAAAGGGCATAATACTTGCCGGCGGCGGATCACTGTTAAGAGGGTTGGACAAACTTATATCGGAAGAGACCGGGCTTCCGGTGCATTTAGCCGATGATCCCCTGACAGCCGTAGCGCTGGGAACGGGGAAAGTACTGAGCGAACTAAAATACCTCAAAAGACTTACGGTAGGGACCAGCCTTCACAAATGATCTTTAGTTAATCGATGTGTCTAAACTTTTCGCTCGAAAAAGCAGTATTGCAGTTTTGGCCGTACCCGTTGGGGTAGCGGTACTTTTTCTTATCTTTCCGTCCTTTTTTCATTTCACGAAAGATCTTTCAATAAAGATAATTACCTCACCGATCGTTATTTTCAGTTCCGCGGGAAAATACTTAAGGTCCAGGCAGGGACTCGACGAAGAGAACTCCCGGTTAAAGGCCATAGTGGCGGAACTTTCTTTGGAAATAGAGAGAGGCAAGGATCTTTCCGAGGAGAATATCCGGCTTAAAGAACTTTTATCATTCAAGAAGAAAATAAAATATGAAACTGTTTCCGCCGAGGTCATTTCCCGGGATCCGAATAATTGGATAGGGTCGTTCACCATAGACAAAGGCGCCGCCGACGGTCTTAAAAGGGGCGCCGCTGTATGTTCCGCCAAGGGATTAGTGGGAAAAGCGGACGATGTATTCAAGAATACAAGTTCGGTAATGCTTATCACTCACCCGGGGTTTAGGGCCGGAGGAATGCTTAGGGAAAGCCGTTTGCATGGAGTTATAGAAGGCGATGGAAAGGGGTACGCGAGGATGATCTACCTTCCTCTGGATTCAGACATAAAGCCTGGGGAAATAGTTATAACATCCGGATATGGTCGGGAATTCCCCAAAGGGTTGGTGGTCGGGAAAATAGTGTCTGTGGAAAAGAGCAACACAGGGCTTTTTAAGACCGCCTTGATATTACCCGAGGCCGATGCCTATGACCAGGAGGAAGTGCTATGTTTAAAATGAACAGGGCCGCTTCATTGTATGTTCTCCTTATAGGTTCACTTGTGATACAGTTATTCGCGCTTAAGTATTTCAGGGCATTCCCGGACCTTGCTCTTATGACGGCGGTTTTTGCCGGTATTTTTTTCGATCCTTTCGAGGCGGCGGCTCTGGGTCTTGCGGCGGGATTTTTCAGGAGTTGTTTCGCATCCGGAAGCACAGGGCTTGATATGGTAATCTTTTCGGCGGCGGCATATATTTCGTCGCTGTTCTCTCTGATGTTCTACAGAAGGAATCCGTTATTTCATGTGATAGCCGTTCTGGCGGCGTCGCTTTTTGTGCTGTTCACTCAGGCTGTTTATTTCGGCGCTGTGTACGACGCGGAAATATCCTTTATTGATGTTCTTTCGAGGAACAAGGGCCAGATCTTTTTGACCGCCGCGGCTTCTCCTATAATATTTCCTTTATGGTCCGTGCTGTTAAAAACAGAGGAATAGAATGAAAAGATCAAGTGTGCTGTCATTCATCTTTCTGGGTTTTCTATTCATGACCGCGGCAGGACTTGTATTTACGCAGATAGCGATGCATGAAAGATATAAAGCTATGTCGGAAGACAACAGGCTGAAAATAATTCCACTCATAGCGCCCAGGGGAACTATATCCGATAGGAACGGCAACGATATGGTCAAGGACGAGCTTTCGTTCAATGTTTCGGTGAAGCCCATAAGAGGAAAAAATGAGGAGGGGCTTATAAGGGAGCTTTCTGAGCTCTTGGTGATCAGGGAAGACATTCTGGACAAGGAATTTTCGGAGGCCAAAAAGCGCCCTTTCTCTTATCATGTAGTGGCTCGGGATATCGGCATAGATAAGGCCATACGGATAGCCGAAATGGGAATAGATCATCCGGGGCTTCGGCTTGATGTTACTTCAAAACGCCGTTATCCGCAAGGGAAGTCCGCCTCTGTTTTTTTGGGATATGTGGGTTTCATTAACAGGGAAGAGTTTCAGAGCCTTAAGCCTTATGGGTTCAGGATGGACGATCTTGTGGGAAGGGCCGGTCTGGAAAGGCAGTACGACGACTATTTGAGAGGTAAACATGGAGGGAAGCAAGTTGAAGTAGACAACAGGGGCAGGGAAGTTCGGGTGCTGGGTCTCAGGGAACCTGTCCCCGGAAAATCTTTACGGTTGACCATAGATCTGAGTTTACAGCGGTTTTGCGATGACCTTCTTGATGGCAGGGACGGGGCCATAGTAGTGATGTCTTCTAATACTGGAGAGATCATGGCTCTTTCAAGTTCTCCGGCATATGACCCGAACGCGTTCATGGATCCCGAGCGAAGAGGAGAAGTGATGAGGGTACTTAATGATAAGAAACACCCTCTTCTAAATAGAGCAATAACAGGGGCTTATCCCGCGGGATCGGTATTCAAGCTCGTTGTGGCCGTAGCCGCTCTTGAGACGGGGGCGATATCTGCCCTTACCCATTATAATTGTCCGGGCAAGATAGTTTTGGGATCAAGGACCTTTAACTGCTGGCACAGGGGGGGACATGGTGACATTGAGATCACAGAAGCCATAAAGGGTTCATGCAATGTGTTTTTTGGAAAAGCAGGCCTTGCTCTCGGGCCGGACAAAATAGCTTTCTACGCCTCAGAGATGGGAATGGGAGATCTTTCGGGGATAGATCTCCCATTCGAAGCGGCCGGACTGGTTCCCTCGGAAAGCTGGAAAAAAAAGGCCATGAAAGACGCCTGGTACAAAGGAGATACACTGAACTATTCCGTGGGTCAAGGGTATCTGCTGAGTACTCCCATCCAGATCGCCCGCATGACATCGGTCATAGCTAACGGAGGGAATCTTGTGAGACCATATATTGTGGAAGATATAGACGGCATTTCCGTAGCCGTCAGAGAAATAGTCCCGCTTAATTTTTCGGAAAAAAACTTAAACATTGTTCGCGAAGGTATGAGGCTGGCCGTTAACGACAGAAGGGGCACTGCCATGAGAGCCAGGCAAAAGGAGATCGTGGTGGCGGGAAAGACTGGAACAGCCCAGACTTCACGTGAAGGCGATCACGGGTGGTTTGCCGGGTTCGCGCCTTTCGAAAAGCCTGAACTTACGGTCGTGGTTTTTGACGAATATGGAGGGAAGGGAGGCGCGTTTCCCGCGGAGACAGCCGGAAAGATCTTTCTTAAGGCCAAAGAATTGGGGATCATTTAGGATGGAAAAAAGAGGAAGAATAGATAAGATACTTCTATCGGCGGCGGTTGTCGTTTCGGTTTTGGGGATCCTTTTCGTTCATAGCGCCACATGGGGACAGGCGCCGTCTTACGGCATTATAAGCGGTATGGCATTAAGACAATTTTTGTGGGTTTTGGTAGGGTTCATATTTCTGGTCATTGCTGCGAACATAGATTACCGCGTTATACTTAACTATTCTTATCCCGCGTATCTTCTGAATTTAGCGGCGCTTGTTTTCCTTCTGGTTTTCGGCGGGACAAGGTATGGCGCCAGGAGATGGCTAAGCCTGGGGCCTGTCAGCATACAGCCTTCCGAATTCCTTAAGATCACGGTGACACTTGCCCTGGCCTATTTTTTAGGGGAAAGAATAGAAAAAAGGGGTTCTTTCGGTAATTTTATAGGATGTGTGGCCATAGTGGCTCCGGGGGCATTCCTTATTTTCCTTCAGCCGGATCTCGGAACAGCTCTGGTACTCGCGCCGATACTTTTTGCCTGTCTTTACATTTCCGGGGAGAAAGTAAGATATCTGATCGGGACCGCTCTTGCGGCTTTGGGGTTCATGCCTATATTCTGGCATCTTCTTAAGGATTATCAGAAGACACGTCTGCTTGTTTTCCTGAACCCGGACCTCGACCCTTTGGGGGCGGGGTATACGATAATACAGTCAAAGATAGCGATAGGCTCAGGCGGTTTGGCGGGGAAAGGATGGCTTAACGGCACCCAGAATTATTTAAGGTTTTTGCCGGAAAGGCATACCGATTTTATTTTTTCGGTAATTGGGGAGGAATTGGGCCTCATCGGAGCGCTGCTAGTTCTTTCGGTGTTTTCCGTTATGATATGGCGGGGGATCAGGATAATGTCTAATACAAAAGATGTCACCGCAAAGGCCATAGCGGCCGGGGTGGTAACGCTTATAGCTTTCCAGGTATTCGTTAACGTTTCCATGACAATGGGCTTCATGCCGGTCGTGGGCTTACCTCTCCCCGCGATAAGTTACGGCGGGTCTAATACGGTAGCGACGCTTACAGGTATAGGGCTTTTACTGGGAGTCAGCAGAAAGGCGGAATTGTGAAAGATATTAACGAGATACTGCAAAATGTCCAGAAACCCGCGAGGTATACGGGCGGAGAGTTAAACAGCGTCAGAAAATCGTTCAATGATGATACGGTCAAGCTTGTCCTTGCCTATCCCGATATGTATGAAATAGGGATGAGTTATCTGGGTCTGAAAATAATTTATCATCTGCTGAACGAAAAAGATAAAGTCCTTTGCGAAAGGGTGTTCATGCCAGGAAGTGATATGACGGAAGAGCTGATAAAACGGAAAAGAAAACTTTTCAGCCTGGAGTCCAGGAAAGACATATGCGATTTTGATATTGTGGGGTTTTCTCTCTCGTATGAGCTTACCTATACCAATGTGCTTAGCATGCTGGATCTCGGAGGTATTGCCGTAAGATCTGTGGAACGGAAAGAGGAGGAACCTCTTGTTATAGCTGGCGGTGTGTGTTCCTACAACCCCGAACCCATGAGCGCTTTTATAGACGCGTTCCTGATAGGCGACGCGGAAGATCTTTTTCCGGAATTTATAGAGAAATACCGTGTTTTTAAAGGGGAAGGGTTATTCAGAAAAGAGATCTTGAGAAAGCTTGCCCGTTTGAAGGGAGTTTACGTGCCGCGCTTTTACGGCGTTCAGGAAAAGGATCAGAAGGCGCTTATACCATTTCCTCTGTATCCGGATATTCCGGCTGTTGTGGAGAGCGCGAAGGTAATAGACCTCGATAACGCGTTCTACCCCGTGAAACAGATCGTTCCCTACATAAGAATTATCCATGACAGAATAGCCGTAGAAGTCATGAGAGGATGCCCCAATAGATGCAGGTTCTGTCAGGCGGGCGCGGTGAACCGTCCCGTAAGGATAAGAAGCGAAAAAAAAATAAGACAGATTTGTGTTGAAAGTTACCGGCATACCGGCATGGAGGATATAGCGCTTCTTTCTCTTTCCAGTGTGAATTATCCGCATCTCGCCCGCGTGGCGAAAGGGATAAACGATGATCTTAAGGGTAAAGGAGTGGGGCTCTCCATACCGTCGTTAAGGGTCGATGAAGCCTTTTATGAGCTTCCCGAGATAATGTCGGTAATTCGTAAGGCCGGCCTTACATTCGCTCCGGAATCAGCCGATGAAAATGTTATAAGGTCCATAGCCAAGGATATAGACCGGGACGTGCTTCTCAGGTCCGTCAAGATAGCTTTTGAAAAAGGGTGGCGGTCGGTCAAACTTTATTTTATGATCGGGTTCCCAACGCGTTCCGAGAATGAGGCCGACAAAATTTTGGAACTCGCGAGAACAGTTTCTTTATTAAAGGGTCCGAAACCAAAAAATGCCGCGGAAGTAAGGGTAAGCGTCAATCCTTTTATACCGAAAGCGCATACCGCTTTTCAATGGCGCGGAATGGAAGACCGCCGTGAACTTGAACGAAAGCGCGAAACTTTGCTTTCCCGTTCCGGGAAGAAAATAAAGATAAGTTTTCATAATATTGACCAGTCTTTACTTGAAGGGGTTCTTGCCAGAGGAGATAGAGGGATTTCGGAAGTCATATACACCGCGTGGACAAACGGGGCTAAAATGGACGGATGGCTGGAGTTTTTTGATTTTCGCCTATGGGAAGAAGCGTTCAAAGTTAACAATATGGATATCGGGGAACTCGCATCGAGATCTTTTGATCTTGAGGACAAGCTTCCATGGGGCCACATTGACAGCGGTATGTCCATAGATACCCTGAAAAAGGAATTTACCGAAAGTTTCAGGTAATGAGGCCGAGGCGGGTCTCTATGCCCCTACCAGGGCCCCTATATCCTGTCTCATCCGTTATTCTGAGAGAGCGACAGCGACCGAAGATTTCCGAGTACCGACGATACAAGGATCGTAACATCTCAGTCATCTGCAGTAGAATCCTACGCCGTCGTAACATCTCAGTCATCTGCAGTAAATTCCTACACCGTCGTCACGAGGAGCCCCCGAAGGGGGCGACGAAGTGATCTCATAATATGAAAATATTTCGAAGAGAGATTGCTTCACCCGCCTTCGGCGGGTTCGCAACGACGGTCGGAGGGAGATTGATTCGGCCCTATGCCAAGTCTGCCGAAATCCTGAGCCATAGCATTTATCACGATACGAAGGGCTTCACCCGCCTTCGGCGGGTTCGCAACGACGGGCGTGGGGACGCTACATTTCTGAGGAGAACTGAAATGTTACCAAGGATCTGGCATTCCCTGCGAGGGACGCTCGATTTCTTTTTTCGTGGGTCACCTATTCACCTGTTCGATGTTGTTTAGTCCATCGTCGATAGTCCATAGTTTGGGAACTTGACTCAGGGTTTTGGAAATCAGACTTGTCTCCCACACTTTTCTATGGACGATGGACTTTGGGCCTTGGATTTTGACAATAGGGGACCATTGCTCCCGAGGCCTTGCTCGGGATAAACCGCTCGGTCGTTCAACGCCCTCTCCGGGAACACCCGTCCCTTGTATCGGTAAAGCTCTTTAAATAACTGTAGTTGGCGAAAGAATGCTATTCGTAATTCCCTTGAGATAGTGTTGCCGGTTTTTTGACTTTCGGGGGTTTATAATGTAATATTACATTATTTCGGAATGGGGCATAGGGGCGCGGAGCATTTTCTTTTTTTGAGTCATGTGGAAGCTGGGATGTGCTTGAATTGATATAAACGATCGAGGAGAAAAAATGAGAGATGATCTTAAGGCGATATTGTCTGATATGCTGGAAAAGAACGCGTCGGACTTGCACATAAGCGCGGAGACAGCTTTGCATTACAGGATAGACGGAGGCCTCGTCGAGGTTGACAGCAAGGTGTTGTCCGGGGAAGAGACAAAAGAGCTGACATATGGACTGATGACGGACGAGCAGATAAAGAAATTCGAAGATAAAAAGGAGATCGATTTTTCTTTTGAGATCAAGGAATTCGGAAGGTACAGGGTCAATGTTTTCTTTCAGAGAGGGAAAGTGGGCTGCGCTATACGGCTGATACCTTTTGAGATAATGTCGCTGGAAGAATGCGGCCTTCCGGTGGAAATTACCAGAAAACTATGCATGGCCCAAAGGGGACTGGTCCTTGTGACAGGGGCCACGGGCAGCGGAAAATCCACCACTCTTGCCGCCATGATAGATGAGATAAACCGAACAAGAAACTGCCATATAGTTACCGTGGAAGACCCCATAGAGTTTGTCCATAAAAACAAAAAAGCCATAATAGACCAGAGGCAGGTTATTGAGGATACCGTTTCTTTTTCTAACGCGCTCAGGCATGTTCTAAGACAGGACCCGGATGTGGTTCTTATTGGAGAAATGCGGGATCTTGATTCCATTGAGCAGGCCACAATAATAGCCGATACCGGGCATCTTGTCCTTGCCACTCTTCACACTTCAGACTGTATGCAGACGATCAACCGCATGGTGGACGTGTTCCCGTCGCATCAGCAGAAACAGATAAGGGCGCAGCTTTCTTTCGCTCTTGTTGGAATAATCTCCCAGCAGCTCATTCCCCGTGAGGGGGGGACAGGAAGGGTGCTTGCTTCGGAGATAATGATAGCTACTCCGGCAGTAAGAAGTACCATACGTGACGGCAAGGAACATCAGATATATTCAATAATACAGACTTCTCAGAAATTTGGGATGAGAACAATGAACCAGTCTTTGTCCGAACTTGTCAGTGACGGAATTATCGCGCGGGAAGAAGCGATAGCGAGATCAAATGATGTGGAAGAACTGCTTAAAATGATGGTTTGACCGTACGGCCGGCAGCTGCAAATAAAGAGGAGAAAAAGTGAGAGCGCATTCCGGAGAAAAACATAAAAAACTCGGAGAAATATTGAAGGCCTCAGGTCTTATTTCGGAACCCCAGCTTCAGGAGGCACTGGAAGCTCAGAAAGGAGAAGGGGGGATGATAGGGGAAGTGCTTGTAAGACTGGGATTTGTAGGCGAGATAGATATAGTACAGGCGCTTACCGCTCAATATGGATTCCCGTACATGCCTGTTGAGAATTATGAGCTGAACCATGAAATGACCAAAACGATACCGGAGAATATGGCCAGACAATATGGAGTAGTACCCATAGACGTCATGGGAGATATCCTTACGATCGCCATGTCAAATCCGTTAAACGATAAAGCCATAGAGGAATTGGAAAAGCTTACCCAGAAGAAGGTGCAGGTTTTTATTACAACGGTCAGCGGCATTGCCGGGGCCATCAAAAAATTATACAAGAAACAGTGATCCCGGAAAGAATATGGCTTTATCAATAAATGAAAAGATCTGCGCTTTGCTTGTTAAGAAGGGGCTGGTTTCAATTAACGATCTGGACGAGGCCCGCAGGATATCGCTTGAAAAGAACCGGAGTTTGAGTGATGTCCTGGTCGAGATAAACGCGGTGTCGAAACAAAGTCTGATGTCGGCACTCAGCGAGGGGCTTGGCCTTCCTTTCATAAAACTTTCATGTTTTCAAATATCCCCTGAAATATTGAGTTCGATCCCAGAAAAGATAGCGATGATGTACAGAACCGTTCCCATATCTCGCGTGGGAAGGTCTCTTACGGTTGCAATGGCGGATCCTTTGAACATCCTGGCGCTGGACGATCTTAAAATAATGACGAATCTCGATGTAAGCACTGTTTTGGCGGCGGAAGAGGATATTTCGGAGGCTATAGACAAATATTATAGGAAGTCGGCGGATGAAGAGATAAGCAATATAGTTGAAGAGATCGAAGACGCCCATATCGAGGCCATTGCGGATGAGGACGATAATTTTTCATCTGCCGATCTTTTGAGAATAACGGAAGAAGCGCCGGTGGTAAAGCTCACCAACATGATACTTTCCCGCGGGATAAAAGACCGGGCGGGGGATATTCTCATAGAGCCAATGGAGGATCGCACGCGCGTGAGGTATAGAGTGGACGGGGTTCTGGTCGAGAGTTACAGCCCTCCCCGGAAATTTCACCAGGCTCTTGTTTCGCGCATAAAAGTGCTTTCAGACCTGGACATAGCGGAAAGGCGCCTTCCCCAGGACGGGCGGTTCCAGATAAAAATAGAGGGCAGGAAAGTGGATTTCAGGGTATCTGTCGTGCCTTCCAGTTTCGGGGAGAAGGTGGCTCTCAGGGTGTTGGATAAACAACAGGCGCAGACGGATCTTGATATGTTGGGACTAAAAAAGAAAAGTATAGAGACCCTTCGCGAAGTCAGTTCTAAACCTCACGGAATGGTCCTTGTATGCGGGCCCACGGGATGCGGGAAAACCACTACGCTTTATTCGATACTGCGTTATGTTGACGCGCCGGGGAAGAATCTTGTTACGGTAGAAGATCCCGTGGAATATGAATTTTGGGGAGTTAACCAGGTAAGCATAAACGAGGACATAGGCCTTACTTTCTCGGCTTGCCTGAGATCTATTCTGAGACAGGATCCCGATGTGATAATGGTTGGAGAGATACGCGACCATGAAACCCTGGATATTGCTATTAAATCGGCTCTTACCGGACATCTTGTTCTAAGTACACTTCATACCAATACCGCCGCGGGAGCCGTGATCCGTATGGTGAACATGGGGGTGGAACATTTTCTGATAACGTCTTCTGTGGAACTTATCGCCGCTCAACGGCTTATACGGAGATTATGCAATGATTGTAAAAAACCGTTCGTTCCGACGGAAGAAGTCGCCTTGAAATACGGTATTTTGGACGAAAAAGGCGCTCCCGCCCGTATTTTTTCTCCGGTTGGATGCAAAAGATGCCTTAATTCCGGGTATAAGGGCAGGATAGCAATTATGGAATGTCTGGTCCTTACACCCAAAGTTAAAGACATGATCTTTTCAGGCGCTCAGGAGTTTGAGATAGAAAAAGCGGCAAGAGAGGAAGGAATGAGCACGCTCAGAGAGAACGGGATGGAAAATGTTCTTGAAGGGGTAACCTCCCTTGAAGAAGTACTAAGGGTTACGGTAGAAACACGTTCAATTGGGAAGTGACGTATGGCAGGCTCGATAATAGACAGGGTGATCGATTCTCTTAAGGCGAGAGGCCTCGCGGACGGGAAAAAACTGGACGAACTCGCTGAAAGGATCTCAAGAAAAGGGGAAACTTTGAGTGTAAGGACCCTTTCAGAAAGCGGGGTAGTTCCGGAACATGATATACTGAAAGTGCTATCATCGGAATTGGGAATTCCTCCTATAGATGTTTCCCGCGTCGCTTTAGATGAAAAGGTGCTGAAAATAGTCCCGGAAAAATTGGTTCGCCGGCATTCTGTACTTCCGGTGGCGCGCATAGGGAATAACATTACCCTGGTTACCTTTGACCCCACAGATGTTCTTGCCATGGACGATATAAAGACCGTTACCGGATGCGATATCGACCTGCTTCTCGCGACAAAGAGGGATATTGAGAACGCGATAAGGACTTTTTACGATACCGAGGACAGGGATCTTTCCGGCATAATGGACGAGGACGACCCGGAAGCGGACCTTGAGATCATTTTGCGGGGGGGAGTGGCCAACACTTCCGAGATGGCCAAAGAAAGCGCTACCGCGCCCATAGTTAAAATGGTGTCTGTGATAATAAACGAGGCAATAAAAAAGAGGGCAAGTGACATACACATAGAGCCGCAGGAAAAGAATCTGCGTATACGCTACCGAGTAGACGGTGAACTTCAGGAAGCCTTTACCCTGCCAAAAAAGAATCAGAACGCGGTACTTACCCGTCTTAAAATAATGTCTAATCTTGATATCACGGAAAACAGGATCCCCCAGGACGGCCGGTTCAGGGTCAGAGTGGATTCTAAGGACATAGATTTCAGGGTTTCATCTTTGCCTCTTGTGTACGGAAATAAGATGGTTTTAAGGGCGCTTGACCGAAGCAATCTTTCTGTGGGACTGGATTCTCTGGGGTTTCTGCCTGGCCCTTTGCAGGATTTTAAAACGGCTCTTGCCAAACCTTTCGGCATAATACTGGTCACAGGCCCCACGGGAAGCGGAAAGTCCACGACGCTTTACTCGGTCCTTAACGAAATGAACGTTCCTGAAAGGAACATAGTTACCGTGGAAGATCCTGTGGAGTATCAGGTTGCCGGAATAACGCAGATCGCGGCGCGTCCGGATATAGGGCTTGATTTCGCGAGCGGGCTGAGGGCCATACTAAGGCAGTCTCCCGACACGATAATGGTGGGAGAAATAAGGGATTTCGAGACCGCCGATATAGCGATAAAGGCGTCGCTTACCGGGCAGATGGTTTTAAGCACTTTGCATACGAATGATTCGGTCGGAGCCATAACGCGGCTTATCAATATGGGTGTAGAACCGTTCCTTGTTTCTACCAGTCTCGTTATGGCCTGCGCGCAGAGATTGCTTAAAAGGATATGCCCGAATTGCAAGGAAGAGTATGAACTTTCTCCGGTTATTCTGAAAAAGTTATGTGAGGAATATCCCGAGGCGGCAGATACAAAAAAATTCTATACGGGCAAAGGCTGTGCCCAGTGCGGAGGCACAGGATACCGCGGGCGTCTTGGAACGCTTGAGACATTACTTATCGACGATAAGATAAAAGATATGATAGTCCGACAGTGCTCAGAGCTTGAGATACGAGAGTATCTTAAGGAAAAAGGCGTAAAGACTTTGAGAGACAATGCCATGATGAAGTTCTTAACAGGATGGACAACTCTCGAGGAAGTGTATAGAGTGACGTAAGAAGATCAAATCGCGAATGGACGATGGCTGGAAGCTTTTTGAGATTTTTTCGCTGGTTTTAACCGCCCCTTCGGGGACGCAAAAGTTGTCTCTATTCCGGAAAATAAAAAGGACGAGCGAACTTTTGCTCGGTTAAAAAGGCTTCAAAAATCCCAAAAAGCTCCCAGCGGCAGCGAGCGCGATTTGATCTTTGAGGGTGGGTGAGATATGGCGAAATTTAATTATGTTTCGAAGGACAGGTCGGGGAAAAGCTTAAAGGGGCAGGTTGATGCTGTCGACAGGGCCAAGGCTCTTGAGATACTCAGAAGCAGGGACCTTCTGATACTGAAACTTGAGGAAGCAAAGCCCGGCTCGTTCTCCTCACTGAAACTGTTCAGCAGAAAAAAAGTGTCCCTTGACGAACTTGTCATATTTACAAGACAGCTGGCTACGCTTACAGGCGCCGGAATAACCATTGTTACCTCTCTTGACACTTTGTCGGAACAGGCGCAGAGCCCCGCGTTCAAGGCCGCTATAATCGATGCTCGCGACAGTGTGAACACAGGTTCGAGCTTATCCGAAGCCATGGAAAAACATCGCGGGATATTTTCTGACTTTTTTATAAACATGGTCAGAGCGGGAGAGTCCGGGGGGATGCTTGACGAGGTCCTTGAACGCGTCGCCGCGTATCTTGAAAAGACCAGCAATCTGCAGAGAAAGATCAAATCCGCCATGATGTATCCCGCCGCCGTAATGATAATGGCCTTTGGCATACTGGTGCTTCTCCTTCTCAAGGTTATCCCTGTTTTTAAGGATATATTTTCCAGTTTCGGGGCGGGTCTGCCAGGCCCCACGCAGTTCCTTATTGACCTTAGCGACGGCATGCGCAAGTATTTTTTTCCATTAGTTGTTCTTGGCGCTTTGATATTCTGGGCGTTCAAATGGTATGCTTCCACCAAAATGGGAATGTTAAAGCTGGACGGTTTAAAGCTGAAGCTCCCGGTATTCGGAGTATTGCAGAGAAAAGTTGCTATAAGCAAGTTCTCACGAACACTAAGCACGCTTGTAAGGAGCGGTGTTCCCATATTGCAGGCGCTTGAAATTGTCTCTAAAACAGCGGGTAACACGGTTGTGGAGAGAACTATCGATAAAGTCAGGGATAATGTGAGGGAAGGGGAGAGCATATCGGACCCCATGGAGCGAAGCGGGATATTTCCCCCTCTCGTTACTCGGATGATATCGGTGGGAGAGAAGACCGGAGAGCTTGAAAAAATGCTTACGAAGATAGCGGACTTTTTTGACGATCAGGTGGACGTGATGGTAGATTCTCTAACAAGCCTCTTGGAACCTCTCATCATAGCCTTTCTCGGTATTGTCATAGGCGGTATAGTTATCTGCATGTTCCTCCCCATATTCCAGATGTCCGAACTCCTGACCTTTTAGCAATATTCCCGACCCCCGAGAGTTTTCCGGCGAGGACTTTTGTTGCCAGTCCCGCGGAGAGTTCTCTTCGATCCTTCCCCTTGGAATTTCTTAACGGCTTTCGCATGGCGTTTTTTGACCTTGCGGAACTCACCCTCCTCCGCCCAAATATTTTTTTGGGCTCCGGAGGGTTCAAACAGCCGCAAGTGTTGTAATTGTCAAAAAACGCCACACGAAATCCTAAAATTCCAAACGGGGCCCCTTGGATCAAAGAGAACTCTCCGCGTTAACGGCGACACCCCACAAGAGAGATCGAGCGTCTTAGCTACAAGGGTCTGGTGTTCCCGGAGAGGGCGTTGGACGACCGAGCGGGCAAGGTCCACGAGGGCACGGGCCCTCGTGGGAGCGAGGTCGTCCGTCGAGCGAAGATCTTCTCGCTGGGAAGATCGAGCGTCCCTCGTAGGGAACGCCGGAGCCTTGTAGCGGAGTGCTTCGAAAGACTGTCGCGCCGTTTCAAAATTATTTTAGTCTAAAAGTTGCCTTTCTGAAAATGGGCAGGTATACTCAAAATGGAAGAAAGGGAGAGGAATTATCTCCAATTTGGTTCTTCTAAAGGGGGTGATCGAGATGAAGATACTTAATAAAAAGGGCGGGTTTACGTTGGTTGAAATTATGATAGTTGTCGCAATAATAGGCCTTTTGGCAGCAATAGCTCTACCCAACTTTCATAAAGCCCGCGCGAACGCAATGAGGGGAGCGTGTATAGCCAATCTGAGACAGATAGACGGAGCGACCACTTTGTATGCTATAGATAATTCAGCAGATCCGGCAGATCTTGCGGCTCTTGTTCCTGACTACATACAAAGGACCCCGGAATGTCCGGCAGGAGGCGCGTACACGGTTGGAACGGTTTTTGCTACTCCGGATACCCCAACAGCCCCGACATGCGATTTCGGTGACGGACATACTCTTTAGTCCAATCGAATAGCATGATGCGAATTAAAGAAAGAGAGCGAGAGATCGCTCTCTTTCTTTTTAATCTACCCCGCGCCTTGACAACACCTACTCTATATGATACCCTTTGGGTAATTTAAAGTGTTTCATAGCATAACTTTCAGCGTGGTTGTGTCTCTCCAGAGGTAGACCCATAATATGGCAAAACGATTATCCGGGAAAGATAACAGGGCCGTTGGCATAGATATAGGCAGTTATTCCGTGAAAGCGGCTGTTATGGACGGCTTCCGAGAAGAACCATTTCTGGAAGCCTACAATATCAGGAAGATATCTTCCGGCGGTGAAAAACCCGATATCGCTAAAGAGGTTAAAGTTACTTTGGAAGAGATAGACATTAAACCGAACAGTGTTAATCTTTCTGTATTCGGTCCGGAGGTAATTGTTCGTTTTATAACCCTTCCCAAAATGACCAAAGAACAGCTTGATGCCGCTTTAATTTTCGAGGCGGAAAAATATATCCCCTTTAACATTCGCGAAGTTGTTCTGGACAGTATAGTTCTGGGAGACGCTCAGGACCAGGGGCAGATGAAGGTCCTTCTCGCGGCCGTTAAAAAAGGATACATAGAGTCCCTATCGGGCATTTTCAGCGACCTTGGGATACAGGTGAATTTTGTGGATGTTACAGCCTTTGCCGGATTCAACGCTTTTATGGCGTCATCTCAAGGATCTTCGGAAAAAGTGGTAGCGCTTTTAGAAATAGGACATTCCCAGACAACTCTCCTTATCTCCATAGACGGTACGCCTTTTTTTGTAAGACAGATACATATGGGTGGCAGGGACATTGATCTTCTTGTCGCTAAAACACTTTCCGTTACAGCGGAAAAGGCCTCGGAATACAAAAAAGGCGAAGGCGATTTCGACCGGGAGATCGTGAATACTTGTGTGAGGAAAGTGCTGGACGGGATTATACGAGAGTTACAGCTATCTTTCGGATACTTTGAGGGAACATGTAACCGCCATATTCAGGGGATTTACTGCTCGGGAGGAATGACGTATACTCCCGGCGTTCTGGAGTACCTTTCCGAGAAAATAGGTTCTGATATCAAGAAATGGAATCCTTTGCGCGGCATGAAAATATCTGACAATCTTTCCCGGCAGGACTTGGATTCGGTGTCGTCTTCTTTGGCGGTAAGTGTGGGTCTCGCGATAAGGGGCGGTTAAGTGAGAGGGAAAATTTAATGATAGAGATAAACCTTCTTCCCGTAGAGCTCAGGGCAAGAAAAAGGAAAGCGGGGTCTATAGCCGCGCTTTCTTTGCCCATTGTGCCTATAGCGTCCGGTGTAGCCTTTCTGGCGATCTTTCTTTGGATAATTGTGGTTCTTCTCGCGGGGAAGAAAGATGTTTCTACCGAAAAACTTAATGCGGAGTGGGAATCCATAAGGCCCGGGAAACAGGAATACGACAGGATCACATCGGAAATATCCGAATTGTCAAATACAATAGAATTCATAAAGAAGATCTCCCGGCCGGAGATCAAGTGGTCGCAATTGCTTCGAGGTCTTGATAAGGCGGTTACGCCGGGAGTCTGGCTTTCCAGGCTTAATTTAGAATCCCAGGGGAAAGTTTTTAATTA
>JBAYES010000010.1:0-46273 GCA_041667545.1 Candidatus Omnitrophota bacterium | reverse complement strand
GCATTTTCTCGCTGGTTTTAACTGCCCCTGCGGGGACACAAAAGTTGGCTCTAAGCCTCTAAAATAATCAGGACGAGCGAACTTTTGTTCAGTTAAAAAGGCTTCAAAAATACGCAACGGCCCGCGGCCGTAGAACTGTCGGGATGTATGTTCAAAACGTGAAGGAGTGGATGTGAAAAAAGCGCCGGTTAGTGTTGTGGTTATAACCAGAAACGAAGAGGAAAATATTGCCGCGTGCCTTGAGACGGTTACCTGGGCCGATGAAATAATCGTTGTGGATGATGATAGTACGGATTCTACAAGGGAGTTAGCCGCGAAGTTCACGGACAGGATCTTTACCCGCAAGATGGAGAATGAAGGCAGGCACAGGAACTGGGCGTACGCGCAGGCCGCGAATAGATGGGTACTTAGTCTCGATGCCGACGAGCGCGTTACCCCGGAACTGGCAGAAGAGATAACTTCTCTGGTCTCCGGCAGTCCCGAATTCAAGGCCTACACTATTCCGAGAAGGAATCACATAGGGTCGTATTGGCTTAAGTACGGCGGAGAGTATCCGGCCGCTCAGACGAGGTTTTTCCTTAAGGACGAATTCAAGTATGAGGAGGCCGATGTTCATCCGAGGGCGTTACTTCAGGGAGATTGCGGGCATCTTAAAGGAGATATGATACATTATTCCCATAAAGATATATCCGATTATGTACGAAGCCTGAACGGGCATACAACACTCGAGGCGCGTAAATGGTTTTTGACCGGCAGAAAAATGAGTTTCGCGCGGGCTTTCCGCAGAACTTTGGACAGATGTTTTTACAGGCGGCTTTTAAGGAAGAAGGCCTATAAAGACGGTGTATACGGCTTAACTGTCGCGGTATTCAGCGGGATATATCAGCTGGTAAGCTGGGTGAAATGCTGGGAGATGCGAGGGGGGGCAGAATCTATAGTCCAAAGTCCAAAGTCCATAGTCCATAGCAGAAAACCGGAGGGCGGGATTGGGAGAAAGAAGCTTTCGGTCGTGGTTATAACGAAGAACGCCGCTAAAAAGTTAAGGAACTGTCTTGAGTCGGTAAAATGGGCGGATGAAATTGTTATTGTGGACGCGAGATCCACCGACGGCACGCTGGATATAGCCGGAGAATATTCCGATAAAATAATACTCAGCGATTTTGAAGGGTTCGGCAATGAGAGGAACAAGGGAACGGACGCGGCTACGGGAGATTGGATCCTTCAGCTCGATGCCGACGAAGTGGTCACGGAAGCTTTTCGGAAAAGAATGGAAAAACTTCTTTCCGGAGATGAAGGAGGATGTGTAAGTTTTAAGTTCAGGCGGAAGAACGTTTTTCTCGGCAAGGCCATGACCCGGGGGGGATGGCTGCATTACTCGGCCCATCTATTCAAGAAAGGGTATGCAAGGTATGAAGGGGATATTCATGAGAAACTTGTTGTCAACGGCAAGCAAGGCAAACTTGAAGAAGAGATAGAGCATTATCCGTTCGACTCCATGTCGGAATTCATTGAGAGACAGAACAGATATACCACTTTGCAGGCGGGTGAAATGCTGAAGAAAGACGGCCCGGCGGATCATAAGTCCGTTATGTATAACCTTAAGGTGAAACCCCGGAAACTGTTCGTTAAAATGTACGTTAAAAAACTGGGGTTCATGGAAGGAATGAGGGGCCTGGTGTTCGCCGTAATGTTCTCCTGGGTGCATTACCTTAAGTGGGCGAAGTATTGGGAGTTGGGGGAAGGGGTAAGAGGTAAGTAGAGTTCTGCAAAATGGACTTTCTGCGTCATCCTGAGGAGCCGAAGGCGACGAAGGATCTCATAACTTATTATACATATTGAGATTGCTTCGTCACTTACTTCGTTCGTTCCTCGCAAAGACGTTATAAAAGGCCATTTTGCAGAACCCTAAAGGGGGAAGGGGGAGTGACGGTGAAATACGAATGCGACATAATACTTTTGAGTTATGAAAGCCCGGGGCTTCTTAAGAAGTGCGTGGAAAGTGTTTTTAAATATACCCGTGTTCCGGTCCGGCTTATAATAGTGGACAATGCCTCGAAAGACCCGGCAGTGGCGGAATATCTGAACGCGGTGGAGAGTTCCGGTAATGTAGCGGTACGGAAGTTGTTTAATGACGAGAATCTGGGTTTTGCCGCCGGAATAAATGAGGGCATGAAGATATCGGACTCTCCGTATGTCTGTCTTTTGAACAACGACTGTGAAGTAACCGACGGATGGCTTAGAGAGATGCTGCTTGTCGCCGAAAGCTCGTCGGAGATAGGCATAGTCAACCCGGAGAGCAATACTTTCGGATCCGTTCCGGCCGAAGGAGTTTCTATTCACGATCATGCGGTCCGCCTTCAGAAAAATTCGGAAAAATACGTAGAGATCGGCCATGCTATAGGTTTTGCATGTCTTATAAAACGGGAAGTCATTGACAGTATAGGTTATCTGGACGAGATCTATTCAGGGGTATGCTATGAGGACAGCGATTTTTCCATAAGGGCTCAAAAAGCCGGTTTCATTCCTGTAATAGCGGAAGGCGCGTACGTGTTCCATGAAGAACAGGCTTCCAGGAAGGATCTGGCCGGCAAGGAAAAGATCTATGCCTGCAACAAAAAGATATTTGAAGACAGGTGGGGAAAGATCTTAAGGATACTGCTTCTGGATCCTGAAAGTAAAAAGACTGTTGATGTGCTCGGATACTACGGCGCCCTGAGAAAACTGGCGAAGGAAAGAGCCTTCCTTAAGATCTGGACGGTGTCCGGACGTCCGGGAAGCAGGGTGGACGATGCCGTCAAAAGCGGTATACTGATAAAGCACACAGACATAGCCATAACCGTTTTCAAGCGCAGGATAAAAATGTCTGATGTTGTACTGAGGATCCTCACAAAAAAGAAAAAATATAACGCTATCTTTACGGCCGATATACATCTTGCGCGCGTATTGAGGTTTTTAAAGCCCTTTCACGGAGGAGAGGTCTTTACGCTGGATGACTCGTATGAAGTTACGACAGGAAAGAGCGAAAAATTGTCACTCTATGATGATGCTCAGCGTATCGCGTCCTGTCTCAGGGAAGAAAGGGGATAGGATGAGAATGAATGCGAAGTTTGTCTTGAGATCCGTTCTGCTTGTGTGGATCATCTTGTGGGTGATCTTCCTGGCACGGCAGAGTAAACGCGGGCAGTATGCCGAACTTACATACTTATATGCCAATGAGTACGGTTCCAAGGTCAGGTATCTTCTGGGGGACGATCTTGAGGACCTTCTTGCGTTTTCCGCCGAAAATCTTCCGCGAGGCGCCACTTATGATATTACCGGGTTCGAGAGATTCTCTATAAGAGAGGTACGGGCAAGGTATTATCTCTGGCCGCTTTACCGTACGGAAGACGATCCGGAATTTATAATTTCTTACGGAGATCCCGGAACCTCTCCGCCCGGATACAAAGAGTTCAAGGTTTTCCCGGGAAAGGGAGCGGTTTACAGCAGGGAGGAGGCCATATGATGTTCTTTCTTTCTGTCTTGGCGATGTGGATCATGGGGGCGGCTCTTCTGACTTTCGCGGCTAATAAGACCAGGCATGCTTTTTCCTCTATTGAATTTGCCGGGATGTCGCTTTTTGTCGGGATGGCCTTATCGGTTTTTATACTGTTTTTTTACAGCTCAATAGGGCTCAGAGTCGATATATTGAATATTCTGGCCATGCCTTCACTTCTTTTTGTGATGATGAGCTCAAGATACCTGGCAAAACCTTACAAGGCAGGCGAGTTGATATCACAAGAAGGGTCGCCTGAGGCGTTGAGCCTTGTCGAAAAACTGCTTTTACTGGCCGCGGCGGTACAGGTCGTATGGGTATTTATTCTGACAATCCCTTTTCCGGTCCATGCCCATGACGCGGCGGCTAATTATGCCCTCAAGGCCAAAATTTTCTTTTTTCATTCCGGGATACCGGCCGATTTTTTTTCCTGGAGCGAAAGTACCGTGGCCCATCCCGACTATCCGCTGTTCCTGCCGCTTATTATGACGTGGATATACTCTTTTATCGGGTTCAATGATGTTCTCGTTCGGCTTATAATGCCTTTATTTTATGCGGGTTTCATAGCGGTGTTCTTTTCCTCAATGCGCAGACTTTTCGATCGTTCTTATGCTCTTCTTGCGACTTTTATTCTGGCTACAATACCCCAAATAGGGGATTTTGCCACCATAATGCATGCCGACCTTATTCTCACGGGTTTTGTGACAACAGGGGTTCTCTACTTGATCAGGTACATACGGAGCGGAAACGGAATAGAGCTTCTCCTGGCTTCCTTTATGATGGGTTCTTCTATCTGGATAAAGAACGAGGCTATGGTTTTTACGGCGGTGTTTATACTGCTGCTCGTAGTTCTGTTTGTGAGATCCGCGCGCGAAGACAAAAAAAACGTTTTGCGGGATGTGCTTCGTTCTTTAGCGCTTATAGCGGCTATTTCCGCTCCATGGATATTGACAAGGGTTTCAGGCGGCGCGGTGAACAGTGATCTTGACATCAAAAGCCTTACCGCGTCAAGATTATGGGAGAACATAAGGCATATCCCCGCGCTTTTGAACCTTTTTCAGCAGGAGGTCTTCGGGCCCAAGAAATGGAACATTTTCTGGGTAATATTCTTTGTTTCGATCGTATGGAAAAGAAAGCGGCTTTTTAAGGGAGAGATGTTCTATCTGAGTGTTTTTACAGGTGTCTCGGCGCTGGCATATTTTGCGGCATACATGGCCATGACAGGAGAGAACCTTTATTTTTATGTTAACACCACGATATCACGTTTTATGATGCATTTTTCCGCTGTGGCAGCCGTTATGACAGGATACTTGTTGTATGATGAAGTAAGAAAGATTCGTCCGGAGAGGTAAGGGAAATGGAGAACAAATACGTTTTTGTGGACAGGGACGGGGTCATAAATAAGGACGGCGCCGGAGTTACCGAACATGGATATGTAACAAAATGGGAGGACTTTATTTTTCTTCCCGGGGTTATAGAGGGTTTCAGAACCTTAAAAGAATCGGGATATAGAAGCATAGTCATATCCAATCAAAAATGCGTAGGCAAGGGAATAATGGCTCAGGACGAGCTTAAAGATCTCACGGAAAAGATGAAAAGCGCTGTGCGTGAGGGCGGGGGCAGAATAGACGGTGTTCTGTACTGTACGCATCTTGATCAAGATAACTGTTCCTGCCGTAAACCCGAAGCCGGTCTTTTCCTTGAGGCGGCAAAAAAATTCCACATTGAAGATCTTTCGGGAAAATATTTTATAGGCGATTCGGAGAGGGACATTATAGCCGGGAAAAAAGCGGGACTTTTGAACATACTTGTTCTTTCGGGTAAGTCCTCGGAGAAGGACGCTGAAGAATGGAAAATAAAACCAGACCGAATAGCGAGAGATTTTAAAGAAGCCGTAAAGATAGTCCTGGAGGGGAAATGACGGAAAAGAAGAGAATACTGTTGGTCTTTTCCACGGCCGGCATGGGTCACAAAAAAGCGGCTTTGGCTCTGGAAGGCGTAATGAAAGGCATGCCGGAGAGATGTGAAGTGAAAACAGTGGATATAATGGAATACGCGAACAGGTTCTACAGATTTCTCTATCTTGACCTCTATGTCTTTATGATGAAAAAAGCGACCTGGTTATGGGCCATAATGTTCTACGTATCGGACCTGAGGTTGTTCGATGTCCTTACCCGACGGTTAAGAGCAAAGATGGATCATAGCGGCGTTCCCGGTTTTGGGGAGTTTCTTTTAAAGGAATCTCCCGATGTTGTTATCGCGACGCATTTTTTGGTTCCAAGCATAGCCGGAATACTGAAAAGAACGGGATTGAAGTCCAAGCTGGCCGCCGTGGTCACAGATTACGGGCCGCATTCCTACTGGCTTTCTGCCGGGATAGATATGTATTTTGCCGGATCGGATCGGGTGCGGACGGAACTTGAGCGTAAAGGTATACGTCCGGGAAAGACCTTTGTGACAGGAATACCCACTACGGAAGAGTTCCACAGAAAACACGACGAGGATGTTATCAGAAAAAGATATGGTCTCGAAGAGACAAGAAAGACGATCTTTATAATGAGCGGAGGGTTTGGCGTGGGGCCGGTAGGGAAAATGCTGGAAGAAATGATGTCCTGCGCGTCACGTATACAGATTATAGCGGTTTCGGGGCATAACAAAGAACTTTACGGCCAGCTTGAACGTATCTCGGCTTCGCTTAATTATCCGGTAAAGCTGTTCGGCTTCACGGACAAGGTAGCCGAGCTTATGGCGGTTTCAGATTTAATGATAACCAAAGCGGGGGGCATAAGTGTGACGGAGGCCATGGATTCGGCGCTTCCCATGATATTGTACGGTTCGATACCGGGACAGGAAACGTGGAATGAAAGATTTCTTCAAGAGAACGGCGCCGCCCGTATCGCGGCATCCATAAAACAGATACCCCGTATAGCCGATGAGATGCTGCATGATCCGGCGGTGTATGAGACTTTTAAACGGGGGCTTGGCAAAATATGCAAACCGCATGCCGCCGAAGATATAACAAATGCGGTAATGAAAGACGCGGGAGGGGAAAAGTGACGGATATTCTTAAAGGCGTAAGACAGGTGGCGGAAACAGAGATGATGGCGGGGGTAAGCGAGCTGTACGGGGAAACCGTATCCCTGGAGTCTGTCCGCGCGGCGGTTTCGAATTGTACTTTATGCGGCCTTTCAAAAACCCGGTCTAATACGGTTTTTGGGGAAGGAAAAAGTGATGCCGCGCTTATGTTCATAGGCGAAGCCCCCGGGCGGGACGAAGACATTCAGGGAAGGCCTTTTGTGGGAAGGGCGGGGAAACTTCTGACCGACATAATAACGGCAATGGGGTTGAGAAGAGAAGACATTTATATCGCCAATATACTCAAATGCCGCCCCCCGGAGAACCGCAACCCCTTGCCCGGGGAGATAAGTAAATGTTCGTCTTATCTGAGCGCCCAGATACGGTTTGTGAGACCCAAAGTTATATGCGCTCTGGGTAAATTCGCGTCGCAGACACTTCTTGATACGGATACTCCGATCAGCTGTCTGAGGGGAAAGTTCCATGACTATTGCGGGGTAAAACTTATGCCGACATATCATCCGGCGTATCTTCTGAGGAATCCATCGAGCAAGAAAGAAGTTTGGGAAGATATGAAGGCGATAGCCAAAGAGCTGGGGATAAATATCCCTTCCGGTAAAAAAACAAAAAACGTCCAAACCCCGGAAGATTAACGATAAGGACAGAATGAAGGATCAGTTCGTTGAGGTCATAACAGCGCTTCCTATAGACCGCGCGTTCCAGTACAGGGTTCCGGCCAGCGAAGCGCGCCGGGCCGAGATCGGGAAAAGGGTCCATATACCTTTCCGCAATTCTAAACGCGTGGGATATATCGTTAAGATAGAAGACCGGCCTATGGTGCAAGGGCCCCGGGACCTCATTGATATCATAGACGATGAGCCGGTGTTCACTCCTGAAATGATAGAGCTTGCCCGCTGGATGAAAGATAATTATTTCTGTTCCTGGGGAGAGGCACTCGAGGCGATGATACCCGGAGTCCTTAAACGCGGAAAAGTATCCATGGAAACGCGCGTAAAAGAAGAGCCGCCGCCTGTTATCGCCACCGATCCGCATGAACCGAACAGGGAACAGAGGGTCGTCCTGGACAATGTCATGAAATGCCTGGAAGAGAAAAGGCATGAAGTATTTCTTCTGCACGGTATAACCGGAAGCGGCAAGACCGAGATATACTTGCAGACAGCCGAAAGGGTTGTCTCTAAAGGCAAGTCGGGGATAATCCTTGTTCCGGAAATTTCTCTTACACCTCAGACCGTGGAAAGTTTCAAGTCGCGTTTCGGGAGCGGCGTGGCGGTCTTTCATTCAAAGATGCTTGAAAGCGCCAGATTCTCCGAGTGGAAAAAGATAAAAAGAGGAGATGCGAAAATAGTTGTAGGGCCAAGATCGGCTGTTTTTAGCCCGTTCAGGGATCCCGGCATATTCATAATAGACGAGGAACACGAGCCGAGCTATAAGCAGGATGACGTTCCCAGATATCACGCGAGAGAGGTTGCCATAGAAAGGGCGCGCATGGCGGGTATACCGGTAATACTCGGCAGCGCCACTCCCAGCCTGGAATCCTACCACAAGGCGCTTAGCGGTGAGTACCGGCTTGTAGAGCTTACTCAGCGCATCAGTGAAAAAGAACTTCCCAGGGTCAAGCTTGTGGACATGCGCATGGAGATGGATACAAGGACCGGAAAACGTGTTATTTCCAGCGTTATGGCCGAGGCGCTTAAGAAGGATATAGAAAAAGGCCAGCAGGCGCTTATATTCCTGAACAGGCGCGGATTTTCCACATTTGTCGTCTGCAGAGGCTGTGGATTTGTCCTTAAGTGTAAAAAATGCGACGCGCCCCTTGTTTATCACGAAACAAAAAAAGAACTTTTATGTCATCATTGCGGATACAGGGAAACTCCCCAGAGAATATGCCCTTCCTGCCGTGGCGAACACCTCATGTACAAAGGTACGGGAACCCAGAAGGTGGAAGGAGAACTTCGCAGGATACTTCCCAGTTCCAGGATAGAGCGGATGGACTCCGATACGATGTCAAAAAGAGGTTCGCATGACCGCATACTTTCCGATTTCAAACAGCATAAAATTGATGTTATCGTGGGAACACAGATGATAGCCAAAGGTTTTGATTTTCCCAAAGTTACTCTGGTGGGCGTGGTCTCGGCGGATGCTAACCTTAATCTCCCCGATTTCAGAAGCGGGGAGAGGACTTTTAACCTTATAACGCAGGTCGCGGGCAGGGCAGGCAGGGGCGACTTGGGCGGAGAGGTTGTGGTGCAGACTTTTACGCCGGATAACTATGCCATTAAAATGGCCGCGAAACACGATTACGGGGCTTTTTATTCAAAGGAGATACAGTCAAGAAGAGAGTTAGGTTTCCCCCCGTTCACAAACCTTATCAAACTGACTATACGGTCGAAAAAGGAAGAGAACGTGATGAAGTTTTCTGAAAATCTGGCTAAACTTCTCGCGAAGAGAATGCCGGATATTGATATGATCGGACCGGTCCCTTCTCCGATGGTAAAATTGAGGGGATTTTACAGGTGGAACATTCTTATAAAATGTTCGTCAAGGCCTGAAATGGTGCAGAGACTTCGCACGGCTCTGAAAGGTTTCAGGAAGGCGTCGGGAGTGTTCATGGCGGTTGACGTGGATCCGATGAGTCTGTAGGGGCAAAGGGGTAAGGGCAAAGAGGTAAGGGGAAGGGGTAAGAGTATGAGGGTTGTTTTCTTTGGTACCGGGAGGTTTGGCATACCTGTTCTTAAGAGTTTGCTGAGAAGTTCTCATAATACGTTGGCTGTGGTTACCCGGCCCGATGCGAGAAAAGGGCGCGGGTGGAATGTTACCCCTACGCCGGTAAAAGATATAGTTGAAAAAACGGCCCCCGAGACGGCGGTCTTACAGCCGGTGAAGCTTGCTGATAAAAGTTTTATTGAAGATCTCAGAAGTTTCAATGCCGATATTTTTGTCGTTGTCGACTATGGCAGGATATTGCCCCGCGAGGTCCTGGAGATACCCGGAAAATACTGCTTAAATCTTCATCCATCGCTTCTTCCTTTATACAGGGGCCCGGCTCCGGTGAACCGCGCGATACTTGAAGGGGACAGTGTTACCGGGAATACCGTTATAAGGATGAATGAGAGAATGGATTCGGGGGACATAATCCTTCAGGATAGAACCGACATAGGAGAACATGATACTTCGGATGTTCTTTCAGAAAAATTGTCGGTGAAAGGCGCCGTACTCCTTTTGAAAGCTGTCGATCTTATTGCTTCGGGAAAAGAGGAATTTACGGCCCAGGATGAAAGCAAGGCCACATATGCCGCGAAACTCGAACGGCCTGAAGGAAGGATAGAGTGGACTTTGCCGGCCGACGAAATATGCCTGAAGGTCAGGGGCCTTAGGCCCTGGCCGGGGACATACACATATCTGGGGGGCAAGGTTCTGAAGATTATCCAGGCAGCCGCATGCGATGGCCCCGACGGAGAATTTACTCCGGGGCAAGTTCTGGTCTCGGAAACCAAACTTATCGTCAAAACAGGCCGGGGAGCTTTACGTGTGGGGAAACTTCAGCTCGAGGGGAAAAAGGCTATGACCTCGGACGAGTTCCTTCTGGGGCATAAGGATCTCGCGGGTACGGTTTTAGGACAATAGCAAGAGGTTTCAAATAAGATGAATATCGCCATAGATATACGGTCGACGCTGAAGAACAGAACGGGGATAGGGACATATACTTTCGGTCTGGTCAATGCTTTGGCCAAAATAGACCGGGAAAGCAATTATCTTTTGTACAGCTATGTGAGACTTTTCGACTTTAAAAGGCGATTATGGCGTTTGCCGGGCCGGAATTTCAGGCACAAGGTCGATAGGCTGTCGTTCAGGCCTGACCGCGCTTTGAAGGACGCGGATGTTCTTCACACATCAAGTTATGATATGCCGCATAGCGTCTCGTACGGTTTGTTTACCACCGTGCACGATCTTATTCCGCTTATTTTTCCCGAGGGTTATGCCGATGACTATCTGCAAAAACTTGAAGGTTCGCTTAAAAGGGTATTCTCTGAAAGTAAAGCGATAATAGCAGACTCTGTCAACACTAAAAACGATATAGAAAGATCCTTCCCCGGCGCGGCAAAGCGCATTGAGGTGGTCTATCCCGGCAGGGACGAGTCTTTCAAAGCCCTGGATAAGGGCCAGTCCCGAAAAAAAATAAAGGACAAGTATGGCGTAGAAGGATCTTTCCTTTTGTATTCGGGAGGAATGGATCACAGAAAGAACGTTATTCGTCTGGTCGAGGCCTTTGAAATACTCAAGGGTCGTCACAAAATTTCTCATAAGCTTGTATTAACAGGGGCGAAAGGAAAAAAAACCGCCAATATGGAAAATACGGCCAAAAGATCGGGTATCGGGAAAGATGTGATATTTACGGGATACGTGCCTTACGATGACCTTAAGCATTTTTACAGCGCCGCCGATTGTTTTGTTTATCCTTCTTTGTATGAGGGGTTCGGATTTCCCATTCTGGAGGCTTTTGCCTCGAATGTTCCCGTTGTAACGTCTTCCACTTCAAGTTGCGGCGAGATTGCCTCGGACGCTGCCGTGACCGTAGACCCTTCCGATACAGAGCAGTTGTCAGAAGCCATATGGAAGGTCATATCCGACAGGGAATTTGCATGCTCATTGGCCGAAAAGGGAAGGGAAAGGGCAAAAGATTTTTCGTGGGAATCCTCGGCAAAACACGTTCTGGAGCTTTTCAGAGGTAACTGAAGGACGGCAGTGTATCGTATTAGCAGAGGGATGTCTACGCCTCCGAACAGCTTTGAACTCTCACATAGAACAGGGCATATTCTGCGCGTTTCACTTGTACACCTGTTATTTTTAGAGATTCAGGAGTAGTCTCTTCGGGGAAGTGTCTTTATTTTTATCCTTTTCGGCGGCGGACAAGTTCCAGTGCTCGAATACACCCTGTTCTATGTGCGTCCCTCCCCTTTAAGCCCCCTTTAAAAAAATACCTAAAAAACTGTTGAACGATATGTCCTTAGGATATATAATACGGGTTCATGGCGTTATGCAAAATATCAATTTCACGTCATTGCGAGGGAGCAAAGCGACCGAAGCAACCTCATTACTAATTGTATTTATTGAGATTGCTTCACCCGCCTTCGGCGGGTTCGCAACGACGCCGGAGAGAGATTGATTCGGCCGCCTTCGGCGGGTTCGCAACGACGTCGGAGAGAGATTGATTCGGCCGCCTTCGGCGGGTTCGCAACGACGTCGGAGAGAGATTGATTCGGCCCTATGCTGAGTCTGCCGAAATCCTGAGCCTCATATGTTCCCACGAGACGAAGGGCTTCGTCACTCACTTCGTTCGTTCCTCGCAACGACGGGATAAAGGTTCATTTTGCGGAACTCTATGCAGGTTCAAAAAGGCGGGACAGGTTCAAAAAAGCGGGAAGTGTATTTTCGTGGAGTGTAAAATGACAATTTCAAGGAGGAAGTAATGGCGATCAAGATAGGTATTAACGGGTTTGGAAGAATAGGGCGGCAGGTTTTCAGGATAATGGAAAAACAGGGTGGTTTTGATGTAGCGGCCATAAACGACCTTACAGACGCGAAGACACTCGCGCATCTTCTTAAATACGACTCTGTTCACGGAAAATTCGACGGGACAGTTGAAGCCAGGGAAAATTCAATAGTTGTTAACGGAAAGGAAATAGCTATACTCAGCATAAAGGATCCTAAGCAGCTCCCCTGGAAAAAGGAAGGAGTGAAAGTCGTGATCGAGTCTACCGGGGTATTCCGGAACAAAGAAAAGGTTTCCTGGCATATCGAGGCCGGGGCGGAAAAGGTGATACTTACCGTTCCTCCGAAAGATGAGATCGATAACATGGTGGTTCTGGGGGTTAACAGCGGAGACCTAAAACCTACGGATAAGATAGTATCGAACGCGTCATGTACGACTAACTGCCTTGCTCCCATGGTAAAAGTGCTTAACGATACTTTTGGTATGGAGGAAGGCCTTATGACAACCGTACACGCTTACACCAACGATCAGAGCATACTTGACCTTCCGCATTCCGATCTCAGAAGGGCAAGAGCGGCATGTGAGAGCATAATTCCGACTACGACCGGCGCGGCAAAAGCCGTAGGAAAGGTCATTCCCGAACTTAAAGGAAAGCTTAACGGTATGGCCATGAGAGTACCCGTGAAAGACGGTTCGGTAGTTGATTTCGTGGCTATGACCAAGAAAGATGTTACCGTTGAAGCCGTGAACGCCGCCATGAAAAAGGCGGCCGAAGGTGAAATGAAAGGTATTCTGGAGTATACGGAAGATCCGATAGTTTCTTTTGATATCATAGGCAATCCGCATTCATGCATATTTGACGCCGATTCTACCATGGTCATGGGAAAAAACATGGTAAAGCTTATCGGATGGTACGATAATGAATGGGGCTATTCCAACAGAGTAGTGGACCTTGCAAGGATGCTCGCGAAGTAACGTTGTTTTCGCGAAGATAAAGTTACTTTTTCGAAAGAACGGGTCCGGCTTAGTTAGACGTGAGGGCCGGATCCGTAGATCTTACTGTTGATGGAGGTGGGGGATGAAAAAGACAATAACGGATCTGGATATCAAGGGCAAGAAAGTTCTTATGAGGGTCGATTTCAACGTGCCTCTTGACGCTGATCTGAAGATAACCGATGACAGCAGAATACGGGCGGCAATGCCTTCTATGAAGTATGTGCTTAAAGGAGGCGGAAAGCTTATCCTCATGAGTCACCTGGGCAGGCCTAAAGGAGAGGTTAAGCCGGAATATTCTTTATCTCCCGTGGCGGAAAAACTTTCGGAACTTATGAAAAAAGATGTTAAAAAACTCGATGATTGCGTCGGGCCCCAAGTCAAAGCGGCTGTTGATAAGATGAAGGACGGGGATATTGTACTTTTAGAAAATCTCCGTTTTCACAAACAGGAAACGGGAAACGATCCTGAATTCGCGAAAGAGCTCGCGTCTTTAGGGGATGTTTTCGTGAACGACGCTTTTGGTACCTGCCACAGGGCGCATGCTTCCACAGAAGGGGTAACAAAATATCTGCCTAGCGTAGCAGGGTTTCTGGTAGAGAAAGAGATACAGTACTTCGAGAAGGTGACCAAAGATCCTGACAAACCTTTTGCCCTCCTTTTGGGTGGGGCAAAAGTGGCTGACAAGATACCCGTTATCGAGAATATGCTGGATAAGATAGAGTATCTGCTCATAGGAGGGGCTATGGCCTACACTTTTCTTAAGTCGCGGCTTAAAGGAGTGGGCGCATCCAGGGTAGAAGATGAGATGATGGGTACGGTAGACAGAATCTTTTCCGCGGCGAGCTCAAAGGGTGTGAGTATCTTTTTGCCTGAAGATCATGTCATCGCGCGGGAGATAAACGAAACTTCGCGCCGGAAGGTCACAAAAGACGAACATATTCCGGACGGATGGATAGGTCTCGATATAGGGCCGAAGACCATTAAAAGTTTTAACTCAATACTTGGCGAAGCCAGAACGATAGTTTGGAACGGGCCGGTGGGTTTTTTCGAGATGAAACCTTTTTCAAAAGGAACAAAAGAGGTGGCTAAATTCATATCGGGTCTTGACGCCACTACCGTTATAGGCGGAGGAGATACCGCCGCGGCCGTCAATCAGCTCAAGTTGGGCAAGAAGATGTCGCATATGTCGACCGGAGGAGGAGCGTCTCTGGAATACCTTGAAGGCAAGGAACTTCCGGGGATATCGGCGCTTAACGACAAATAATACCGTCTGAAAACAGAAAGGAAGAATCATGCGTAAACCTATAATTGCCGGTAATTGGAAAATGTACAAGGATGTCAATGAGGCCATTGAACTTACAAATGCCATAAAACGAGGTGTATTCGAGGCGGAGAACGTCGAGATAGTAATATGTCCGTCTTTTACGAATTTGAGCGAAGTCGGAGAAATGCTTGTCGGATCTAATGTGGGAGTGGGCGCGCAGAACTGCCATTGGGAGAAGGAAGGGGCTTTTACAGGAGAGATATCCGTTCCCATGATAAAAAGCGTGAACTGTTCCTACGTTATTATAGGCCATTCCGAGAGAAGAAAATATTTCGCCGAAGACGACAAGACGGTTAACAAAAAGATATCTTCCGTGGTAGACGAAGGGCTCATCCCGATAGTGTGCGTGGGGGAGACTTTGGAAGAGAGAGAGGCCGAAAAGACCATGGATGTCGTTAAACAGCAGGTTACGGGGGCATTAGAAAATTTCGATGAGGGGTACTTGGAAGGCCTCGTTATTGCGTATGAGCCTGTATGGGCCATAGGCACGGGGAAAACAGCAACTCCCGAGCAGGCAGAGGAAGTACACGCGGAAATACGTTCCCTGCTCGATAAGCGTTTTTCCGCGGCATTCGCCGAATCCAGGAGAATACTTTACGGGGGCAGTGTAAATCCGGGCAATGTAAAGGAACTAATGAGCGAAAAGAACATAGACGGCGGCCTTATCGGCGGGGCGAGTCTGAAGGCCGATAGTTTTATAGAAATGGTAAAGACAACATCTCAGCTATATGCTGAAAAGAAGGGATAAAAATGTACATTGCTCTTATAATTTTACACGTAGTACTCTGTATAGTGCTTATCGTGACCATTCTTCTCCAGGCGGGAAAGGGCGGAGGCCTTACGGAAATGTTCGGCGGCGACACAGCGCAGTCCGTGCTCGGAACGCAGGCTCCGGCGCTTCTTAAAAAGATAACAGAGGTTAGCGCCGTCGGGTTTATAGTAACTTCTCTGGTTCTGGGCATGGTTACGGCAAGACGCGGACAATCCTTGTTCGAAGGGCAGGCGATGCCTCATTTTCCGTCCGAAACACCCGCGGCTTTACCTTTTACTCCAGGCGAGGCGATACCGGACAATGAAGAGGATGTATCTCTGCCTCCGGTGGAACCCCTTGATATTCCTGGATCCGAAGTTTCCGGAACAAGCGGAAGCCCCGCGGAAGCCCCTTTATCAACGGATGATATCTCCGGACATGATGCTGTTCCGGGCCGGGAAGACTCATCCATACCCGAAGAACAGAATTAAACTAAAAAAGAGGGTGGCCGACGGAAAGGTGCTTAAGTTTGTCGTAAAAACGGTCTCATTCAGAGGATCATCGTTTGTTTTGAAAACGGTGGTTCTCTTTTTTTTAGTAACATGTTTTCCTTTTACTGTTAACGGTGAAAATTCCGGAACCAAGACGCATGATGCTTATGTTTCTTCGGGCCTGGGAGACGGCCGTGTGCTTATACCGTTTCTTGCGGACGATGTGACCTCGAGTTCTATTTGCGGACTGGTTTATAACGGGCTCACAAAGGTAGATAAAGACCTTAACGTAACAGGTGATCTTGCTGAAAGGTGGGAAGTCTCGGATGACGCCCGGGAGATCATTTTTTACCTCAAAAAGGACATAAGATGGCATGACGGGAAACCTTTTACGGCAAAAGACGTTAAATTCACATATCAGGCCATACTTGACCCGTCTACAGCCTGTCCTTATGTCTCGGGGTATTCCGATATTATTGACGTGGAAGAGATCAATGAAAACACGGTAAAATTCGTTTACAAGGAGCCGTACGCGCCCGCTCTACTCAAACTTGGAATGGGGATAGTCCCCGAACATCTTTTTTCGCGGGAGAAGGATCTCAGAAGAAGTCAATATGCCAGAAAGCCCATAGGCACCGGACCATACAGGTTTGTCGAGTGGAAAAGCGGCGAATACATGATACTTGAGGCAAATGAGGACCATTTTGTACATCCTCCGTATATAAGGCGGTATGTTTACCGTATAATTCCCGATCAAAGTGTACAGTTCCTTGAGCTTGTCAGCGGCGGGATAGATTCCATGGAACTTAATCCCTATCAGTTCCTCTACAGGAGCAAGACCGGGGAGTTCAATGACAGGATAGAGAAATACAGGTATTTGTCGCGTTCGTACACTTTTGTCGGTTATAATCTTAAAGATCCCATACTTAGAGATAAAAGGGTCAGGCAGGCTTTGAGTTACGCTATCAACGAAGAAGAGATCATAGATTCCGTGCTTTTAGGCCAGGGCGAAACGACAACGGGGCCTTTTATGAAAGATTCTCCTTATTATGACCATTCCGCCAGGTCATACGGATATGACGCGGTGAAAGCGGCTATGCTTTTGAGGGAAGCGGGCTGGTCGGACATGGATGGGACAGGTATACTTTCCAAGGACGGCGTGGAACTCAGGATAGTAATAACGACTAATCAGGGAAGTCAGGTAAGAGAGGACACGGCAACTGTCATACAAGGGCAATGGGCAAGGCTGGGAATAAAGACCGAGATACAAGTGGCGGCATGGTCGGCTTTTCTGAATCAGTTCATTGACAAAAGGAATTTTCAGGCCGTTATATTGGGTTGGACAGTCCCTCCCGACCCGGATATCTTCGCCGTGTGGCATTCCCGTTCCGCCGGGAAGGGCGGCCTTAATTTTGTGTCTTTTTCGAACGAAAGTGTGGATGAGCTTATAGAAAAGGGGCGGAGGGAATTTTCAGGGGAAGTCAGAACGAAGATATACCGTGAAGCGCATAGGTTAATAGCGGAAGAGGCGCCTTATACTTTTCTTTTTACGCCTTATGCTCTTCCGGCGGTGAACCGCAGGATAAAAGGCATAGATCCGGCTCCGGCGGGAATAGGGTATAATTTCATCGATTGGCATGTGAACGAGCAGGACGTAAAATACAGATTCTGAACTTTTTGAAGCGGCGGCAGGAATAATGAAAAAATATATTCTCAAAAGACTTTTTATGATGGTGCCTATGCTTTTCGGCATATCCGTTATTATGTTCGTTATAATGCATCTGGCTCCGGGAGACCCCGCCGGGATAAGATACGGCCTTAACCCCGAAGTTTCGGATACGGCAAGAGAGGAATTCAGGAGTATGTACGGTCTCGATAAGCCCGTTATGGTCCAGTATTTCATGTGGCTGAAGAGATTCGTATCTTTAGATTTCGGGAGATCTCTCGTGGATGACAGGCCGGTCATAGAAAAAGTATTGGCGCACCTGCCGGCGACACTTCTTCTTCAAGCTTCGTCGGTACTTCTTATATTCTTTCTGGCCGTCCCGATAGGGATTATCAGCGCGGTAAAGAAAAATTCGTTCTTTGACAGGGCTTCTACGATATTTGTTTTCATAGGCTATGCCATGCCTACTTTCTGGCTGGCGATACTGCTGGTATTTGTCTTTTCATTTAAACTGGGATGGCTGCCTGTTTCGGGAATGAGGCCGTGGTACGTACAGTATCTTGGCGCATGGGCGCAGTTAAAGGATCTTCTGGCGCATCTCGCGCTTCCTCTCGCCGCCACGGCTTTCGGCGGTCTCGCGGCGCTTTCCAGATACTCGCGCTCAAGCATGGTCGAGGTAATGAAAGAAAATTTTATTGTTACGGCGAGAGCTAAAGGAATAAGCGAAAAAAGGGTCATACTTGTGCATGCTTTGGGCAACGCGCTTTTGCCTATAGTAACCATACTCGGGCTGACGCTACCCGTGCTGATATCGGGGAGTTTTATTTTTGAGACCATATTTGCCTGGCCGGGAATGGGAAGATTGGGGTATGAGGCGATAATGCACTACGATTACCCCGTGGTTATGGGCGTGGGGGTTATGGCCACGTTCCTCACTCTTTTAGGCATATTTCTGTCAGATATGGCGTATGTTCTTATAGACCCGAGAATAAGGCTTGAAGGCCGTAAATAGGGGAATAGGAAAGTTGAAGAAGATAAATTTTCAGATAATATTGGGATCTTTAGTAATAGCCGTTATGAGCTTAGCGGCTGTCATGGCCCCGATAGTTGCCACTTATGACCCTTTGGAAGTGGACCTTTCGGCAGATGCCAGGCTGCAGGCGCCCTCAATGAAACATTTTTTCGGGACAGATAATCTTGGGCGGGATGTTTTTAGCAGAATGGTCTACGGGGCGAGAATATCGCTGAGTGTCGGGTTTATAGCGGTTGCCATATCGCTTTTTATAGGACTGGCGCTGGGAGCCATAAGCGGATACTATGGAGGCTGGATAGACAGCGTTATAATGCGTATAGTGGAGGTCATGTATTGTTTTCCCACGTTCTTTCTTATAATGATGGTAATAACCTTTATCGGCCCGAGCATTGTGAATGTTATGGTGGTTATAGGTTTTACCTCCTGGCCGGGGCTCTGCCGCCTTGTAAGGGCCGAATTCCTCACATTGAGGGAACGTGATTTTGTGAGTTCCGCTAAAGTTCAGAGAGTTTCCGACGCGAGAATAATTTTCAGGCATATACTTCCTAATGCCATGTCCCCGGTTTACGTGAGCGCCACATTAAGCGTCGGAGGAGCTATACTGGTTGAGAGCGCGCTTTCTTTTCTGGGGCTTGGCGTGCAGATACCGGAGCCGAGTTGGGGAAACATACTTACCGCGGGTAAAAGCTATATAGACTATGCCTGGTGGCTCACGCTTTTTCCGGGCCTGGCCATATTGTTCACGGTTCTCAGTTTCAATCTTATAGGAGAAGGGCTCAGGGACATGCTTGACCCCAAAATTAGCAGGGATAGACGATAACCAAAAAAGGGCGCGTTCCGCGATGAACGATATAATATTGAAAGTTGAAGGGCTCAAGGTGCGCATCGGGGAAAAATTTGTTATTAACGGTGTGGATCTCGAGATCGCAAGGGGGAAAGTGCTTGCTCTTGTCGGAGAGTCGGGAAGCGGAAAGACCCTTACGGGCCTTGCGGCGCTCGATCTTTTACCGGAGGGTTCTGTAAGGGAGGGAGGCGCGATATTCTTGAGAGGTAGAGATATATTCTCGATGGAAAAAGAGGAAAAAAGGAAAATGCGCGGAAAGGATATAGCCATGGTATTTCAGGAACCGTTCACGGCGATGAATCCTGTTATGAGCGTAGGGGACCAGATTAGAGAGGTTTTCGACGCCCATTTTGATATTTCAGGGAATGATACCGGCCGAAAAATAAAAGAAGTTTTGAATTCCGTAAGGCTTCCGGACAGCCTTATAAAGAGCTATCCCCACGAGCTTTCAGGCGGCATGAGACAAAGGGCCATGCTGGCTATGGCGATAGCGTGTTCTCCGGATGTGCTTATCCTTGACGAACCTACCACGGCTCTCGATGTCTCCATTCAAAAGGAGATGCTGGACCTTATCAGGCAGCTTCAGGAAAAGAAAGCCTTTGCGGCGCTTTTTATAACGCATGATTTTTCCGTTGTGAACATGGTGGCCGATAATGTCGCTGTTATGAAAGAAGGCAGGATAATAGAATGCGGGCTTAAGGAAGATGTCCTGAGGTCTCCCCGGGAGAAGTATACAAAAAAACTCATAGGATGTGTCCCCAGAATAGGGGTAAAACAAAGAAGGCTTTTGACAGATGTCTAACGCGGCGGAATTGAAAGATCTGAGAAAATACTTTAAAGGGGCCGGGTTCTTTTCCTCTAAAATACCCGAGATAAGGGCGGTTGACGGAGTTACTTTTTCATGCGAGAAAGGGAAGACTTTCGGTCTGGTAGGAGAGTCGGGGTGCGGGAAGTCGACAATAGCCAAAATGGTTGTCGGGATACTGCGGCCCGATCACGGGGAAGTGTCGGTTGACGGGGAAAAGGACATAGTTTTTCAGGATCCGTACAGTTCTCTTAATCCCCGGATGACGGTGGGGCAGATAGTGGGGGAACCGCTTCTTGTTACGGGAGTTAAAAAAAAGGAAATTGCAGAAAGGGTTATCAGTGTTCTGGAAAAAGTCAGGCTTGGCGGCATCGCCTGTCTCGGCAGGTACCCCCATCAATTTTCGGGGGGAGAGCGCCAGAGAATAGCCATAGCCAGGTCTCTTGTAAGGGAACCTTCTCTATTGGTACTCGATGAACCGGTATCCAGCCTGGACGTGTCGATACAGGCGGATATACTGAATCTTCTCAAAGATCTGCAGGACGATCTTTTTCTTACTTACCTTTTTATATCGCATGATCTCAGGGTAGTAGAGTTCATGTCGGATATTGTGGGCGTGATGAAGGCCGGAAAACTTGTTGAGATATCGTCCAAAGAAGAGATCTACAGCGCCCCCAAAGACCCATACACAAAAAAACTCCTGAACTCCATCCCGATATTCTGACCAGAAATGACCCCTGACTCGCATACTTGTCAAGACGCTTTAATTAACCGCCTGTAATTGCTCAACATGCAGAATAAAGGTGGGTACAGAATTTACTTTTACTTGCGTTAATTTGGTAACGTATTGTCGTGTGCGGGTTGACTTGCAGCAGGAAGGGCATGTGCTGCGCGCTTCGCTGCTTCGCCTGTTATTTTCATCATCGCGGTGTGTGCAGCAGAAAGGCAGAACATTTTTATCCTATTCGGCGGCGAATCCGCTGCAGTGATCCCACATACCCTTCCTGCTGTTTTGAGGATCCCTACTGAAAAAGCATAGGGACGGCGCTATTTTTCAGGCTTGATGAGTATATGGTCGGGGTATTCGGATATAATTATGTATCCTTCGGATGGAAGGCGCGGCGCATTTCTTTTGTTCAGCAGAATGAACGAGTCACGGGCCTTAAACGCCGAGTCCAGGGTTTGTTCGTTCCGGACATTGAAACCGCGCCATCCCAGATAGAACTGCAGGCCGGGATCGGAGATGTCATAAAGAAAAAGTTTTTCTTTTTCCGGGACATCTGAAGATACCCCAATATATGTCGCTTTGATATTGGGAGAATAGTCCAGGTTGAATATCCCTTTATCGAGGGTAAGGTAGACTATTGAAAAAATAGCAAGAAGCGCAGTCAGCGGTATCGTGTGCTTTTTTGCTATGCTCTCCAGTCCCCATCCCGTAAGGATAGCGAGGGCAGGGTACACGGGAATTATGTACCAATGCAGCTTTGTCTGGACAGCGCTGAAAAGCAGTATCACAAGAGAAGCCCAGATGACAGGCAGGAGGTGTTGTTTTTCGCGGGAATGGAATATCCTGAATATAGCTGTTGGGATCAAGATGAGTCCCGCGAGAGACCATGGCCTTCCTTTATTGGGAATGGTTTTGAAATAAGTAAAAAATGTACCTGTGTGGTCATCCAAAGCCGTAGTTGTGCGCTTCACGAGGTGTTGAAGTAGATAGTTTTTTATGAAATTTTCCCCGTAGCTCGCGAATACAGCGATGTGCCACCAAAGTATGATCCCGGTGGAAAGAGCTGTTCCGATGAGGATATAGGCATCGAACAGTTTTTTTGTTTTCCCCGAGAGAACGGCGTAGAGGACGATAATGATGGGGATTATCACCGCGCCCGGACCTTTGGTAAGGAATGCCATAGCAAAAGTTACAGGCGGTAAAAAAAGAAATTTTCGATTTCTTATTCCTATCTGGAAAAAAAGCAGGGAGATAGTAATGAAGAAGGTGAGAGCGGAATCCAGCATGCCGACCTTTGACGACCATATGAAATGCCATGTGGTCAAAAGGACCAGCCCGGAAGCAAGAGCCGCGCGTCTTGAGTATAGTTCACGCGCCAGAAAATACACCGCGAGCACTGTTCCCGTACCGCAGATAACGGAAAATAAACGAACGGAGAATTCGTTTATTCCGAAAGCGCCGTAAAAAAGGCTGGTTATCCACATATACAGAGGAGGTTTGTCGCTCCAGGGCATTCCCGTCCAGTAGAGGTTTATCCAGTCTCCGGTGCGGAAGATCTCCTTGGAGACAGCGCCGTAAAAGGCCTCGTCCCATGAAAGCAGGCTTCCCGACCAGATGTTCCAGACAAGAACAGCGAAAGAAACGATCCCGAGAGCAAGAGCGTCTTTACGTGTAAGAGTTAGTTTCATTGTATTTTCTCCGGATACCGCATTATACCCGAGGGAGTTTTGTTTGTACAGGATCATATCCAAGTCATATCCAGGGACGGTTCTCAATTTGAACCTACACCTGTCCCAAACTCAAACCTACACCCGTCCCCATCTCAATCCCACACCTGTCCCCGCAGTATTATCATATGCGGGTTGACTTACAGCAGGAAGGGCATGCGCTGCGCGCTTCGCGGCTTCGCCTGTTATTTTCACCATCGCGGTGTGCGCAGCAGAAAGACAGAACATTTTTATCCTATTCGGCGGCGAATCCGCTCCAGTGCTCCCACATACCCTTCCTGCTGTTTAGCCCAGGGACGGTTCTCAATTTGAATCTACACCTGTCCCCCTTTTCACGAATAACTCAATTGATTTTGGATATAAAATTTGGTAAACTGACACCTCAAAGAAGCAATCTCTTCGGGGGGGAATAGGCCTTTTAATACGTTTTTGTAAATGCCGGACACAAGATAAGGAGAAAAGATGGGCCACACAGTAACCGAAAAAATATTGTTATCTCATACTAAAGGGTTGAAAAGTATCGCTCCGGGCGACTTTATCATGGCGAATGTGGATATTTGTCTGGGCAATGACGTTACAAGTCCCATAGCGATAAAGGAATTCCGGGAGCTTGGTTTATCAAAGGTTTTTAACAATAAAAGAGTGGTACTTGTTCCGGACCATTTTTTGCCGGCCAAAGATATGAGAAGCGCCAACCAGGCTCGCATACTCAAGGATTTCGCGGAAGAGTTCAAAATTGAGAATTATTTTGAACTCGGTGATATGGGCGTAGAGCACGCACTTCTTCCCGAAAGAGGGTTAGTTCTACCAGGGGATCTGATGATAGGAGCCGATTCGCATACATGTACGCATGGCGCGGTAGGGGTTTTTGCTACCGGTGTCGGGTCTACGGATCTCGCCTTTGCCATGGCTTTTGGAGAATGCTGGCTCAAGGTGCCTGAAACCATAAAGATAGTCTTTACGGGAAAACCGCGAAAATGGGTGGGAGGGAAAGATCTCATATTGAAAGTAATAGCCGACCTTGGTGTTTCCGGAGCGCTTTACAAAGCTCTGGAATTCGAGGGTGATGCACTGCAATATCTGGATATGGACGACCGTTTCAGCATATGTAACATGGCGGTTGAGGCCGGGGCCAAGAACGGGATAATACCGGCAGATAAGATAACCGAAAAATATGTAAAAGCCGCGATTAAGAAATATAAACCCGCTAGAAAAAGTTTCAAAGCCGTTAAAAGCGATAAGGGCGCGGTCTATTCAGAGGTAAGGGAATACAATGTTTCGAAGCTTGAACCTTTTGTGGCCTCACCCAATCTTCCGTCGAACGGGAAACCGGTCTCCAGTTACAAAAATGTCAAGGTAGATCAGGTCGTGGTCGGTTCCTGCACCAACGGCAGGATAAGCGACATGAAGATCGCGGCTTCGGTGCTCAAAGGAAAGAAAGTCAATCCGGGGGTGAGGCTCATAGTTATACCTGCGACACAGGATGTTTATGCGGATGCTGTAAAAGAGGGATATGCCGAGATCTTTGTGAAAGCCGGCGGCACATTTTGTACGCCAAGCTGTGGTCCGTGTCTTGGCGGTCACATGGGAATACTTTTCGAGGGGGAAGTGGCGGTGGCGACGACGAACAGGAACTTTGTAGGACGTATGGGGCATCCCAAGAGTCTCATTTATCTTGCGAATCCCGCGATAGCAGCCGCTTCAGCAGTCAAGGGCTGCATCGCCCACCCGTCCGAAATATAATGCTGATGCGGTTCAAGACTGCTGAAGAAAAAGTAATGGTACAACAAAGAGGTGAATATGAAGTTTAAAGGAAAAGTGCATAAGTTCGGGAATGATATCAATACCGACGAAATAATACCGGCGCGATATTTAAATACGTCGGATCCGAAGGAACTGGCCGCGCATTGCATGGAAGATGCTGATCCTAAGTTCGTCAACAAGGCTGCGGCAGGAGACATAATTGTGGGGGGGGAGAATTTTGGATGCGGATCTTCCAGGGAGCATGCCCCCATAGCCATAAAAGCGTTCGGGATATCATGCATTATAGCTAAAAGTTTTGCGCGGATATTTTACAGGAACGCCATTAATATAGGTCTTCCGATATTTACCAGCGCTGAAGCGGCAGAAGAGCTCAAAAGCGGGGACAAGGTTGAAGTTGACGCGGCGAAAGGAGAGATACTCAGATCGGGGAAAAAGAAACATTTCAAGTCCGAAGTTTTTCCCAAGTTTCTCAATAAAATGATCCTGAGCGGCGGTCTAATGGGATATGCTAAAAAAAGAATAAAAAAGTTGAAAAACTAAACGAGAAAAAAGAATGGAGGGAAAATGTATAAGATAGCTGTTCTCCCGGGTGACGGGACAGGGCCTGAGGTTATAAAAGAAGGATTGAAAGTACTTGAGGCCGCGGCCGGAAAGACGGGGTTCAAGTATGAGACGGTAATGTACGATCTGGGAGGAGAACGCTACAAGAAAACCGGCGAGATACTTCCCCAAAGCGTACTTGAAGAACTAAAAACTATGGACGCGATATATCTGGGGGCTATCGGACATCCGGATGTAAAGCCCGGTATTCTTGAAAAAGGCCTTCTTCTCGCGCTTAGATTCGCTCTTGATCAGTATATAAACCTCAGGCCGGTAAAACTTTATCCCGGGGTAGAGACTCCCATAAAGGGCAAAGGCCCCCAAGAAGTAGATTTTGTCGTGGTGAGAGAGAATACCGAAGGTCTTTACACTGGGACAGGCGGTTCTCTGAAAAAGGGGACTCAGGACGAAGTGGCGATACAGACTTCGGTCAACACCCGCAAGGGAGTGGAAAGATGTTTACGCTACGCGTTCGAATACACAAAAAAAAGGAACAAGAACAATACGCTTACGCTTGTAGGAAAGACCAATGTGCTTACGCACGCGTTCGACCTTTGGGAAAGGGCGTTTAATGAGGTTGGTGAAAAGGATTATAAAGACATCAAGAGAGAGTACGCGCATGTCGACGCCACCTGTATGTGGATGGTGAAGAACCCCGAATGGTTCGATGTTATAGTGACGGACAATATGTTCGGTGACATAATAACCGATCTTGGCGCCATGATACAGGGCGGAATGGGAATAGCCGCGGGCGGCAACATAAACCCTGAAGGGGTTTCAATGTTCGAGCCTATAGGCGGTTCGGCGCCGAAGTATACAGGAAAGAACGTAATAAATCCGCTGGCGGCAATATGCGCGGGCGGTATGATGCTTGATACGCTCGGAGAAAGTAAGGCCGCGGATATGATAGAGAAAGCGGTCATGAAAGTTACCGCTAAAAAGCTTAAAAGTCTTTCCGCCGGGAAAATGGGCTATTCTACAAGTGAAGTAGGGGACCTTGTGGTGGATGCCCTTTAATGAGCGCTGAAACGCGGTAGATGATAAAGGAGAGTTCATGCTGAAGAAAAAAGATAAGTATAACGTGGCGGTAATGGGCGCTACGGGAGCGGTGGGAAGCCAGTTCTTATGGATACTGGAGGAAAGGGGCTTTCCAATAGACGAATTGAGGCTGCTTGCCAGTGAAAGGTCCGAAGGCAAAAAGCTGTCTTTTGCCGGGAAGGAGATACCTGTACAGGTTCTCACAAAAGACGCTTTTAAGGGAATAGACATCGTCTTGGCTTCAGCCGGCGCGTCAAGAAGTAAAGAATTTCTGCCCTCTGCCGTGGAATCCGGAGCGGTCTGTGTTGACAATTCAAGCGCGTTCAGGATGGACGATGATGTGCCGCTTGTCGTTCCCGAAGTTAATCCGGAAGACATTGAACTTAATAAAGGTATCATAGCGAATCCGAACTGTTCCACCATACAGATGGTTCTCCCGCTGAAAGCGCTCGACCGGATAAAGAAAGTGAAAAGAGTGGTGGTAACAACGTTCCAGTCGGTTTCAGGGGCGGGACAACAGAACATTATCGAGATGGAAGCCCAGGTCATGCGGATAAGCAAGAAGGAGTCACATTACGGAATTGGCGAACATACAGCTCCCGAAGGGATGATAAATAAATTTCCCCATCAGATAGCTTACAATGTTATTCCGCACATAGATGTTTTTACGGATAACTTCTATACGAAAGAAGAAATGAAAATGGTCCATGAGACCAGAAAGATAATGGGCCGGGCTGATATAAATCTAACGTCCACCTGCGTGAGAGTGCCTGTATATTATGCCCATTCGGAAAGCGTCAATGTGGAGACCGAAGGCAAGATATCACGGGCGGAAGCGCTTGAGGCAATGAGCAATTTTCCGGGGATAACTCTGGTAGATGATGTCGAGAACTTACGGTACCCCATGCCTATAGACGCGGAAGGCAAAGACGATGTTTTTGTGGGGAGAATAAGAGAAGATATGTCGGTGAACTTTGGGATAAACATGTGGGTAGTGGCCGATAATCTTAGAAAAGGCGCCGCCCTTAATGCCGTGCAGATAGCCGAGAAGCTTATCGGGTAAACACCTCTACGGCAGAAGGGCTATAGATGAGGAACATAAAACTTACTATTTCTTATGACGGCACGCTTTACAAGGGCTGGCAGTCGCAGAAGAACGGAAGAACGGTACAGCAAGAAATAGAGAAGGCTATTTTAAAGATCTTCGGTCACCATCATACCCTTTATGGCGCAAGCCGTACCGATTCGGGAGTTCACGCTAAAGGCCAGACGGCTAATTTTAAAGTTTCCGCGGTTTTCCCCGTGAGCAAAATATCCGATGCTCTCAACGCGGTGCTTCCCGCGGACATTTTGATAAAAAGGTCAGAGGAAGTTCCGCTTGATTTCCATTCCAGGTTCGACGCTAAAAGCAAACTTTACAGATACAGCATAGTGAACAGCAGGACCAGAGACCCCTTTTCCGACAGATATGTGTGGAGGGTACCATATCCCCTTGATGCCGGGCTTATGGATATTGAGGCCGGTTTTCTGGCGGGAACTCATGACTTTAAATGTTTTCAGGCAAGTGACAAAAAAGAAAGATCGTCAATTAGAAATATCACTATGGCGCGAGTCAGAAAGACCGGCCGGCAGTTACGGGTAGATATCGAAGGGGATGGTTTTCTTTACAATATGGTCCGTAATATCGCCGGTACTCTTGTGGATATAGGAAGGGGGTATCTTCCGCCCGGCAGCATGGCCAAGATACTGAGGTCGAAAGACAGAAAAAAAGCGGGTCCCACCGCCCCGGCAAGGGGATTATTTCTTCTTAAGGTTCGTTACTAGGCAAAAGGGGACAGTCGACTTTATTCTCTATGGAAAGACGTTGAGAATAAAGTAGCCTGTCCTTTTGTAACATCTCAGTCATCTGCAGTAGAATCCTACGCCGTCGTCACGAGGAGCCCTGTACCGTACGGTACAGGGCGACGAAGTGATCTCATAATATGAAAATATTTCGGAGGGAGATTGCTTCGGCCCTATGCCAAGTCTGCCGAAATCCTGAGTCTCGTATGTTCCCACGAAACGAAGGGCTTCGGCCCTATGCCAAGTCTGCCGAAATCCTGAGCCATAGCATTTATCACGATACGAAGGGCTTCACCCGCCGAAGGCGGGTTCGCAAAGACGGGCGTTGGGACGCTACATTTCTGCGGATAACTGAAATGTTACATATGCGGCTGAATAGGAATTTTCCGCGAACTACTGAAATGTTACTGCCCTTTTTTTTATCAAAATTTGACAAGTATAAATACTTGTTGTATACTTGTTATGTACTTACACGATATTCGTCGGAGGGGGATATGCGCAAGAAAAGGGGATTCAAATTTTATTCTACGGTATCGGACAGGGGGCAGATATTTATACCCAAGGCGCTGCAGAATTATTTCGATATACGCCGCCGGGATAAGGTGGCGTTCATTGTTAAAGATGACGGGAGCGTGGCTTTTACGAAAAAAGAGGGGGAGGTAAAACAATGAAGAAAAACTATTCTCACAGTATCTCGATCAATGAAAGAAGGCGAGACAACAAAAGAATGGCAGACCTGAACTGTAAAATGGTCTCGAAAAAAGAAGTACGTAATGTTTTTGAGACGTATTACAAAGATCAGGTAAGAGCGCTTTACCGGGCTGTTGTCGGAGAATAGGTAATCGCCTCGGCCCGGGGTATCGGTCCAAAATCGCTTGACAAGGTCTTCCAAATATGATAGTTTTGTTGCTCTTATGCGCCCCATGCCGGAGGCAGGGGTTTTTATTTTAAAAACGGATCTTTAAAACAGATAGGTAAAGGCTGTGATGAAAACTAAAATTGTGAAGAAAAACGAGATAAAACATGAATGGTTCGTTATAGACGCCGAGGGCAAGGTTCTTGGAAGAACGGCTACCAGAGTGGCTACACTTTTGAGCGGGAAATACAGGCCTGATTTTACGCCCAATGTCGATAACGGAGCGGGGGTTGTAGTCCTTAACTGCGGAAAAGTTAAAATAACCGGCAGGAAGGCCCAGCAGAAATACTATAAGAGGTTCTCGGGGTATCCAAGCGGACAAAAACTTACCAGGTACGATAAAATGATGGAGAAGGACCCCAAGTTCGCTTTACGGCATGCCGTAAAGGGGATGCTTCCTAAGAACAAACTGGCGGATCTAATGCTTAAAAGGCTTAAGCTGTATGTTGGAACGGAGCACGGTCAAGTTGCTCAGAAACCTGTAGAATTAAAGATATAAAAACGGAGCGTATAAATGAACGATAAACCTAAGACAATTTTGATCGGCAGGCGTAAAGAGTCAACAGCGAGAGTGCGTCTGGTGGAAGGCACAGGAAAAGTAAGGGTTAACAAGAGGGATTTCCAGGATTATTTTCCGAGGGAAACACACAGAATAGTGGTAATGCAGCCCATGGAAGTTACCGGAACGGCATCGAAATACGACGTAATAGCCACAGTTGCCGGCGGAGGAATAAGCGGCCAAGCGGGAGCCTTGAAGCACGGTATAGCCAGGGCTCTTATTGAAATGGACGAGGCTTCAAGAGCGGTGTTGAAAAAGGGCGGATTTCTTACGAGGGACCCCAGGGCGAAAGAAAGAAAGAAGTACGGCCAGAAAAGGGCCCGCAAACGATTCCAGTTCTCAAAACGTTAAAAATCAACGAAATCGGATATTCAGATTGTTACAAAGGCCATCCTCAGGGATGGCCTTTTTTAAGTATCCGTACTCTCCGAATAGCTTTCTGTTTCCCTTGACAGGCATATGCATTTGTCTTATACTTGGTTTTCATCATGTTGAAACAAGGGTTTTTTCTGTTTGTCACGGTGGCTTATATTAATAATTTCTAAAGGCAACACAAGAGGGCAGTGTAATGGTGAAAGTGGGAGTGGTCGGGGCAACCGGGTATACCGGGGAAGAACTGGTAGAGGTTCTTCTTAAGAATCCGGATGTTGAAATAACCTCCTTATCCGCAATAGTGGATAAGGAAAAACCTTTCTCAAATATGTATCCGAGGTTTGGGAAAAAGATATCGGTTGTTTGCGGGAATCTTGATGTCGAAAAGGTATCGGAATCGGCCGATATTGTTTTTCTTGCGTTGCCGCATACGGTTTCCATGAAATTTGCCCCCTTGTTCTTGTCTAAAGGTAAGAGGGTAATAGACCTTAGCGCCGATTACAGGCTTCCGGAAAAAACATATAAAAAATGGTACGCGACAGAACATTCCGACGCCGCCAATCTTGAGAAGGCCGTATATGGCTTACCGGAACTTAACAGAAACAGCATACGCACCGCGCGGCTTATAGCTAATCCGGGGTGTTATCCCACAAGTGTTATTCTGGCGCTCATGCCCATTGCCGGAGCCATCGCTGAAAGCGGCCTGGACGTAATTGCCGATTCCAAAAGCGGGGCTACGGGAGCGGGCAGAAAAGCGGCCATAGCTCTTTCTTTCGGGGAGATAGATAGCAATTTCAAATGTTATAAGGCCAATGCCCATCAGCATATGCCTGAAATGGAGCATATACTTTCAGGATCTTCCGGGAAAGAGTTCAAACTCAATTTCACGCCGCATCTTGTTCCCATGCGGAGGGGAATACTCTCAACAATTTACGTTAAGCACAAGGGGCTTCCGGATGCCGAAAGTATACATAAGCTTTACGGGGACAAATACGAAAATGAACCGTTCGTGAGGGTTCGGCCTTTGGGAGAACTGCCCGAAATAAAGGATGTATCGGGAACCAATTTTTGCGATATAGGACTTACATCGGCCGGAGGGATGCTTGTTATAGTATCGGTGATAGATAATTTGCTTAAGGGCGCCAGCGGACAGGCCATGCAGAATATGAATATCATGTGCGGTCTTGACGAAGGGCAGGGACTGGTATGAGGAAGGGCTTAACGCAAGACATAACATTGCCTAAAGGTTTTCTGGCCGGAGGCATACATTGCGGCGCTAAAAGAAAGCGCAAAGATCTTACCCTTTTATATTCGGAAGAAAATTGCGTAGCCGCGGCTCTTTTTACCAAAAACACGGCAAAGGCCGCGCCGGTGATCCGGGGGATAAAGCAGATAAAAAGGACCGGAGCCATAAGGGCGGTCGTGGTCAATAGCGGTAACGCCAATTGCATGACCGGGAAAAGAGGGCTAAGAGATACCGAAAAGATGGCGGATACAATGGCCGGCATTCTCGGGACAAAGAGTTCTGAGATATTTGTTTCATCTACAGGTATAATCGGCCAGTACATGAACATGAAGCCGATATTAAAAGGCATGAAGACCCTTGCCGGAGAAATATCCCGCGATGGGATAAAGGACGCGGCCGACGGTATAATGACGACCGATGGGGCCAGGAAGATGTCGTCTCGTAAGTTCAGGATATCCGGCAGAGATGTTGTGATAACCGGCATAGCTAAAGGCGCGGGAATGATAAAACCCGAAATGGCCACGATGCTCTCTTACATAATGACGGATGTTTCCATAGACCGTAAAGCGCTTAATATGGCGTTGGGCATAGCGACAGATGTATCTTTTAACGCTATAACCGTGGACGGTGATATGAGCACCAATGACACGGTACTCGTTCTGGCTAACGGTAAAGCAGGGAATAAAAAGATAACCCTGAAATCTGCGGAAATGAGAATATTTTCGGAAAACCTGAAAGCCGTGATGACGGACCTTTCTTTTATGATAGTGAGAGACGGCGAGGGCGCGAGTAAGTTTATTGAGGTCAGGGTAAAAGGGGCCCGAAACGATAAGGAAGCGAAAAAGGCGGCAGAGTCGATAGCGGGCTCTCTTCTTGTTAAATGCGCGGTATCGGGAAGCGATCCTAACTGGGGAAGAATAGCCTCGTCTGCCGGAGCGAGCGGAGTAAAATTCGATCCGGAAAAGATAACCATAAAATTGGACGGAGTGGTTTTTTTCAGGAAAGGAAAACCTTCTGAGGGGACCCGCCGGACAGATACGGATGTTTTTAAAGGCAAGGACGTTAAGATAGAGATGGATCTTGCTTCGGGAAAAGGCAAAGCCGTTTTTTATTCTTGCGATATAACGACCAGATACATTAATCTTAATTCTTTCTATACCACTTAGTCCGGTAAAAAGCAATGCCCGGGGCCCGGCAGTCCTGGATGAAGATCGGGAAACAAGCGGAGAAAAATGGAAGAAGCTATACGAAAAAGCGAGATACTCATAGAGGCGCTGCCGTACATAAAGAAGTTCTCAAACAAGACGATAGTTATAAAGTTTGGCGGAAGTTCTTTGAACGATAAAAAAGTGCGCGATATGGTACTTCAGGACATTGTCTTCATGCGTTATGCCGGCATGAAACCCGTTCTTGTCCATGGCGGAGGGCCCGACATAAACAAGAGGCTTTCAGAATCCAACATTGAGACAAGATTCGTCGATGGACTAAGGGTTACCTGCGAGATCTCAATGGGAGTGGTAGATTCGGTCCTGGTTGAAGTTAATCAGGGACTGGTCACTGAAATAAATGGTTTTGGCGGGGAAGCGTTCGGGTTAAGCGGCAAGGAAAATAACATGATACAAGCGATAAAAAGAGAAGGACCCGATCTTGGATGCGTGGGCAAGGTAGGCGCTATAGACACCACGATACTTAACCGGCTTATTGAGACCAATATAATCCCGGTGATCTGTCCCGTGGGCAAGGGTAAAGACGGCAAGCTTTATAACATAAACGCGGATGAAGCCGCTTCGAACCTGGCCATAGCTCTCAAGGCGGAGAAGTTAGCCGTGCTTACGAATGTGAGGGGGGTTTTGAAAGACAAAAACGACCCGGCTTCTCTTTTTCATTCACTTACGGTCGAAACCGTTGATCATCTCATTAAGGCCGGGGTCATAGAGGGCGGTATGGTTCCCAAGATCGAGGCATGTCTGCATGCCCTCAGGGGGAGCGTAAAAAAAGCGCATATAGTCGACGCGAATCTTACTCATGCTCTTCTGCTTGAAATTTTCACGGATACGGGTATAGGAACAGAAATAGTTTGCGCTGCGGAGAATGAATAATATCCGGCAGGCGTTTTTTTCCGAAAAAGTTTATTACAAAAAACAAAAAGGGAAAATATGAATACCGTCGAGATAAAGGACATGTACAATGAGTATGTGCTTTCGACTTACATGAGAGGGGACATATGTCTCGTTAAGGGAGAGGGCGCCAGGGTGGAAGATTCGGAAGGGAACACTTATCTGGACTTTTTCCCCGGGTGGGCCGTAAGCGGTATAGGCCACAGGCACCCGAGGGTCGTGGAAAGACTTAGACGTCAGCTCGACCGTATACTGCATGTCTCCAATAACTTCTACAACGATGTCCAGCCGCTGCTTGCCCAAAAAATAATAGAGCATTCTTTTCCCGGTAAGGTGTTTTTCGCGAACAGCGGAGCCGAGGCCAACGAAGGCGCGATAAAGTTCGCCCGCAAATACGGAGACGGGAAAAGATACGAAATAATAACGATGGAAAAGTCCTTCCACGGAAGAACTCTTGCCACTTTGACCGCGACCGGACAGGAAAAGGTGAAGAAGGGGTTTCATCCGCTTCCCGAAGGGTTCAAGCATGTGCCGTTTAACGATATTGGCGCGTTGAGAGCGGCCGTTACGGCAAATACCGTGGCTATAATGCTTGAACCCGTGCAGGGGGAGGGAGGGATAAACGTTCCCGGGAAAGAGTATATCAAAGCTCTCGCCGCTATCTGCGCGGAAAAGGACATACTTTTGATAATGGACGAAGTTCAGACCTGCATGGGACGTACCGGCGAGATGTTCGCTTACAAGCATTTCGGCCTTGAACCCGACGCGATGACCCTGGCAAAATCCCTGGGAGGAGGACTTCCTATCGGCGCTCTTGTAATAAAGGAAGAGCATAAGGATGTTCTTGGCCCCGGATCTCACGCGTCTACTTTCGGGGGAAGCCCTATAGTTTCCGCCGCGGCCCTGGGTGTTTTTGAAGCCATAGAAGAGGACGGTTTATTGGATAATACCGCGAAAATGGGGAAATATCTTGTTGAAAAGATAAAAGAGCTTAGCGAAAAGTTCCCTATAATAGAGGATATCCGGGGGTTAGGCCTCATGATAGGGGTTAAAATGGGGATGGAAGATGCTTCTTGCATCCCCGAACTCCTGCTCAAAAAGGGCCTTCTTATAAACTGTACTCAGGGCAATATTTTGAGGATAATGCCGCCCATAACGGTAACTGCGGAAGAAATAGACGAAGCGATCAAGAAAATCGCTGAAGTTTTGGAGGAGATATAGCATGAAAAGGAAAAAAGATCTGGTGTCGTTAAGGGATCTTTCCCGGAAAGAGATCTTTGATATACTTAAGATCTCAAAGAAGCTCAAAAAAAAACCGCTATCCCGAAAATACGCATGCCGAGACAAGACACTTGCGCTTCTTTTTCAAAAACCCTCCAACCGTACCCGGATCTCATTTGAGGTCGCCATGGTACATCTTGGAGGATATGTTCTTTACTTGAGCCCTTCAGAAATAGATATGGGAGGGAGAGAGCCGGTAAAGGATGTGGGGCGGGTAATTTCAAGGTATGTTGACGGGATAGTAGCCAGGGTGTTTTCTCATAATGATGTAGAGGATCTGGCGGCATATTCTGATGTACCCGTTATAAACGGGCTTTCAGACATGGACCATCCCTGTCAGGCGCTAAGCGATGTTTTTACAGTCATGGAAACCAAAGGCCTCAGGAAAACGGTCTTATCTTATGTCGGGGACGGGAACAATGTTCTTAATTCTTTACTGATGGCCGCGGCCAAAACAGGACTCAGCATGAATGTCGCCACGCCCGACGGATATGAGCCCGATGCCGAGATAATGGATGAAGCGGTCAAGACAGCTAAAAAGAACAGAGCAACAATAAGGAAATTCAGCGATCCATTCGAGGCGGTTAAGAACGCGGATGTGGTTTATACCGATGTATGGGTGAGCATGGGTCAGGAAAATGAGAGAGAAAAACGCCTCAGGGATTTCAGCGCCTTTCAGGTCAATGACAAGCTCATGAAAGCGGCGAAAGAGAATGCTTTAATAATGCACTGTCTTCCGGCTCATAGAGGAGAAGAGATAACAGATGTGATCGACGGGAAGAATTCTATAGTTTACGATCAGGCTGAGAACAGAATGCATGTACAGAAAGCAATTCTGCTTAAATTGATCGGAGAGTAAAATATCATAACGAACCTGAGGGGACGGAAATGGCAAAAAAGAAAGTTGTGCTGGCTTATTCCGGGGGGCTGGATACTTCGGTAATAATACGTTGGCTCATGGACAGGGGATATGAGGTTGTATGTTACATGGGAGATGTGGGGCAGGGATCCGATGCCGAGAATGCCAGAAAGCGAGCTCTCAAAATAGGGGCTTCCAAATGTATAGTGGGCGATCTGAAAAAGGAGTTCGTTGAACAGTACGCTTTCAGGGCGCTCAAGGCGGGGGCTCTATACCAGGGGAAATACAATTTGGCGACCGCTCTCTCAAGACCTGTGATAGCCGATGCTATGGTACGCGCGGCGATCAAAGAGAAGGCTTCCTCAGTGGCGCATGGCTGTACGGGAAAAGGCAATGATCAGGTAAGGTTTGAAGTTACTTTTCATCTCAAGGCTCCGCGCCTTGAGGTTATAGCCCCCGTAAGGGGGTGGGAACTTACTACGCGCGAGTCAGAGATAGATTACGCGAAAGAAAAAAAGATACCTATTGAGCAGACGAAGAAAAAAATATACAGCATAGATCGGAATTTATGGGGGATAAGCATAGAGGGCGACAGGCTTGAAGATCCGGACCAGGAGCCGGGAGAAGATACTTACATATGTGTTCGCCCGGCAGAAAAGGCCCCGTCCGCTCCCGAATATGTGAGGGTGACCTTTCTTAAAGGGGTACCCGTAGCCGTAAACGGCAAAAGATCCGGGAGCGTTGCCCTTGTCGAAAAACTCAATGCTATGGCCGGCAGGCACGGTGTGGGAAGAGTTGATATGATAGAGGACAGACTTGTTGGCATTAAGTCTAGAGAGGTGTACGAGGCTCCCGCGTCAACTTTGCTTTACGCGGCTCACACGGCGCTTGAGGAAATGGTCCTGGATCGTTCTACCCGCGAGTTCAAGAGTTTTCTTGCCCAGCGCTATTCGGAACTTGTATACAACGGGCTCTGGTTCACGCCTCTGAGAGAGTCCATAGACGCTTTTGTGGAAAAGACCCAGGAACTTGTTTCCGGGGAAGTTAAGTTGAAACTGTACAAGGGCAATGCTACGGTTTCGGGCAGAAAGAGTCCCAATTCACGGTATAAGCTGGATCTTGCGACGTACGGAGAGGGGGATGTTTTTGATCAATCCCTTGCCAAGGGTTTCATAGATCTCTGGGCTATGCCTTATAAGAGATAACGCCCAGATAAGTAAACACTGAGAAAAATAAGAATGTCTGCGGACCAGGGAGGAAGAATGGGAAAGTTATGGGGAGGAAGATTTTCCGGAGAGAATATAGATCCGGATGTCCTGGAATTCACCTCAAGTCTTGGTGTCGACAAGATCCTGGCAAAGTATGATTGTTTTTCGTCCAAAACGCATGTCGAAATGCTGGCAAAATGCGGGTATATTACCGAGGCCGAAAAAAAAGCCCTTCTGGGCGCGCTTGAAGATCTTAAGGAAAAGATAGATTCCGGACGTTTCCAGGCCGAAGGGTTCGAGGATATACATTCCGCCGTGCAGGACCATGTTGAGAAAAGATGTCCCGATGAAGCTAAAAAACTTCATACGGCAAGGTCAAGGAACGAACAGGTAGTGAATGATGTCAGGCTATATTGTAAAGAAATTTCAGGAGAATTATCGGTCCTGATAAGGACGCTGCAGAAAAGTTTTGTGGATCTGGCCGGAAAGAACAGAGACGTGATAATCCCGGGATATACGCATCTTAACAGGGCGCAGCCGGTGCTTTTCGCGCATGTTCTCATAGCTTATGTGGAAATGCTTGAAAGGGACATAGGCAGGATAAAAGACGCCGCGAAGCGTTCGGATATCAGCGTAATGGGTTCGGGGGCTATAGCGGGATCGGCCCTTAAGCTCGACCGGAAATTTGTGGCGGAGAAACTTGGCTTTTCCGATGTTTCCGCCAACAGCATAGATTCCGTGGCAGACCGGGATTTTATGGCGGAACTTCTCGCGGCCTTAAGCATAGTGGCTGTGCATCTTTCAAGAATAAGTGAGGATCTTATTTTGTACGGAACATCGGAATTTTCTTTTATAACAATGGGGGAGAGGTTCACCACCGGGAGTTCTCTTATGCCCCAGAAAAAGAACCCGGATGTACTCGAGCTCATAAGAGCGAGATCGGCGAACGTAATTGGGGCTCTTAACTCGATACTGATCCTTTTGAAAGCGCAGCCGCATGCCTATAACAGAGATTTGCAGGAAGATAAAAAGTTTCTTTTTGAAGCTGTAGAGGTGGTTTCGGGATGTTTGAGAATGATGGCTGCTCTTACCCCGACGATATCTGTAAATGCCGGGACTGCCCGGGAAGCCCTACTTGACGAATTTATATATGCCACGGATATAGCGGAATATCTTGTGCGAAAAGGAGTCTCTTTTTCCGATGCTCACAGGATAGTTGGTAATATGGTGGGGCACTGTGCGTCAAAAGAAATCAATATATCCGGACTTTCTCTGGTTGAGCTCAAAGGTTTTTCAGAGTTTCTTGAGGGGGACGTTTTCAGCCTTCTTAATTCCGAGGCTTCTGTTTCCGGGAAAAAGACAGAGGGAAGTACAAATCCCGAACTTGTGGGAAACCAGATAGATCGATGGAAGAAGAAACTTAAGTAGAGGGGGAATATGCACGATTTTACATACAGGGAAAACGCGCTATATTGCGAAGATGTGCCCGTAATGGATATTGTAAAAGAACACAGAACTCCTTTTTATCTGTATAGCGTCAGCACGGTCATGGGTCACTTTAGCAGGATCAAAGAAGCCTTCAAGGAATTAGATCCTCTAATATGCTTTTCAATGAAATCAAATTCCAATCTTAGCTTGTGCAGAACCCTTGTGTCTTCCGGGGCCGGGCTCGACATAGTCTCGGGAGGGGAATTGTATAAGGCTCTCAAGGTGGGATGCCCCCCTGAAAGGATAGTCTACGCCAGTGTCGGCAAAACAGGCCCTGAAATTAAACAGGCTATCAAAGAGGGTATACTGCTTTTTAACGTGGAGTCTGTCCCGGAACTCATAATGATAGATTCTGTGGCTAAAAAAATGAAAAGAAAGGTTAATGTGGCTATAAGGGTTAACCCGGATGTAAGGCCCGACACGCACGATTATATAACTACCGGATCGAAAGAAAAGAAGTTCGGTATAGATTTTAGAACGGTGGAGGAAATATTCGATAACAGCAATAAATACTCGCATGTCGACCTTAAAGGATTGCACGTACACATAGGCTCGCAGATAACAGATCCCGCCCCGTTCAGGGAGGCGCTTGAAAAAATAATGACATTCATAAAGAAAAGCGGCATAGCTCTCGAGTGGATGAATATAGGCGGGGGTTTCGGGATAGATTATGGTCCGGAAAAAGCCGCGGATGCCGGCGAAATATCGTCCGCCATAATTCCCATAGTTAAAGATAAGGGCTTTAAGATCATTCTTGAACCGGGAAGGTTCATTATGGGAAATAGCGGTATTCTTGTCGCCAAAGTTATATACATAAAGACCGGTTCGACAGGCAAAAAATTCGCTATAGTCGATGCCGGTATGAACGATCTTTTGAGGCCCAGCCTGTATAATGCCTATCATGAGATAATACCCGTGACAAAAAGAGATGCGGAAAAAGGGGTTTATGACATAGTCGGCCCCATATGTGAAAGCGGAGATTACCTGGGGTTAGATAGAGAGATGCAGGAACTTATTCCAGGAGAGTATGTAGCGGTTATGGGTGCCGGGGCATACGGATACACCATGGCTTCGAATTACAATTCCCGCCCTCGGCCCGCGGAGCTTGTTGTTATGGGGTCTCAGCTCAAGGTGGCAAGAGCCGCCGAGACTTATAAAGACCTTATCCGAGGGGAAAAGATAGTAACGTGGTAGAGGAGATCTTATGTCCGGAGATTACGGGATATTTTTTACTAAACTCGTCGCAAGCGGAAATGACTTTGTCCTTATTGATAACATCTCGGGGGAATTAGACCCCCGGCGTCTGGATTATTGCGCGATAGCAAAAGATATTTGCCGCAGGCGTTTGTCGGCGGGGGCGGATGGCCTTCTTGTTCTTGAAAGTTCCGGGAAAGCCGATTTCAAAATGAGGATAATAAATCCCGACGGTACGGAGGTAGATATGTGCGGGAACGGAGCCAGATGCGCCGCTTTTTACGCGAATTGCAACGGTTTCAGCGACAAGGTATCTATTGAGACCGGAGCGGGCATTATTTCGTCTTCCATAAATTCCGGGAATATAAAGCTTAAAATGAGCGATCCTAAGAACATAAAAATGGGAATAAAACTCGGGGTGGGCCAGTCTATGGTAACGGTACATTCCATAGATACCGGCGTGCCGCATGTCGTTCAGATAGTAGACGATCCGGAGACTTTTCCGGTTGACGAACATGGCAGAAAGATAAGAGAGCACAGCATCTTCGCTCCGGACGGCACCAATGTGAATTTTGTCGGGGAAGTGTGCGGGGATTCCGCTTCTATAAGAACTTATGAAAGAGGGGTTGAAGCCGAAACGCTGGCCTGCGGCACCGGCACGGCGGCTTCGGCGCTTATACTCGGGCTACTGGGCCAGGTGAAAAGTCCCGTTAAAATAAAGACCAAAAGCGGAGAGATCCTCACGGTCTATTTCAAGATGTTGCCCGGGCATGTCATAAAGGACGTTTACCTTGAGGGCACGGCAAGAAAGGTCTATGAAGGAAACATATAGATAGTTGTGTGAATCCAAAACGAAGGAGTTTACGTTATGTTCACCGGTGCATTTGTAGCTTTGGTAACGCCGTTCAAGAACGGCAAGGTCGATGAGAAGAAATTCCGATCTCTGGTGGAATTTCAGATAAAGAATGGAATAGACGGGATAGTGCCCTGCGGATGTACCGGAGAGGCGGCCACTTTGAACGCGGCCGAACAGAAACGTCTGATAAAAATAACCGTCGAAACCGCGGCCCGAAGGGTTCCTGTTGTGGCGGGTACCGGATCCAACTCCACAAGTGAGGCTATAGATCTTACGGTTGCCGCGAAAAAAGCGGGATGTGACGGCGCTTTGATCATAACTCCATACTACAACAAGCCCACTCCGGAAGGCCAGTACAGGCATTATAAAACCATAGCTAAAGCTGCCGATATTCCCATTATGCTTTATAACGTGCCGTCCAGGACGGGCATATCTCTTTTGCCAGGCACAGTAGCGCGGCTTTCCAAAATAGATAACATAGTGGCTATAAAGGAAGCCGCGGGATCACTTCAGCAGGTAGTTGATATCCTCTCATGCTGCGGTATAACCGTGCTAAGCGGGGATGATTCTATGACATTGCCTTTTATGTCAGTAGGCGCGCTTGGTGTTGTCAGCGTCGCGGCGAACATAATACCCGGAAGGGTACAGGATCTTACAAGCTCCTACCTGAAAGGAGACCACGAGAGAAGCAGAAAGATCCATTATGAAATAACGGAACTTTGCAGAACGCTTTTCATAGAAACCAATCCCATTCCCGTGAAGACGGCGCTTAGCCTTATGAAAATGGTATCCGAGGAATGGAGAATGCCGCTTTGCGAAATGACAAGGCAGAACAGGGATAAACTTAAGGTTGTCCTTAAGAAATATAAACTTATATGAGGGGGATATGGTAAATATATGCATTGCGGGTGCCTGCGGTAAAATGGGGAAAAGGATAGCGTCCCTTGCCCTGAAGGACCCGGAACTGGAGATCCTGTCTTTATTGGAAAGTCCCGATTGTCCTTACGTCGGCCAGTCTTTTGGAAAGGCGGCGGGCAAAGAGGAGTATGGAATGCTCGTTACAGACGATGTTTCCGCGGCATGCTCGGGGGCAGATTGCCTTATAGATTTTACATTTCCCTCTCCCACGCTCAAGCATGTTGACGAGTGTGTGAAAAGATCGGTGGGGATGGTTATAGGATCGACGGGATTTTCCCCCGAAGAAGAATCGTATATCAGAGAATCGGCGAGGAAAATACCCATAGTTTTTTCTCCGAACATGGCAGTTGGCGTTAATCTTGTTTTTAAAATGGTCACGGAAATTTCAAAGGTCATGGGTAAAGACATCAGTATAAAAATAGACGAGACCCATCATGTTCACAAAAAAGATTCACCGAGCGGGACGGCAAAAAAAATAGCTTCCTGTATCAGGGAAGCGGGAGGCGGCGAGCCGGCCATAGAGGCTTTCAGGGAAGGTGAAGTTGTAGGGGATCATGGGGTTGTTTTTGACGGCGAATACGAGAGCATAGAGATACGCCATTCGGCCAAGAACAGGGATGTTTTCGCTTCCGGGGCGCTCAGGGCGGCAAAGTTCCTTAAAGGGAAACCGGCCGGGTTTTACAGTATGGCGGATGTTCTTGGAATATGATATTTTTATCCGAAGTCAATCGCCGCAGAGTCGGCGGGAAAGGAAAAAATGAAAATAGAGCAAGCAGAAAGACTTAAAAAACTTCCGCCTTATCTTTTCGAAGAGATAGACAAGGCAAAGCAGAAAGCCATAGAGGAAGGCAGGCCAATAATAGACCTTGGTGTGGGAGATCCGGATATGCCCACGCCTGATATTATAGTGAAAGCGCTTCAGGACGCGGTGAGAGATCCGGCAACCCACAAATATCCGTTCAACAAGGGGATATCCTCTCTTAGAAAAGAGATGGCGATATGGTACAAGAACAGGTTCAATGTGGAACTTGACCCTGATACCGAGATACTGCCGCTTTTGGGGTCGAAAGAGGGGATAGCCCATGTGCCGCTTGCTTTTATTGATCCGGGCGATGAGGTCCTTATCCCGGATCCGGGGTATCCGCCTTACGTTTCAGGGGCGATCTTCGCGGGCGCTGTACTCAGGCAGATGCCCCTTCTTGCCCGGAATAATTTTCTTCCGGACCTTGGCGCCATAGATGCCTCTGACGCGCGCAAATGTAAGCTTATGCATATAAACTATCCCAATAATCCTACGGGAGCCGTATGCGGTCCCGATTTTTACGCTGAAGTGGTGGATTTTGCCCGGCAAAACGGGATAATAGTCTGCTCTGACGCGGCGTACACCGAAATGAGTTTTGACGGTTTCCTCCCTCCCAGTTTTTTGGAAGCCGAAGGGGCGAAAGAAGTGGGCATCGAGTTCCATTCCCTCTCGAAAACTTTCAACATGACAGGATGGCGCGTTGGAATGGCCGTAGGCGGAGCCGAAATGATATCGGCGCTGGCAAAAGTCAAGGCCAATATAGATTCCGGGATCTTTACGCCTGTTCAAATAGCGGCAGTGGAAGCTTTGAGAAATTCCGAAAAAGTTAAACAGGAGATGAATAAGCTCTATACTTCACGACGCGATAAGCTTGTGGAAGGGCTCAGGTCTTTAGGGTGGAATGTTCCCGAAATAAAAGCGACGTTTTATGTCTGGCTGCCGGTCTTGAAAGGATTTTCTTCGACCTCCATGGCAAAGGCCATGCTGGAGGATGCTGATATCATAGTTACCCCCGGTAATGGTTTTGGCCCGTCGGGAGAAGGCTACATACGTATGGCTCTCACGGTAAACGAGGAAAAGTTGGAAGAAGCGGCGGACCGCATAAAGAAAGTTTTCTTCCGATAACGGGTATTATGACTAAGGCTTATATCGGTATCGGTTCTAATCTGGGAGACAGATACGCCAATTGTGATGAGTCCGTCAAGAGGATACAACAGATAGAAGATGTCAGGGTGAACAGGGTATCAGGTTTTTACGAGACTTCTCCTGTGGGCCCGCCCCAGCCGATGTACGTGAACGGTGTTATGAGCATTGAAACAGGTGTCGGGCCTTATGATCTTCTCAGCGAACTTAAGGCCATTGAAAAAAGTATGGGCAGAGAGGTTACGAAGTTAAAAGATCTCCCCCGCGTAATCGACCTGGATATTTTGTTATACGGCGATGCTGTCCTCAAGACCGAGTCACTCGAGATACCTCATCCCAGGATGCATGAAAGGGCTTTTGTGCTGAAAGGGCTTTCAGAAATAGCCCCGGATGAAAGACACCCTGTTCTTGGGAAAACGTTTAAAGATCTTTTATGCGAGATCCAAACGGGAAAAAGATCCTTATGAAAATAATCAGATCGGTCTCGGAAATGTCGGAGGTTTCCCTCCGAATAAGGACATCTCTGAAAAGATCGGGTTTCGTGCCTACGATGGGATATCTGCATGATGGGCATTTAAGCCTCGTAAGGGCGTCAAAGTCGGAATGCGATATTACGATCGTGAGCATTTTTGTTAACCCTTCACAATTCTGTCCCGGTGAAGATCTGGAAAAATATCCGCGTGATATTGATCGCGACATATCTCTGCTTGAAAAGGAAGGGGTGGATTTTCTTTTCGCTCCCGATGCCGGGGAAATGTATCCGGAAGGGTATTCCTCATATGTCGATATGGATTGCGCGCTTGTAAAAAAGCTATGCGGCGTTTCAAGACCCGGACATTTCAGAGGGGTGTCTACGGTTGTTGCTAAACTCTTTAATATAACGGATCCTGACAACAGCTATTTCGGCCAAAAAGACATACAGCAGGGTCTTGTTATAAAGCGTATGGCATCTGATCTTAATTTCAGGACAAAGATACGTATAATGCCTACGGTAAGGGAACCCGACGGTCTGGCCATGAGTTCACGAAATAAATATCTGTCCTGTAAAGAGAGAAAACTTGCCGCGAAGATATTTAAGTCTCTTGAAAGAGCTTCCAAAGAGATCTCATCAGGAGAGAAAAGCGCGGCAAATATCCGGAAGATAGTGGAAGACTTTCTTTCCGGGGAAGAAGGAATAAAAATAGATTATGTGGATGTGGTAGATCCTGAAGATCTTAGATCTCTTGAAAGATTGAACGGTAATACTTTGATCGTTGTAGCGGCGTTCGTTGGGGCAACCAGGCTTATAGACAATATTCTTGTGCAGGCGGGTAACTAAAGAGGGGAGAAATGATAAAACCTGAGTTTGATCTGAAATACAGAGAACATTTGAGGCGTAAAATATCGGAACTTAAAAAAGAGTCAGGGGCTATTATTGTCGCGCATAACTATCAGCGCGATGAAATACAGGAAATAGCGGATATTGTGGGTGACTCTTACGCTTTAGCGCGTGAAGTAACGCGGGCAAAGGAAAAACTGGTGGTTTTTTGCGGGGTGAAGTTCATGGCTGAGAGCGCGGCTATGCTCAGCCCCGAAAAGACCGTTTTGCTTCCGGTGGAGGAAGCGGGATGTCCGTTGGCCGATATGGTGACCGTTGAAAAATTAAAAAAGAAAAAAGAAGAGTATCCTGAAGCCGCGGTAGTGTGTTACGTGAATTCGACGGCCGCCGTGAAAGCCGAGAGTGATATCTGCTGTACATCATCAAATGCCGTTCAGGTCGTGAGGTCTCTTAAAGAGGAGAAGGTGATATTTATTCCGGATAAGAACTTAGGGCGCTATGTGCGGGAACATGTTCCGGAAAAGGAACTGATATTATGGGACGGGTATTGCGTTGTACACATGCGCCTCACCCGCGAAGAGGTGGTGAAGGCCAAAGAACTTTATCCTGAGGCCGAGTTTATAGCTCATCCGGAGTGCCGGAAAGAGGTTCTAGGGGAAGCTTCATATGTAGGCAGTACCGCCGGCATGCTTAAGTATGTTACAGAATGTCCCCGCAAAGAGTTTATAGTAGGCACCGAGCTTGGGATAATATACAGGATGAAGAGGGATAACCCCGAAAAAAACTTCTATGTGCCTACCGATCAGTTCATTTGCGCGAATATGAAACTTACGACTTTGGGCTGGGTGGCAAGGTCCCTGGAAAAAAGAATATACAAAATAGATGTTCCTGAAAATGTGGCAAAAAAGGCCAGAAAAGCCCTTGAAAAGATGATAGAGGTGAGCTGATACATATGAAAGCGAAAGTACTATCTGTTATAGGATGCGGAGCCATAGGGACGGCTCTTGTGGAACGGGTGGGAGAAAAAATGTTCGGCATGATCTCGAAAGTAGTGATCTATGACACAGATGCCGAAAGATCGAGATCCCTGCAAATCAAAATGAAAAAAACAGCCATAGCAGGTAGTTTACATGAGGCCGTAGAAATGGCCGATATTGTTGTGGAAGCGGCCAGTCCCGAAGCCGCGCGGGAAGTACTTAGGCTGGCCCCGCCGCTCAAAAAAGACGTAATGATACTTAGCGTCGGGGGGATAGTGGGCAGAGAAAAACTTCTTGATGAAGCCGCGAAAGCGGGCATTACCGTAATTTTGCCTTCCGGAGCTATCGCAGGGGTAGATGCTCTGAAGGCCGCGCGCATCGCGGGGATAGATTCGGTAACTTTAACGACTATGAAACCGCCGGCTTCGCTAAAAGGGGCGCCGTATATAGCCGAAAAAGGCATAGATATCGACGCGATTGACAGAGAAACCGTGATATTTGAGGGAACTGTCAGTGACGCGGTCAGGGCTTTTCCAAAAAATATTAATGTTTCAGCGGTACTTTCTTTGGCCGGTATAGGGCCTGAAAGAACTAAGGTAAGGATAATTTCATCTCCGGAATATTTGAGAAATATCCATGAGATCCGCGTTGAAAGTAAAGCTGGTACATTCACATTTCGTACGGAGAATGTCCCTTTTCCGTCAAATCCCAAAACAAGCTATCTGGCCGCCCTCTCCGCGATAACGGCGCTTGAGGAATACTTCTCCCCTGTCCGAATAGGAACATAGCAAAGATCAGGGACGGTTCTGAATTTGAACCTACACCTGTCCCGGCTGTAATCCTACATCTGTCCCAAGTTTGATCTTACACCTGTCCTGCAAATGATCCTACACCTGTCCCCCTTAGACTCATTGCGGAGATCGTAGCCTCTTCGCTACAAGGCTCTGACTGTGTAACATTTCAGTTATCCGGGGAAATGTAGCGTCCCCACGCCCGTCGTTGCGAACCCTCCGAAGGCGGGTGAAGTCCTTCGTATCGTGATAAATGCCATGACTCAGGATTTCGGCAGACTTGGCATAGGGCAGAATCCCTTCGTTTCGTGGGAACATACGAGGCTCAGGATTTCGGCAGACTTTGCATAGGGCCGAAGCAATCTCCCTACGGCGTCGTTGCGAACCCGCCGAAGGCGGGTGAAGCATCTATGAAAAAGCTCCTCTTGTCAACTGGTAATCGTTCTTTCTGGTTTTACCGAAATACGTATGTTTTGGTTTAAAATACCAAGCATCTATTCG
>JBAYES010000009.1:0-50581 GCA_041667545.1 Candidatus Omnitrophota bacterium | reverse complement strand
TCTTCCGTCCCCCTTCCCCCTCTTTCCACTGACGCTCTATGCTGAATTTGCTGTTATTATCGGCCTCTATGACCGTCGCTTCTGTTTCCCCGGGCCGTAAAATGCTCAAGAACCTTCCCTTTATGGTGAAAGTCCCTACATTCTCTATTACGAAGGGCCCATGATCTTGACCGTCCATTATCGGAATAGACCTGTATGTCTGTTTGAGACGTTCCCCGTTCTCGATCATCTCAAAATTACCCCAGACACCCGCCCTGGAGATGTCCTCTTTCATTTCGGAACTGTAGATTATCTGGCTAGTTGCGACTCTCCCTTTCCCGTCATATCTTTTTACCTTGCTATGCCTGCCGGCCAGTATCTCGGAACGGGTCCCGTCAAGCTGTTCATACATCCTCACATCCTCGGGGCTTTCAGGTGTGATCTCATCCGCCGTATGATGTTCATACAGGTATGTCCCGCCGGAACCGTCTTCGCGCGGCTTAAAAATCTTACTTTCCAGCAGTATCCAGAGGTCACGGTCGTAATAGGACTCATCCTTAATAAGATGCCCGTTAATAAAGACGGTTTGCCTGACCGTATTATCCCGCGGATCATAGACGAACTGTATACTGGAATATTCGTTCACCGTATTCGAAAAAATAAGGTTGCCCTGCGGGTCGGTTACACGGTATTCACGCGCGACTACCGTTCTCTGGTCGCGGGGATCGTAATGAAGAGTAACACCGCAGAAAGACCCGCGGGGTATTGATATCCCTTTCAGGTCCTCCGTGGCTTTAAACTCAGGGTCACGATGTTCATCTTTGTCCATGTTTTTAAAGAAACTGCCTATAAGCGGGACTTCCTTGTTGTCATGGTACCGCCGCACAAGGCCATCCTGCAGGTATATGCTCCCGAAATGCTCCAGATGCGTGTATCTTCTGGGTCGCTCACGCGGATCGGCGTAAACTCCGAACGAGCGGGTCTCAAGCTGTATCCATTTCTCATCCGGCGTGTTCTCGTCTATTACAAGCTGGGTATTCTCCTCCACGAAAGTGTCCCCTTCAAATACCTGCTGTAAGATGGCGTTATTTCGGGCGTTACGGGCCATGATCTCCGTGCGGGCAAACGGCCCGGACTCATCTATGGACTGTTTGTAAAAAACTTTCTCGTCAGGGTACAAAACGATAATTTCGCTCTTTTTTGATACAACCTCTCCGTCTTTTTCGGATCGCTCGGACATCTCCCTGCATATGAACCGTCTGGGCAGGATCGCGGTGAAATCTTCCCTTTCGCTCATTTTCTCTAATCTATCGAGAACTTTCCGCGGTAATTCCCTATCCCTATTAAGCTTCGTTTCACGCGTAGTCTTATATTCATGGCCCAATATGGCCTGAGTGGTTATCTGTTTATCCTCAAGCACTTCGGCCGGAGTATCGAAAAAATCATCCGTGCCACGGAACACTGTTCTGTGCCGGTGCAGCCTGCCCTGGGCATCCTTCCTTTGCCCTTCCAGAACAAGGTTATTAACTCCTTCTTTAGACGGTATTTCGCTTATTTCAAAGGAGGCCTTTTCATTACTCTCTAAGTTCTCATGCCCGGTCATGAACCATCGTTTTCCGCGCACCTGATATTCGGCCCATTCCGAGAGCGCGCCGGATCTATACCGCTCCATCCTCATTGTGGGATATTTCTCCCCCGCGCGGGTAAATTTCCTGTGTACCGTGACGGTATCTCCCGTTTTGGTCCTTTTGTATATCAGGTTTGACGATTTATCTACAATTACCACTTCCGTTCCGACCGGTTCGGCTTTAGTCTGGTAATACCTTTCTATGGAATGTCTCTCCGCCCCCTCGGGTATTGAAATTTTGTGTATCTCTCCGTCCTTGGCGCCCTTGACCTCAACCTCTGAGGCTTTATCAAAATACAGGGACCTTACTTTAAGCCGCAGTTTACCTTGAGGGCTGTATTCCTCCTTGTAAAGCGCGCGTTCCCTGGCATCAAGAACAAGTATCTCCGTGTGTTCGACCGTTTTATAATCGGCCCTGTAATACGTGTTCCCGTACTTGCCCTTATCGGGACCCTCTTCTATGAGGACGGGACCCGTCTGGCGCGTATTGACGAAAAAGAGTATTTTGAATATGTCCGGGGACTTAAATCTTTTTTTCTGACCGGCCGTTACCTTTTTGAAAAAAGCTCTCCAATCGGCGTTATGGACCGTACTGTCCATTATCCTCTGCATTTCACTTACGGAAACATCCCCCAGATGGGTGCCGCGCACACGATGATGTTCTATGATTGACTTGAACGCCTTGAATAAACGATCCAGTTCCGTCATGCGTTTCATCGTAAGTATAAGAGGCTCCGATGCGGACCCTTTGTACATTTCAGGAAAACTGAATAGATCATAAACGGCTTTGAAAAACCCTGAATCCGGCGCCTCCGGTACGGCGACAAGTTCTTCTAACGACAACTCGTTGTAATCACCGAACTCCTCATTCAAAAGTTTGCCCAGCTCGCTTCTCGTTTTTTCCATGGCCCGGTACCCTTCAGGGCTCATACGTTGAGCGACCATATGCGAGTAATACCTTGAAAAAGCGGCTGATTCCTCAAAACGTTCCCTGTCGAAAGCCCCTCTGAATTTGGGCCTGAAATATTTTATGAACCAGGGATCGGCTCCCACGGAAAGAGCGCCTATCCTCTCTTCCGCACGGGCATGCCTTATGGCCGATTCCATCATCGGTTTTTTCGCGTCGTAATGAACCCCTTCAGCATAGTGAATACGCGCCATATGCCAGGCCTGAAAAATACGGCGGTTGGCTATCTGCTTCCTGATCCGAGCTATTTCCTGTTCGGTCTGTACGGCATCCATATCGATCTTTCCGGGATACCGCCTATGCGACTCGACCCCTATTCTCAATATCGGAACAAGGTAATCGTTTGATACATCCCGGCCCGTCTTTTTGTGAAAACTTATGTCGGTTTCAAGCGATTGCATATAGTCCGCGAGACTCAACAAAGTAAGCAAATCCGGGAACCCTTGCTTTACTCTGTATGTCTGGTCATACGGACGTATATCGTATATCGGCATAAAAAGTATTTCAGGAACCATCTCCACCCCGGCATTTAACTGCTCCAGTTTCTTAATTATTACCGCCAGCCACTTTCCAACCCCTTCGATATGGGCCTTGGCCATAGGCGGGGTAAGCCGATGTACTTCACATAGGTCGACAAAAATATCTACCCATTCATCGTCGGAAACATTGCTTATATTGGCCATCTCTTCGGGGTATTTTTGCTTAAGAGGAGTTAAAATGCTTTTTTTCACTTCCTCGGATATCGTTTCATAAGGCACCATGCTATGCGGCGCCGGGGCTACATTTCTCATCGATGCCCACGCGTCGAAAACGTCATAGTTGATGTCCAAAACCACTTCATCTCCCGCTATCTTGACATATTTGTACTCCATCGGGTGCTTGACTGATTCGCGTGTCAATATGATGCCGGCTTCCTCCCGCGAAACAGGATCGATCTTTCGGTACAGGACATAACGCTTCACATCCCCGGGACGGGAAAAAACATCAAGCGTATCTTTTTGTATCTCGGTTCCTTTTGTGATCAGATAGCGCCTATCGTCCGCTTTTGACATGTTCGCGCCCGGAAGTATCTGCGCCGCCGCGGCCGCTAAGATCCCTTTTAGCAAGTCCCGTCTTGTAAGCCCGGCTTTATCGTCAACCCCGGGCGCGTCTATTCTCCGCCCTCTGCGCCGGTCTTCCACTTTCTCTGCCTCGGCTATTTCTTCCGGAAGGGTATCATCGGCTCTTATTACATTCACTTCCCCGTCCTTGAGCCGTTCTACATAGACCGATCGTTCCCCGTCACCGTCTCTGCGTGTCACTTTTACCACAAGGCGTCCGCGCGGCCTTATTGGCTTTACCGAAAATTCAACTTTATCGTCAATATCCGCCGGGCTGCCGTCGGCAGGCGATCTTATCCCCAGAACATGAGATACATCCTCAACTGTCCCTTCAGGTCTCTTTTCCCACCCCTTGCTTCTATTTTCCAAAGAGCCCAGCTCTTCCCGGGCCCTTTGATACATTTCCCGCCTCAGATCCGGCATTTTCTGTTCTATATCGGCAAGGGCTTTTCCTGCAAAAAGTTGATTTCCCACCCCTGCGGCGATATCCATCAAAACTTTGTCAACTATCCGCGTTTTGTCCGGACCGGTCGAATATAAAGGCACCGCAAGAGAATATTCCCCTTTCGCTATTAATTCCTCATACGGCTGTTTTCTGTTTGTAAGCACCGTAATGTAGGGCCGGTCTTTGTCATTCTCGAATTTAGGCAGAATAACAAGATATGACAACCCATTACCCTTGATGAGCCCCTTAAGCCCGTCGGAGTGGAATCCTCCGGTTATAAGAGCTGCCGCTTTCTTTCCGTTCTGGCGCATCGCTTTAACCGTTTTCTGTATCATAGCCGCGTTGCGTTTTTCGGCTAATTCGTAAAACTCATACCCTTTATGCAAATTCCCGTAAATGGCGTCGAGATCATACTTCTCATCGGGTTTCAGAGCGTACTTATGGCATTTTTCACGGATAAACTCTTTTATTTTTTCGCGTGTGAAATATTCGCCGTATTCGCTCATATACCGGCGGTCGTCTGTGGTCAAGGATATCGTGTATAACTTTTCAATAATTCGCAGGGCCCTGTCAATGTGGTACAATTCGCGTTCTTCATCGTTTCGGAAAAGCTTTTCCCGAACCGTTCTTTCTATATCGTCCATAAAACCGAATATCTCCAAAATATCCATATCTTCGTATATGGTCACATAGCGCGTAAAAGATATGAGATTCCCGTACTCTTCCGGATCCAGGCCCGCTGTCTCGGCTTGGGCGGCCAGATACCGGTGAAATTCTCCCTGCGACACACGCCCCGTTTTAAAGCGTACGCTTATCTGCACCAATTCCTCAAGCGCGTCCTTCTCGAGCATCCTGGAAAGAACGTCTATCACTATGTTACGCTCCCTATTGGCCCTGTTAAAATCTATTTCCTTTTCAAGTTCAATGGTCGTTAAAAGATCGCTAAGCCCGTCAGCCGGCGTGATCGTTATCCCATGACGAAGGGCTATATCGGACACCACATCCCAATGCTCGGCAAAAGTCACATCTCCTTCCCTGTGCTTGTACGCGTGTTCGGTAAGCGTCATGAGGTCATCCGAAAATATGCGTTCCTTCAGCACGTTGAGCGCGCGCTGAAGCGCCATCGTGTTTGAAAGACTTTCGGATTGCGTGTCCATGATATCGTTAAGCGCCTTTATGTTCGCCTGATAAAGATCGTCGCTCTCTATACCGTAAACATGCAGGGAATCTTCCGAGATAATGGAAAACAGCTCGCCCGCCGACATCAGCCCTTCGCGCATAAGGCCTTCCGAGGTCCTTCTCCTTACATCGGCATCCGGAAATGAACGCAAAAGAGAAAGGTCGAGCGGCCCTTCGGCTCCCTCGAGGGCTATAACGTCAAGGTCGTATTTCGCGTAGAGCGACTGCAGAAGATCTATTATGGAATATTGCGCGGAAAGCGACGCGTGGGCATCCTGAATATTGATAATTATTTCGTCTCCGCCATTGCTGTAGGCGTCCACGGGTTTTCCCTGTTCGTAGGGAACTTCTATACCGTGTACTTCCGGCGTTCTTACCGGCATATCGGCCTTAGTATTCTGCCACAAAGGTGCCGCCCCCTGCGCCCTTACTATATCGGCCGATAGGAACGCCAATATCAGGAACATCGCCGTCGTCTTGAAGAACAGGGCATGACGCCGCCTGAAAGTCGATATTCCCTCAATATCGTCTGAAATACCGCGCGCGGGTTGCCTGAATATACCCTTCAGTTTGGACCATGATATTTTCCAAACATTCATATTTATGCCTCCATTTTTATGCCTTTCGAAGAATTTGTGATTTTGTTTTCATAACTCGTTGTGAAAAAATTTTTGTATGTTTTTTAATGCGCTCAACTCCAACTTTTTAAACGTCTATAGGTTTTAAAAAACTTCCTGATAGCGAAAGCATTATGCCATAAAAACACGGTAACATGAAATAAAACAATTTTTTCTCTTTTCATTTTATCAACATTAACCTTTTAAATTTTCTAACGCTATCAGTCTAACACATTGCTCAAAATTGTCAACAATACAAAACTTAACTTTTTTATTACTAACATGATTTCCACGCTAAAAGGGCAAATAGTCTCTCTTCGACGTCGTTGCGAGCCCGCCGAAGGCGGGTGAAGCCCTTCGTCTTGTGGGAACATATGAGGCTCAGGATTTCGGCAGACTTGGCATAGGGCCGAATCAATCTCTCTCCGACCGTCGTTGCGAGCCCGCCGAAGGCGGGTGAAACCCTTCGTCTTGTGGGAACATACGAGGCTCAGGATTTCGGCAGACTTAGCATAGGGCCGAATCAATCTCTCTCCGACCGTCGTTGCGAGCCCGCCGAAGGCGGGTGAAACAATCTCCCCACGCCCGTCGTTGCGAGGAACGAACGAAGTGAGTGACGAAGCAATCTCAATAAATACAATAAATTATGAGGTTGCTTCGGTCGCTTCGCTCCCTCGCAATGACGTGAAAACGCTATTCCGCAGAACTCTATCCCTCTAAATAGGGTTCTACAAAATAGACTTCTATACCGTCGTTGCGAGCCCGCCGAAGGCGGGTGAAGCCCTTCGTATCGCGATAAATGCTATGGCTCAGGATTTCGGCAGACTTGGCATAGAGCCGAAGCAATCTCTCTCCGAAATATTTTCATATTATGAGATCACTTCGTCGCCCTGTACCGTATGGTACAGGGCTCCTCGTGACGACGGGGCGGGAATTTACTGCGGAGAACTGAGGTGATACCCTCGTGACGACGGGGCGGGAATTTACTGCGGAGAACTGAGGTGATACCCTCGTGACGAAGGCACGGGAATTTACTGCGGAGAACTGAGGTGATACCCTCGTGACGACGGGGCGGGAATTTACCGCGGAGAACTGAGGTGATACCCTCGTGACGACGGCACGGGAATTTACTGCGGACGACTGAAATGTTACCTTTATTCTCGCTGTTTTATTCACGAGAGAATAAAGCAGCCTGTACCCTTTAAACTGCTCATGCGAACTCTATAAAGATCTGCATTTGATCGTTCAGTTCTTTTAATCCGTCACTGTCCAATATTAGAACAGGAGGTAATACAAATTTAACCACTCTTGCAAGTTCCCTAAGGTCTCCCGGAAAAACCTCGGGAGGATCTTTCTCGGTAAGCAATCTGTATATCACAGATAATCTGTTATTTCTTTCCTTAATATCGGCAATATGAAGCGTCCTTAACGCGGCTATAATACCTTCGATCTGGCGTATAGACCCGATATTGCCGCCTTCTGCCTCAAAGATCAGGGCTTTGGCGCTTTCAGGGATCAGATCAAGCTGCTTTTCACTGGTAAGAGCGAAATTCATCTCCACTTCGCGTCCGCTAACCTCGTGTTCGTATTCTCTTATGCGCTCAATAAGCACGGCGACATCTTCCACATTATCCATTTTGTCATCGGGAACCATAATTATCTTTTCTCTATTGCCGGAATAATCACGTCTCAAGCGGGCAAAAACATCTCTGAAGGAGCTTCTCTGGTCAAAATCGGCAGAAGCCAGAGAATCCTCTCCCGGTATTATACTTTCGGGGAGAACATAATATACGGTCCTGCCATCGGGTACCGGGGGTATAAGATCCATGTTCAATTCGTGTAGTTCGGACATTACCGATCTTTGTTTATTCAGATCGGCCTGTTCGGAACTTATTCGAGACCTCTCTTCCTTTTCCAGATTTTCAGCTATCAAAACCTGTCCCCTGCCCCAGGAATCCATATCGTGCGGCATTTCGTAATAGGTATACCCGGGCCGTTCCGACACACTTATAAGTCCTTTCAGATCTCCGGGAAGTTTTTCAACTTGCCTTATCTCTTTTGTAACCAGCATCTCACCCGTAGGCCAAGCCTGTTTTCGAACGTAAAGTTTACCTCCACGGTTCAATAAGATCACCGAATATAAGGGCGTCTTTTCCAACACTTCAACTATTCCTTCTCTTGGGATTTCAAAATTTACATTGCCGGACCTTATCTTCTCAAATTCCTCCAATGTTCTTTTTCTGGCGGCCTCTATATCGGATCTTTTCATCCACTGTGTTTCCACTACCGGATGGACCTCCTCACCGCCTCTCCTTTGTTCTCTTTGCCGGAAACCCGTGTAAGCCGGATCCAGTATAGTTATGCCCCATTCCCCGGGATATGCGGCAAATTCCGACCCGGGATACGGTACGAAAAACTGCGCGTCTATCTCCTCGGGGGATACTTCACGCAGAAAATCTATGGTTTTATCGACACTTTGGGCGGTCTGCCCCGGCAATCCAAACAGTAAGAACAATTTCACCCTTATACCGGCTTTCTTAGCCAAAGAACACGCATCCCTGTACTCTTGTAAAGCGGCTTTTTTGTCTATTTTATTTAAAACTTCTTCATCCGCGCATTCAAGACCGAACGCGATATGACTACAACCGGCATTTCGCATTAAAAGAAGAAGATCTTCATCCACCCTATCCGCTCTCGTAAAGCAACGCCATCGGATATTTAATCCGCGATCTATGACCATATTACAAAAATTCCTTACAAAATCCCTGTTAAGAGTGAAAGTATCGTCATAAAAAAAGAAATTATGAATACCATACTTCTCGACGTACCCTTCTATTTCGGACACCATCCTCTCGGGCGTTTTGAACCTTGTCTTTCCCGCAACCGCGGTATAAGAACAGAACCTGCATTTATACGGACATCCTCTTGAAGCGGTAACCGGCAAAAATTTTTCACCTCCGAATTCATTCAGGCCCAGATCGTATTCAGATAGATCTATTTCAGAAAAAATATCTTTCGGCAGATCGTCAAGTTCTATCGTTTCTGCCGGTCCCGTATCAACGATCCCCCCGGACTCGTCTCTATACATCAAACCTCCGATATGCATCCAATCTCCCCCGGACAAAAACGTTCCGAGAAATTCGACCAGGACCTTCTCTCCCTCGCCTTTAACAAGCGCGTCAAAACAATCATAAGCCATGACACCTGCCGGATCTACCGTAGGATGGATACCTCCCGCCACCACAAAAACATCCGGGTTAGCGTCCTTGATCTGTTCTGCAACTTCAAGCGCGTGTTCGAACAAAGACGAAGCGGGTATAGAAATGCACACTATATTGGCATTCCTTTCCCCGACATATTTTCCCATGTCAAACCCATCATGTTTAAGGCCGAGATCCACGACATCTATATTTATGTCGTCACCGAAACTCTTTTTTGCGGCGGAAGTAAGACTCGATATCGCCAGGGGCGGCCTTACTTCCTCCGCGTTCCTATCCGCCATGTTCACAAAAACAGTCCTCATATTCACGACCCTCGGCATGAACTTATTGATCACTTTCCTCAGCATTACCATATTCGGGAACTCAACAAGCCTGTCAAGATCCATCAGCCTTACCACATATTTCCCGTCAACTTTGTAAAGCATGAAATTACTCGGGCGGGGATCCTCTATGAAATACCCCTTGCCTGTTGTCTCCATCGTTTGCAGGAAAAATCTCTCCGATTCTTCCCTGCAAGATGCAATGGCCTTTTTCTTTTCAGATTCGGACATGTGCTTATTAGATAGTATTTCCGACAGGGTCTCTCCTTCAATATATTCCCTGGAAATGACCTGTATATTATTGACCAGGGGCTCTTCTTTTTTACCCTTACCCGGATCTATCGCAAAGTTGACCATCCTGGCCCTGTAGTCCAGCTCCCAGTACATAGCCCCCAACTTAGCCACCGTGCCGATACCATGATCGCATATTTCCCGCCACGCCCTGGTCGAAGTGTTTATCGCGTCCTGAGATAATGATATATTTATTTCATCCTGCCTTATTACGGATATAATAGCCACCCTTGCCCCCCTGTTTTCCGTGAGGTTGAAGATAACCTTATAAATATCTTTCTCTTCCGCCTGATCAAAATACATTATATCCACGCTGGAAATGTCATCGGTCTCGGCATCTTCTCCATAAATGTTCTTAAAAGTGTCTTTTATGAAATCCGCGTCATATTTTATAGCCCTTTCAATAACCCTGTACCCCTCCTCAATATTTTGATCTATGAGATCTCTGACGGCATTTTTGAACACCTCCTCGGGGATCTTTCCCGCGTCGTAAAGGATACCAAGCGCCGTTAACGCGCGCATCCTTATAACTTTACTTTTTATGTACCTTAAAGACATTATGCTGGAAATATCCTTTTCACTCATCACCGAAGGGTCCTTTATGGCCCTTTCGACCAGACTGCCCAGCTCTATTGTTCTATCATCCATTACCTCCCTGAAACGGGACTCCCCATCAACTTCCTGCCATACTAACTGATACCTGAGAGCTTCCCCCAGCATAGAATATTTATCAAAAACTTCCGCCTCGGTAAGCTGTATGGCCATTGATGAGCGCGACATATCATACTCGGATACCGGATGCTTGACCGCGATCTTGGCCACGGTATAGTCGCTGTTAAGGACGACTTCAATGACAGCCATATCTTTGTTATCCGCCACCCTTTGATCATCTTTCCCTCTTATGGCAACATAAATATTACCCGTAGGCACACGATATATTACGGCATATTTGTGTTGGAAAATTATCTCGAAATCACTCATGATCTTAAGCCAGCCGTTATCGTAGTAATTACCTTCTCTGGCCCATATCTTATTGTTTTCCCGGCAGACTTCGTCAGCCGGACGAGCGTCATCGATCAATTCCTTGAAACTTATATCACCTAATGTTCTTCTCATGGATATGGAAAAGGGGCTCTTTTCTTTCAGCCCTTCAAGAGTTTCGTTTATTACTTCACCGGAAAGTTTTTCCGGCGCCGCCTCTCTCTCCTCATCGCCATCAATGATGCCATTTCTCATGAGAAGGGGCCTGACGATCTCTCTCTCAAAAGACCCGTCCTCTATCAATGCCGTGAAATTCCACAAGGCATCGACCAAGGAAACATGCCACTCGTATAATGCATCGTTCTTGTCTATGAGCAGGGCGGTTTTTTCTTCTTCCGAAGCGCCTTGAAAATCAAAATCCATCCCCTCAAAATAACGCCAGGGGGTGGCCATTCTCGAGAGCCTGTCCACAAGTTTATAACGGAATACTTCCGGTAGCGCCCTGATCTCGCTTTCGGTCAGGGGATTCAGTTCGTTATATCCAAAAACCAGACGCCTGATGTTGTTGATGGAAAAATCATATTTACCTCCGGGCAAGCCCTGCCTCAGCATAGCGGCCAGATCAAATATCATGATGTCTACCCTGGAATATTCCCAATCGATTATGCCGGCTATCTCATCTTCCCTGAATATGTTGTTGGTCGGCGTAAAATCCCCGTGTATGGGTATTCTCCGCATGTCCTGTCTGCCATAGTAGTACCCCAGATTTTTACACATTTCATCTATCTGATCCGCCACGAATCCGGAGTTCTCAAGCACGAAACGTTCACCTCTCGTAACAGGCCTTCTTTGCTTATACTTTTTCTCCCTTACAATGTCGTGCATCCTTCTGAGTTTTTTCGTTAATTTCCTTATATCAAGCATGTTGCCGGCAAGGCGTTCCCTTTCGTAGGGGCAGTACGACGCTAAAAAGATCTTGTGGATATCGGCGATCATATCGATCATGCTCTCATATTTTTGATCCGTTACAGCGGAAAATGACGAAACCTCTATCCCGTCAAATCTGTTTTCCTCCATATTTTCGTACAGGATAAAGAATTTACCGTTTTCATCTCTGCAAATATACCTGTCTTCCGGTTTTTCCTCCCAGCCTTCCAGCTTACTTTTCTCCACTACCGGAACTACCGGTATGCCCGCGTTTTTAAGGGAATTAACCACCCAGATCTCATACCGAACGGCTTCAAGAGAATCACCGTCGAAAACATTGGGGTTCACATGCCTCAGGATATAATTGCCTTTTCCCGATCTGACCTTGTAGAACGGGTCATGGATGCCTTTACCTTTCTCAAGCTCCGTTACGCTCAGCAAGGTTTCATCCGTTATATCGTATTGCTCCAAAAGGAACTGCATGTCCTGCATCCGCTTGAGAGACCTTCCTCTTACATAATGCGCGTGTTCCAGGATATTTGTCGTTCCCTCCACTCCGCCTCCTATCCATATAACTCCTTCGGGGACTCCCGTCGGAACTTCATCTAAAGCGACCACCTGAAGCCCTTTAACTCCGTCTCCTATCATTCTTCCCACTGAATTATCATTTCCAACCTTTTCGTTACCGCTGACATCTATAACCGACCCTACCTCATCGCCGAAATATGTAACGGTTCCATCTTCATGGATAATATCCAGGATCGCCCTTTTCTTAGATACGCCTTTCCTGACAAAACCTATAGTCGTCCCCCCGCTGACAATAAAGTCGACGTCTTCGACCCCGTTCCCTACCAACTCGGCCAATGCGAGAGTGCCTAACTCAAATCTTGTCTTTCTGGGAACTTCATACTGTATTCCCGGATTGGTCTCGAAATAATATTCAGTATTGTCCGATCCATACGCCCTCCATTCAAAACGTATATCCCCGGCTTTATCCACCTGGCTCTCGACACCCTGCTCTTCGCCTATCCTCGCGCTTAACCTTCTCAAAACTTCCATTATCCTGTTGGCCTCGAAAGTAGTGAACGGTTTATTATATTCCTCAAAAGGAATGAACTCCCCGTTATTCGTTACCGCGTATTTACCCGCGCCTTCGGAAACATAAACCACCAGATCAACATCAATATTCATTTCACGCAGTTTGCCCAGGAATGGTTCCAACGTACCGTTGTCCCGGACTTTTGACAGGGGACGTCCTGTCACTATCCTGATCTTTTTCCGGCTCTCGATGCCTCCCTTGCAGAACTTCAACATACCTGTCGCGACCCCCTCGGTCATAGACTCGCGCCTCTCACGCGTGATAGTACGGTCTATATCAAACGCTAACGCGTCACTTTCCAGAACAGCATCTACCGCCCTGTTAACGTTAATGTTTACCCCGGCAGGCGCGACCAGCGCTCCGGTGATAAAGCGGATCCTTTCCTTTATCCTTTCGTTTATGAACCTTTCAGGAAACTCTATCCCCTGGGCGTTCGCTTCCTTATAAAGTCTCAGCCTGGCCGTTTTTATGCTCTCATAATCCTGTACATATCTCCCGCAATTCAAAAGAACTTCCCTTTTGTCGTCTTCGTTAAGATCGTATATATTTTCATATTCTTTGAACCAGTGCCTCCAGCGCCCCACATGTTCAAGCTCTTCGGCCACCAACTCCATAAAAAAAGGTTCAAACTCCGGATCCCGCCTCGCTATTTCCTTCTCAAGTTCATCTAATGCTTCATACTCGGCTTTTGAGACCTCGGGTCCGATATTAGCCGCGGCAATACCCGCCAGAGGCAGGATCTTGAGTTGATCCTCTTCCATAAAATCAGAATTATGCTGTTTGAGATATAGCCCGAAACTGCTGGCGATCTTGAATATCCTGACTATCCTCTCCGATTCCAAAGTCCCTATCTGTCCCTTTCCGGATATTCTGGCTCCCGTATCTATGACAAGATAAACTATATTGTCCCATACATATTCCAGCTCTTTCTGGACCAATCTCTCTCTTAACGCTTTTACATACCTGGTTATATCGTCATTGCTTTTCAGCGATCGCTGATTTTCATCGGAACCTATCTCATACGCAACGGGAGGAATATTTTTTTTGAGCCTATACTCTTCACAATGCTCTATAAGCTCAACTGTCCTGTCTATCATGTCGCCTATTTCAAGTTTCTTATCTTTTTCCCCCTCGAACATCGTTACATCTATATGCAGAATATTGTATCCGGCATCCAGGTCGGCCCTGTAAGTACGCTTGGCGTTTTTCATAGCTTCCTGAAGAGAAAGTTCTTTATCTTGAGGCCTCTGCCAGGGCCCCCCGTGATCCCGTTCGAGATAAATGGACCCTTCATATCCTATCTCATCGGCGGTATCCCTGACTATCTTCACGTAATCTTCCTGGGTCCAGCCTGTATATGAACCCTCAACATCCACCTGGCGAGGAGTTGATATGAATACCGGAATGGTGCCGTCTTCTTTGGCAACCTCGAGAAAAGATCTTATGATACTTTCTGACATGGGGCATATCGCCGGGAGGGTAACTCTTTTGCCTTCCGCGTCTTTCACGGCCCTTTCTTTTATCAGTCTCTTGCCGAACTCACTGAGGCTATTGTACCTTTCCAGGAAATCATTTATCATTATTACGCTCTGAACATAAAAAGCTTTTGCTTTTTCTTCATCATTAAGCCGGAAAAGCATGTATCCGGCGAAATTCAAAGCCGTAGTGAGCTGCAGCCTCAAGCGCCAATAAGGATCATTCTCAGAAAGGTAATCCGATACGCCTGTATTGTTCAAGACGCTGTCAAAACCCTCCTCCAACTCCTTGTATACCCTCCAGCACGGATCTGTTTGTTTGATAGAAAAATCAACGATCTCCCCGTCGATCGACAGGTTGAAAGCCCCTCTCTCAATGAGGTCTAACTTCCCGAATATCGTCTGAGATAATTTACTCAGATCGTACACAAGATCGCCCGAGTTCTTACCTGCCGGGTCGACATATAAAAAAGTATTTCCCGATGTCAATATATTCTGAAAACTCAAGTCTCCATGAATAAAATGCAGATACCTGGGATTAAGCTGTTCAAGAAGCTCACCATCGTGCTCCATCTCGCTGAATAATGCCGGAATATTTTTACACTTCCTTCCGTTAATAGTAAGATATTCCGGATCCAGCAAACCGCCGAAAGACGCGTCTCTCCTTTTAACTTCATTCAATCTCCTATCAGTTTTTTCAACGACTGTTTTTCTTAAATATCCGGGATCGGCTTTTACCTTCCCCTGTCTCAAAGAGAACTGTTTAAGGTAAGATCTAAGGATCCGCTCGAGTATGTCATTTACTTTTTGCGAGGATAACCCCCTGGTGCGTATCTGCTTCATTAAGTCTGTCGTTTCCGCATAATACGGCATTTCATAGAACACATTCCCCCTCTCAAGAGAATGACCGAGCATTGCGGGAAAAAACTGTTTTATTTCATCGGGCAATCTTCTTATCCACCTTATTTCCGGGATAAGTTCGTTTTCCCCGGAAAAAAGCGCCTGTTTTCTTACAAACAGTTCCCCTTCACTCTCAACCACCGCTACGACGGAAAAAGAAAAACTCTCTAATATATCAACAATTTCGCCGCGCTCCCGGATACTGACAAGAGCGGCCGCATATTCTTTTATAGATCTGGCACGTTCTTTCAGGTTCGAGGATTTGAGATACAATGACCTGCAAGATAAAGTGTCCGCTCCGGCGATAAGAAGATCCTTGTATGTTTTTGCGTTTATCCCTCCGTCAGCCTCTATTTCAATATCTTTATTTTTAGACACGATCATCTTCCTGAGTGAGCGTATTTTATCCAATGTCTCGGGAATAAAGGACTGCTGTCCGGCCGGCCCGGGAACGACGCCCATAACAACCACTGTTTTCATCTTATTGTCAAAACAGTTCCAAAGCCGGTCCAGGACCGATATATCGGTACCGGGATTAAGTGAAAGCCCTACATTAAGATCTCTCTGTTTGATGTAGAGAACCAAGGCTATAAGATCGGTTATATCTGAGAAAGATTCGTAAGAAAGGATTATCTTGTCGCGGCCGCCTTTAAGGCCCGCATCGATCAATTTGTCTATGAGCGCCTTGCCAGGTTCATTGGCCCAGAGATGCACATAAATGGGTATGGATCTGTCAGAAATCTTCCTTATTGATCCACTGGGATCTACCCGATCGCCAAAGGTGGACGCCCCGTCGAAATAATCGACATGCAAGGAATCCAGCCCGCAGGCTATAATCTTATCAACTTCGGACTCAAGTTGGGAGGGATCAGCGCCGAGTATTGAAAAAGAAAGTTGTACGGTTTTCTGATCGTTCGATCTTCCGTCGCCGGCATCGTACGCTCCCGGATCCACTTCGATGTCTTTAACTGCAAAACGGTCGGTCGATCTCCATGCCCCATCGCCGGGATCTATAGTCCCTAAAGCGCATACCTGCATTTCGCGAAGCCGGCCGGCTTTTGAATATCTAATGGACACAACTCCATCTTCAAATCTTACCCCGTAATCGCTTTGTTCATAAGAGCTCGCCTCCAGATCTATTTTGTGATCGCGGATAAATTTGAGAGCCCAGGGAATGTTCCGTAAATTGTCACGCACACTCCGCGGAAGCGTCCTTATATCTTTTTTTTCTCTTATAAAATGGTCTGCTATAGCAAACGAGACCATCATTAACTGTTTTTCAAAATGAACATTGTCCCGCTGTAGTCTTTCGGCATCTAAAGGAATACCTTTTTGATGAAAAGAAGGCACGGCAAGTGTGGAAAATTCCGGAAAATTATCGGTAAGGACAACAGGATCGGCGGAGCTGACTGAAAAAACTGCTATGGTTGCGGCAATTAACAACCTCACAATGATATGCCTTGTTCGGTATTTCATAACGCCTCCTTTAAATGGTGCTTCCGCCACCACGTTAAAATAAGAAGAGCACTATATAATCCCATTTATCCATTGCTATGTCTGACTTTAAATCAGAAAATCCCTGTCTGACTTATATGCTAAATAATTGCACCGTAATTATAACATAAAATCCGGTTTATTTAGATTTTTATAATCTTAACTACTTAAAGGGGACAAGCTACTTTATTCGTAACATTTCAGTTATTCTCGGAAATGTAGCGTCTTCACGCTCGTCGTCGCGAACCCCGCGAAGACGGGTGAAGCCCTTCGGGGGCTCCTCGTGACGACGGTGCGGGAATTTACTGCGGAAGGCTGAAATGTTACGTCCCCTTTAAGCGAGTTATGCCGCGATAAGTATCTTTCTTATCGCTTCTTCGTACCTGCGGATCTCGTCAAGGTCGTACGGCTCAACTTCGGGTATATATAGGAATAGATTGAGACCCTTTTTCAATATTTTAAACGCGCCGTCGTAGGGTCTGGGGGCGCGGTCCTCTCTTGCCATTATCTCTATGACCATCCTATACAGCTGGCTGGCGAGGCCTTTTTCCATCTTTATCATGCTTCTCGGGTGTTCCCGCATTTCGTCCAGTATATCCCCGGCTTCCGGGCCGGTAATATCCACTATGCCCGCTTTATCTCCGACGGCAATGCGGCAATTACCGAGTTCGTCTTCTCCCGCTATCTCTCCCAGCCTGTCAAAAAGTTGCCGGAGTGTTATACTCTTCTCCGCCTCATCTATAAAAAGCACCCTGCCTGACGGAATAATACCGCCAAGGCCAGTCGCGGAAAGATAATATCCGGCATCGTCCTTTATACTGTCGTTACAGACCACGACCACGTCTTTGACGGGATCGTCCGAATCGTCCGTTATCTTCATTTCGTAGCGTCTTTGACTTATGGAGTCGGCCAGAAGTTTGAGATCTCCCGCGGCATCAACGACGTTCACGGTATATCCCTTCATTTTACGGTCACGAAGATTTCTTACATGCTCCGGCGTTTTCCCGGAAAGCCCGGAGTACTTTACATGGTTGCGCTCAAAAACGTCTTCCATCCGCATATCGTAAAGGCTCTTTTCGGAAAGGCCGTAAGGCCTGGTATCGGGCAGTCTTTGGAGAAGGATCTGGGCTATCCCCGCGCGATCGTTCATATTCGCCAATTCCTCTCTCAACGCCGCCGGATCTTCCAAAAGATCCCGGTCTTCTCCGCTCGGGCGAAGCAATCTCTCAAGATCGTGCCTGAACCTTTTCGTGAAATCTTCAACAATGCCCTCAAGTTCATCCAAAGATATCTCTTCGTTTATATCCAGGAGCGCCCCGGCGCTTTTTCTGCCCATCTTCCTGTTCATTTCCTCGAGCATCTCATCCTTCGATCCCGAAACTTCCACTATGCGGATTCCGTACTTCGCCCCCAGCCTCTCTGCAGCGTCCGGCCCAATTCTGTCTAACAACTTTTCCGGCATGCCGAACAGGATGTCATATCTTTCCGACGTGGTTAAAGAACCATCCGGCGGTAAGGGTTTTCCGGGAGTTGCTATTTGCGTCTCATGCCCGGGCTTCATCGGTCCTTTCGCGGATACCGGGATAAGGATCTCCAATATCGCGCCTTCCCTTCCGAAAAGAGCGGAAGCGGGAACGTCAAACATGTTCGTGTTCAAATCCAGTAAATTGGACGGGTAAAAAAGATTTCTTTCGATCGCGTTCAATCCTTCATTACATCCTCCTATACGAAATCCTCCATCCTGCCTTACCCGGCGTTTCTCCAGCCAGTTCTCACGTCCCCTACTATCCCGGTACGGCCAGCCGTTAGAAGCGAGCCATATAACAAGCTGATCGTCTTCTTCGTTAAAAAAGACAAACCATTCAAAAATAAGATCTTCTTCTCCGACTGCTTTTAATGCCAGGTCCTCGAGACGGTTCACCCCCGAAAACTGCAAATACGAATCTATCGAATTCTCCATGGCCTCCGGAAAAGCGTTCTCCAACCGCCTTATGATCTCCCCTTTATCTTCCCCGGAAATACCTCCATAGAGACCAAGCGCTTCATCGATCGCCCGGGCAAAGCTTTCAAATACACCTTCAGCGCGCATTAAGTTTTTTAATCTTTTTTCGATAGTATCGCGCGCCGCGGTGGCGGCGCTGTATTTACTTTCATCGTAAGGACCGGAAAGAAGTTCTTGTAATTCATCGTTCTTCAATGTTATGCGGGCTATGGGATGCTCCCGATCCCTCTCGCCGGGAGAAAGCTTTACCTCTTCCGCGCCGGCTCCGGGCGCCCGGCCGGACGGAGCGGCAGCGCCTCTGGGTGTGTCCTCGTCACTTCCGTATCCGGTGGCGTATCTTCTGCTGTCCGGGAATTTTGTTTTTCGTCCTGTTTTCTGATAAGCGTCTATGCCCGGCAATATCCTGACATCTGTACGGCCCCTCACAAGTTCGGCGTCCGGGCCGCCGTGAAGCACAAATATAGCGCCGGGTTTCATTTTATCTATTATTTTCCCGAAATCTATGAGCGAAACAAGATTGCCGACGTATTTTCCGTAATGAACGGCTTTTCCCCCGGGGGGAGCCGCCATGGGGGGATATAAGTACAATATATCGAACGCGCCGAGGTCCCGCTCCATATAATCGGCATTGATCCAGTGTATCCTTGACGCGTCAATAGCGCCTTTCCCGCCCGCAATCTCCATTTCTTTAAGATCCTCGGTCGCGGCCATGGCCTCGGCCATTACCCCGGGATCGTTCTCAAAGCCGGTAACATCCGCCCCCGGCGCCATGGCGCTGACCATATGCACCATGTACCCATCTCCGCTTCCAAGGTCTGCAAATGACTTTCCAGGTTTTAAATACCCTTGTTTAATGAGCCGTCTTATTATTTTCGTGGCATATCTTCTGTCGGTCTGGGTATAAATATAACGTTCGTTCTCTTCATCCCATAACTCGGGACGTCCCATTCTTATTTTGTCATACGCTTTTTTATGGCGTAACTGTATCGCGTCTATCACGTCCGATCCGGCAAAGCCGGCGCCGCGCCGGAAAAGGCGCGCCCAAAATCCGGCAAGACCCGCGGAGCGGGCACGCTTCTCTTTCTTGATCGCAAACTCCTGTCTTCCCCTCGCCTGCCGCATAGACGCCAAAAGCTTATCGCTCGACCAGACGGCCCAGGTACCGACACCCGAATCCTCCCTGCCCGCTTCTTCCAATATGGAAATTACATTAGCGACCTCCGCTTCCGTCTGACCTTCGCAAAGATACGAAAGCGCTTCGGCGGCGGCGCGCCTGGCCATAACTGGCGAGTCTGCCCGGAGTATAGCTATCATTCTCTCGATGGCTCGGCTTCTCAGACCGCTGTCGAGCGCTTCCCTGAAAGAGACTATCCGGCCCAGGTCAAATATGGCCGTCGCCATTTCGTCCGGACTCATACTGTCGAGCCCGTCAAGCAGAGCGGCCGCGTCAACCGTTCCGTAATAGACCATGTCGTGAGCGATCTCTGATGCCGCTATCGCAAGCGCGTATTTTTCGGGCAGTCCCCGCGCCACATAAACGTCCATTCTTCGCGCCACAACGGGATCTTGCCGCCCCTTTTCGAGCAATTCTTTCTTTTTATCCCTGATGCGCGTTGATACTTCCCGCATTATCCTGTATGGATGTTTGGAAGGATCGGATCTGTATATGGCAAGTATGGATTTTGTAACGGAAGAGCCATAATCGGCCACGGCATCGAGTACATGGCGCTTTACGCCGTTCAACTCCTCCATAAAGTAATGTATAACCTCTTCGGTGGAAGTATATATCCCTCCCCCGTTAGCTATCGGCCCGGGTATATACAGGATGCCTCTTTGATGAAGTATATCCTCGAAACCGCGCTCGAATGTATTGTTGGCGCCTTCGACCACGATCCTGGCTCTGAGCTTTCCGATATTGTTCTTTTCCGAGGTGAAAACATTCGATAAAGCGGCCGGCACCAATACAAGGCAATCCTCGTAGAGGATAGAATCGGGGTCAGAGCGTCTTTCAACATTCTCTCCGGCATAATCCCGGACAAGATCAACGCCGCCGCGGCGCTCAAGAACTTCTCTGAGCCTCCTAAGCTCGGCGTGGTCGAGACCTTCGGCCGAATAGACCGCTCCGAATTTGTCCGATACCCCCGTTATTGTAAAGCCGAGCCCGGCATATTCCGAGAGAAGCAGCTCGATCACACCGCTCCCCACGTCGCCGAAACCCTGAATTATCGCCGTTTTTTTGATCTTATCTATCTCAATACCGTGATGTCTCAACACCTCGACGTCGGAAACGACCGCTTCAAGCGATGTTACAACCCCGAGGCTTGTTACCATCCATTGGAAATGCGGGAAGCTGCCCATTGCCTCAGACCTGCTTGTGGTAGCAAGTATAGAAGTCTTACCAAGCTCCTTAAGCATGCGCCTTCGCACAAATGCCTGCCTGAAACTCCTTTCCGCTTCATTCTGCAGCCATGTCATCTGTTCTTCGGCCATTCCAACATCCGGGCCGGCGATATAGAGGCCGCATAGCATGCCCGCGGCTACCGACGAAGCCGTCCATTGCCTTATTATTTTTTCTTTCCCGGCGCCCGGCGCGGCCAAAAGAACTGTTTTCCCTCCGTCGAAAAATACGTCCCATAACGGGTTCTTGTCGCCCATTGCCTCGGCAAGCCGGCCTGATTCGTCAAGGATCTCGGTTTTCTTGGCGTCAAATTTTGCCCGGCTGTCGAACTGGTACCATCTTGAGCCGCCCTTGGCGACGGTAGTTTCGGGGTTGCCGGAACAGCTGTTAACCGACGTAACAACATATGAGCCGTCGGCAAACACCGTAACAGCTACCCTGAAGGGTATACGCCCCTTGTAATTCCTGGATATAAGCGGTCTTGACGGGTCCAGTATGAGAGTGAGCGGCAGGCCTTCTCTGACGCAATGAGTATAGAGATCAATATTTTCAACCAGAGCTTCCCTTATTGCGGTTTCGGCGTTTTCTGTGCCGGCGGGAAGAAGCTTTGCGCAGGCGGCCACCGCTTTATCCAGCTCTTCCGAGGCAAGATAGCGTAAGACCATTCTATGGTGTATGTATGTAACGGCGGTAAATACCGCGGCTTGCAGGCCGAATACCGGCACATTAAAGGAGAGGGACAAGAGGCCGAAGAGAACAATAAAATTCATCATACCCATGAAAGCCGCGCCTTTAATGATACCCGGAGGCGGACGAGGCATGTCTCTTGCCGGAATAAAATGTAACATGAAAAATCCGAGCCAGGTAATTACACCCGCCCAGAAAATGCCAAGCCCTGGAATAAAAGACAGACCCGCATTAACGGCTCCGCCCAAGATCTGCTCTATGATGCCCTGATTCGACGCCGTAAGCCCGAACTTTCGTAATATCGGCCGTTCTTCGGAACGTCTTAAAATGCCGGTAAGCAGCGGTATCATGCCGGCCCCTTTTTTCTTCCGCGATGAGCGTTTTATTTCGGATTCTTTCTCCCGTATCTCTTCCCTGAGCGTCTCCGGGGTGATCGTCCCTTCCAAAGCGGCGTCTATCCGATCCTTGTGCCTCCCCAATCGGCGCTTGGCGTTCAAGACAAGGGAACTGACCCCTTGCTTGGTCATGCCATACCTTGCGCCTATCTCTTCGTATGTAGTCTCATTAGTTATCTCGGCGTCAAGAGCTTCTTTTATTATTCCCCGCCTTATCGTATTTTTACCGATCCCGGACTTGATCGTTCTCTCGCCTTTTCCGGGCCTATCCTCATACCCCAGGCCTCTGAGCGCGGCGTCAATAACCGTTAAAGTTTCTGCCTCCTTATCCGGCAGTTCCGCGAGATCCCTGCTTTCCAGCTTTTCGCCTATGCTGAGCCCGTCTTCCCTGTCATAAATACTTATATGGCGCTGCCTCTGGATATTTTCCGCGTACCTTTTAAGAACAGGGTCGAACATGCCGTACAGCAAACTGACAAAAAGATTACCTTCTTCTCCGTCAAAAAACACCGCGGCCCTGTCCAGTTGTTTATGCAGTTTTTCCTCAAGATCGCCGCCCTGAAGGCTGTGTTTACCGCTCCATCCTTCAAGCCCGAATTTGCTGTGATTGGGACGTTTCACAATATATTCGTTCATCATGAAAGGGATATATGCCATTACAAGAACGGTGTGAGCGGCGCGATTGCCCTTGCCGTTGTCTATAAGCCGGCTCAGCCGCGCCTGAATTTCCGGCGGCATTATATATCCGGGTTCACAGAAATAAGCCAGTACCCTTTCCCTTAAATTGTCCGCTTCCCTCGCATAAAGGCCCTCTACCGGGATCATCTCCGCCACTTCTTCCCAATCTTCTTTCGCCCAAAATTCCGCCGCGGTATTAAGCGATATCTCTCCAAGAATGTCGGCCATGCCTATATCACGTGTTCTCTCCAGATGCCTTACGAGGCCCATCAGGGAATGTTGTTTTCCGTCGTTACACAGAAACCGTTCCCGCGTAATATCGCCGGCTCTGAGCTCTTCAATGCGGATACCGTTCTGACGCGCCACTTCAAGAAGAAGGCTTTCAATTACCTCCCAGAAAACATCATCTTCTATCCGGCTCCATTCTACGGTGCCGTCCTTTTTGAACCGCTCAACTATGTTATCCGGACTATACGGGCCCTTTTTGTGTTTTTTAACTCTCGCGGCCGGTCCTGTTCCGCTCTTAACATCGGGGATTATCTCAGATATATTATCGGATTCCTCTATGCGTCCCGCCGCGGACATTCCAATTACTCCGAACCCGCCGATCGCCGGGAATTGACCGAGCCATGGCAAAGCCGCGCCGGCGTAATAAAGATAAGTCCGCAGAAATTCCGAGGGTCCGATCAGAACCGATCCATATAAGGCTGACAGAACGATAGCCGCGGCAATACCCGCAAACAGCGCTAAGGCCGGAACGGAACTAAGCGTTCGATGAGCCGGGATCTTTTCGACGGCCCCGGTAATACGGCCCGCATCCGCCGTCCGCGCCAAAGCTATTTCCCGTTGTATGCGCTGGTATAGATCTATTCTAAACCACAAAGCCACACCGATAGCTCCGCCCGCCAGGGTCCAGAAGATCCCCATATTTCCAAAAACCATGAACCCGGCTATATGAACGCCGAGAACAGTAACAGGCACTATCGCCAATAATGCCAATATACTTTTGTATATCCCTCCGGCGACAAAATTCACCCAGAACCCGCGGCGCTCCTCCAGCTGCTTCATTGTAAAGAGGCCGGGCTTAAGGATATTCCCTACCAGGTCCGACTCGGTTGTCCCGCGCAGTTGAAGCATAGGGTCATCTACCGCGGAGAAGCCGAACCTGTCCTTTATATCTTTATCGCTTCGGCTCTGCGCGTAATCGCTACAAACATATGTCATGAATAATTCTTTTTTCGCCGGGGCCGCTCTCATCCACTCTTTAACCTCACTCTCGCTTACCGCTTTACCTCGGGCGTCCTGCCATCGGCTCCAGCTGCCGTGTCCGGCCACAGCCACTTTTTTGATCTCAGGGTCCATAAGCACTTCTTGCAAAACCTCTCCCGTGGCGTTCATTCTGACATCCAGGCTATACCGCCGTATGAAACGCCAGTAAAACCATATCACGGCGAAATGCATACGTGATGCCGCCAGATCAAAAGCCTCCCCGTTACCGCTCATGCTTACAACAAGAGTGAGTTTCTTGTCTTCTTTCCGGACAAGGTTGTCGGATCTTACTCGCCCATCCGCCTGCATGACCATGCCGAGCGCGGCCGTGGCGGTCATCGCCGCCGGCCAAAAAGCGCGCTCGCCGAAGAGTGTCCCTCCAGCCCCAAAAAGATGATAGAAAAGCGGCGTAACGGCCATGAATATCATTAATTTCCCGAATCTACCAAACAAGCCGCGGTTTTTCGGCTTGGGTTTTTCGTCAACACCGGCCTTTTCTTTAGCCCATTCGGCCAGTTGACGAGGGCTAAGCCCCAGACTATAAAGATCGGGTTCATTTATTGAAGATTGCGGTTCGATCCCGAGCGAACCCATGATCCTTCCCCCTATATCCGTCCTGCGGAATAAGGAAATAATTTCGGAAACCCGGGTATCAAACCGTATCTTATTCAGCTCCTCAAGTTCATCTCTTAGCCGAGCCCGGTCGTTCTCGAACAGCCAGTACAACCTGTTTACGGCGGTCGTAAGACGCGGTAAGACCTCGCCCTGGTCAATGGTGCGATCCTTTTCCGCTATCCATTCGAGTATGGTCATAAGGCCGGCATACGTGTCTTCCTTCATCAATTCGAACATGCGCTTGTCGGATAGTTTGAAATATTCCTCTCTCGCTTTCTGCGCCCTGAGCATCCCGTAAAGCATAAGTTCATTATCGATGCTTCTTTTTTCCTCAATGCGCTTATTTATCCTGCCGTTAAGTTCGTCCGGAAGCTTGATGTTAACCTGTTCACAATAATCCTTCAATCGGTGCAGATCCTCATAAAACCTGCCTTCCATAAAGCGTACAGCTTCTTTTTCGGCATCCGCGGAAGTTAAGAGCGGGTAGAACCTGGTTATAAGGGCTCCATCATATCTGTTCTGGCTATAACCAAGCCATGCCTTTACCATATCGAGCCCCCCGACCATGTGTATAGCTTCCTTGAGCCTGCCTTTGACTTTGTCTCTTGTGGGGAACTTTTTCCGGTCAGCCTTCCGGTCCTGAGCCGTAATCCACCGTGAAAGTTCGTTTCGGCCGGGTTCCTCATCCGTATCGTGTATCATCATGTATAGTTGCCGGACGATATATTCCCAGGCGCCGGCGAGCTCCGGATCCGAGGCCAACTTCGGGAACACAATACTTAATTTCTCTTCCGGGCCTTTCTTTTCCTCCCCGCCATCATCTTTAAGCTTTGCCACCCCCACAACCCCAAGTAAAAGCGCTCCAATACTAATAACTTGTGTCCAGTTGATCCCCTGGAGGAATGCTAATATAGCCGGAGAATAAAAGATATACAATGCACATATGGAAAAAGCTATTACGGTCACTGCTAACATTTCAGTAAGCGTAAGGGCGTGTCTGTCGGAGTGTGCTCTGGGTTTTTCCGTTTCTGACGCGACGAAACTCTCTTCCCTGCCATTTAATTTTACTCCAACAAAAAATCCCCGCGCATCGTCTTCCGTGTACGGGAAGCTCATAACACACTTTTTCTGATCATACTCAGAACCGAACAGATCCTTGCCGTCTTGAATAAAGTCCTCTCTGAGAAATTGATTCTCCCTGAAGTGCTCTGCAATACGCTCATCTAGAATATCGCCATCTACCTCTGTAAAACTTTCATAAATTAGTTCGTTATAATAATCTAGATTCTCAACAAACTCTCTGGCATCCTCCGGAGAATCAGTGAGGTCCCCAAGATCAAAAACAACGAGACTGTTATCTGATTTCTTTATTCCGTAGTTACCTACTATATTGAACGTATCTATGTCGATCACGCCTCTCTTATACATAGCAATAACAAGTTCTTTAAATCTATCCACATACCCCATGGCTTGATCAATGTTTCCTTCGCTATCGTCTTTACGTGCTAACCGCTTTAGGTAATCTACCAATGGTAAAACCTTTTCTTGTACAATGGTTACTTCTGATTCAACGCGCCCCCTTTCTTCCGTATAGAAAATAAAAGGTTTTTTATCTGTATCTCTGGTATCTACGATTATGCATTCGGCTGCTAATCCACCCCCGAGTCTTTTCATAGCAACTTTTGCGCCGTTCAATGACAAAATATCCACATTCCTCAAAGACTCTGCGCTATTAGGTATCTTAACAACTAAACCGTCTTCCACGCTTTCTTCCTTGTAACATATGAGAAAACGTCCTACACCTCCATAACTCAGAAGATCTGTCCATGCAATAGGTTTTTTTAGCATTTCAGAGTCTGGGTCTATATTTTTGAATGCTTTTGCAATAGCACTAACAAGATATTTAGCGTCTACATCATCAGCCTCCTCTATTCCGATTTCGGATAGTATTTTTCTTTTCTCTTTTATACTTGTGGCTTCTTCAGCCTTTTTTAATATTTCATAATCTACTGTGTTTAATTTCCGTACAAATCTATCGAATATATCCCACTTACTTTCTTTTCCACCCGTACGTCTTTTAGGTCGTTCGACACTATCGGAATGCTCGGGTTTTTCAGATTCGCCAAACTTCACCATGCCCACAACCCCAAGAGAAACCGTTACAACTTCTATAACTTGTGTCCAGTTGATCCCCCGGAGGAAGGATATTATTGCCGGGTACCAGTAAACACCTAATACAACAACTGCGGTTACAGCAAGTACTTCGGTAGATGTGAGACCGTTTCGGTCGGTGGGTTTTTGTAATTCTGTCGATAAAGTACCTTCTGTGCCTTCTGATGTGCCTTCCGGGGACGGTTCTGGCTCTGAACTTGCACTTGTCCCCGGCTGTAACTTGATCCCGTCCCGGGGTATGATGGGGGGGGCTGCCGTGTCGGCATCAACCGAAGATGATCTTTTTCGGAATAGGCTAAGCCTTGACCCGCGAAAAACGATGTTTTCAAGTGTTTGGCTAAGCCCTGCGTCTCTAATATGCATATAAGGCTCGCTGAGAAAATGAAATAAATAACCGCCTGGCTTGAGGACTCTCGTCTCCTCTTTTAATATAAGGGGCAACATCTGTCGGGCATTGTCAGTCACCATCACGTCTGCCACGCTTTCGCGGTAAGCGCTCTCATCGAGACCACCAGTATAGACAAAATCATACTCGCCATTCTGAAAAATAGCGGCATCTAAATGTGAGGCGTCAGCGCGATAAAGCGTAACCCTTTCCGCAACGGCAGGATTATCTATTCCATATTGGTTTAATTTCTGCAACTGCTCGTTATCGATATCTATGACGGTGATACTTGCGCGTGTGTTAATCTTAGATAAAGCATCCAATTCCTCCGGCCTTGCGCCTACCATGAGAATATTATTAAACTCTGTTAACGGTATAGCTCTACTAAGTTCATAAATAACATCGGCGGTAGTAAACCTATTGGTTCTCGTGTATACCACTGGCCTATCGCCCACAAGGTCTTTAAAGGGGACGCCCTCTTTGCCTTCCGACACTGCCGGAAATTCCAGAGACACAATACTTGATTTATCTTCCGCTGGCGCGGTCGAATGGGATTGGCCGAGCGCTTCTGCGATCGCCGTTCTTATCTCATCAGCTGTCTTTCCGGAAAGAGAATCAATAAATTCGCTGATGCTCATCTCTTTATCCCGCATAAGGTTTTCCATGAGCGCGCGAAGCCCGGCATCATCAAGAGGTGCGATACCCGATTTTTCGCATAGTTCTTTCAATCTGGCCTTGTATCCATCCCACTCTTCCCGCGAAAATCTCTCGCCGATCGCCGCCGCGCCGACGCCGCGTACGCTATCCGGTCCGGCCAATGATGGAAAGGCCTCATCCAGCCTTAAATTAACTGTTTTGACGATTTCGCTAAAGTGATCTATCCAAGTACCCTCACGGAGCATATCATCCGTAATTAATCCGGTACATATGTCGCGGACTTTGGCCAAATCCCGAACAGTTAAAATTGAGCGCTCATGCCCCGTGAAAAGTTCTTCTATCTTTTTTCTAAAACGCGCCTCATCCGGATCTCCATTTAATTCAAACGGCCTAACTGCCGCGAGGAAATACAGAAGATACGTGAACGCTGTTTTTCTTTTGGCGTTTTCCCCCACTTCATGGGGATCCGCATTTGTTACCAGATATTCCGCGTAATGAAGCGCGCTCTCCCGGCAACCAATTTTTAACTGCCAGCCTAAAGCACCCGCGTCAGTAAGCATGTGGAATATGTCTAAGACACGATCCATTTTATTTGCTTCATCAAGTTCCACTATCCGGGCAAATTCTTCCGGAGCAGTTAAAGCTGTTTTTATCCCCCGCCTTTCATCATTCAATAAATTGGAACATGCTTCACCGAGTTCGTGCCTCAAGGCTAACCTGAATATAAAATCAAATATGTCCCGTGACGGATCGGCAAACGAAAAATTGCTGAGCATAAATAAATTCCCTACATGGATGACTATACTGTCCTCGGGCACGCCGGGAATCGTTATCCCGTATTTCTGCTTATCTGAGCCAATTCCGGGCCCATCTGCGCGGGTTATGTTCCGCAATAGATCAGCGTAGGTGTCTAAACTAAGTCCTTTGGCAATTAACAAATGTCTTGTTTCCGGAACATGATCCCTGAGCATCAACTGTATTTCAGGATCTTCCATAATTACACGCTCGATCCTGGCCTGATTTGTTTCAGTTAATCCGTGGTAATGCAGCCTCTTTTTCAAATTGGCGTTGAATTTGTCATGTGTTTCATCATGCTGGCCCGGTTCTTTAACCTGATGCGAAGAACCTGTCCCCGGGGATGCGACGTCCAAACCAGGGGACACAATGCCTGATCCGCCTTCCGCAGGCGGCGAGGTCAGAACAGGTATTGTATCCCCGGATTTACTATCAAAACTTCTGATTATTTCAATAACCTCCTCAATGGCCCGGCGTTCTCTCGGGGCCAACCGGCCTCCTAAGCGGCGTTCCAAAGCTCTTAGAGCCCCGCTTTTCTTAGCCAGGTTTTTAGCCGCTCTGAGAGTAGGCGCGGCAAGCACAGGGCGCGCAAGTTTTTCCATCTCAGGCGGCAACCGCCGCAAGAGGTCGTCCCGCTCTCTTTCCGATGCTTCCCGATCTTTCCCCCTTTCCTTTTCCGCCAAAACCTCCTGCCCGTGTTTTATCTCGTTTATTCTTTCAAGGATCATTTTTTTTAACGAGTCGGCCTTTTCCCTTAATTCTCCGAACAGATCAGGCCAAGTCAAACCCTCTAACATATCGAGTAATTCGCCGCAATCTTTAAGCCCTAACACGGGTATGTCATTTTCGAAAACCGCCACGCCTTCTATTATTTCTCTTGCCTGGCCTATCCTCTCCTCGACAGCAGCCCTTTCTTTTTGCGCCTTTTTCTCCGAGTCTTCCCTCTCTTTAAGTTTTTCCCCTATAAGCGCTAAGCGCCGGTCGATATCATCCAATCTTTCTCTTTGCTGCTGCAGTCTCTTCTTCTCACCATTTTTCTGCCGCCTCAACCTTTTTTCCTGGCGTTTCTGAGCCTCTTCTTGCTTCCTTTGCCGGAACCAGGCTTCTCGCGCCTCTCTTTCTCTTCGGCGGTCATCCTCCTTTATTCTGGCAGCCGCCTCCCGCGCCAGCCGCCGCTGCCTCTCCTCACGCAGCCTGTCAGCGCGCATTCTTATCCTTTTAACCGTCTTTCTGGCGCCGGGGGTATTGGCATAAGCCGGGTCTTCACTTAGAATAGCTTCGAGGCTTGTTTCAAGCGATCCCTTATCCAGGGGCGGATCCTTTCTTAATTCTTCCAATCTATCGCGCAGGCGGCCTTTGTTTTCCAAAAGCCGCGACTGCCGGTCTGATCGAAGCAGCTTTATTTGCGCTCTTTGTCTGGCGTGCCTGCGCCTCTCTAATGCCTTTCCCACGCTAACAGGAATGTCGGAAAACAGCATTATCCCCAGAATGAATATCAAAGACCCCGTAATGAACGACACGGTAAAACTCCTGGAAATAAAGAAACTTATCATCGAGCCGGAAATAACCGCCAAAACGAACAAGAAAGCGTTAGCTATTGACCCATGTCTGGCGTCAAGATCCGGGGGTACAATATGGGTCTGGCCGCCGCTATCGAGGGAACTATCTTTTTTTGAATAGTTCACCCCCCAGTGCGGCAGAACCAACGCGGCAAGAGTTGATCCCAGGGAAAGAATAAAAGACAGCGGAAGTAAAAAGAAAAACCCGGAAAGAGCGGCTAAAGCGGAAAGGCTTATGGAAAAAATAAGGAGAGACACTGCGGAGGCAAACACACCTCCCGCGACAGCTGTGGTTGCCGTATCGAACATAAATTTCGGGAACACAATACTTGATTCGTCTTCCGCTGGCGAGGTCGAATGTGGTTGGGCGAGCGCTTCTGCGATCGCCATTCTTGTCTCATCAGCGGTCTTTCCGGAAAGAGAAGCAATGAATTCGCTGATGCTCATCTCTTTATCCCGCATCAGGTTTTCCATGAGCGCGCGAAGGCCGGCGTCGTCAAGAGGCGCGATACCCGATTTTTCGCATAGTTCGTTCAATCGGGCCTTGTATCCATCCCACTCTTCCCGCGAAAAGCTCTCGCCGCTTGCCGCCGCTCCCACGCCCGATACGCTATCCGGGCCGGGCGCGGCTACCCGGCTATCACCATGCAGCCGATCTAATCCTTCTGTCTCTCGCAAAGTTTCTAATGTATCCTTTGCATAGCCACGAACTCTTTCAGGCAAGTCCTTGTCCTGATATAGATCTTCCAATACATCAAAAACCGCTTTACGCTGATCCACCTGCATAGGAAGTTTTTCAGGAAGAATTTTAAAGAAACTATGAACCGGTTGTTCCAGAGGGTTCTCTCCGTCGGGATGAAACCACTCTCTTCTTTCTCTCATGATAAGAACACGCACAGAGCTTATCGCGTCAGCCGGAATAACCGGGGCTTTCCTTAATAATTCCATCGCATAATATTCAAACCCGAATCTCGCCGGATCACACCTTATCTGTGGCGCTATATGTTCAAGCCATGAGGCGGCGACCATCCATTGATCATTCTCCGAAAAGCAGCCCGCGAGGATCTCTGCCAATGCCGGCAAACCTGCATTCTTTATCGTCATTGGCAATCTTGAGTATGGAATATCTTTCATTAAATACCGCATAACACCACTATCTTCACGAAGCATATCTTTAAGCGCCGCTATGGCTGCTTCGTTTCGATAGCCGAGATCAAGCTGCTTTAAAAAAGGATCCGCCGGATGACCGGGTCCTATATCTTCGGGTATCTGCTCATGATGCCATTTAAAAAGCCGATCTGCGCCTATTAAGGCAATGCCCGTTGTCAATATCGCTATCAAAGCTTTGGTATCAGAAATTCGCGGCATTACGGTAATAACATTTGGTTTTGAATTGGCGCCAAAAAAACTGATTTCGATCGTAACGTGATCTGTTCCCTCGGAAGGCGTAGCCGTCATTCGTTTAGTATTGACTATAAGATTAGACATGATCATCGCAAAAGCGTCAGGAGAATCAGTTGAGATCAATGTCGCATATTCCCCCTCGTTGCCAATTCGTGAAAACACAATTCCTTTCCTTGTTCCCCCTGGAAGAACACTTACACTATCATCCACATAAGGTCTGCCTTCTACCATTAGCTTTATGCTTCCTGTTTCTCGCCCTATATCCAGCTCCATATCTACACTGTTATTAATGCTCCTTACAGAACTTATCAGGGCTTCCGATATGCGATCCATTTCTTGTTCAGATGTATTTTCTAAGATCTCGTTCAACAATGCTTCTATCTCTTCTATTTTCTCATTCGCCTCCCCAGGTGCAGATCCAGAAGACACAATACTTAGTTTATCTTGTACTGGCACGGGCGTGTGAAGTTGGCCGAGCGCTTCTGCGATCGCCGTTCTTATCTCATCAGCTGTCTTTCCGGAAAGAGAAGCAATAAATTCGCTGATGCTCATCTCTTTATCCCGCATCAGGTTTTCCATGAGCACGCGAAGGCCGGCGTCGTCAAGAGGCGCGATACCCGATTTTTCGCATAGTTCGTTCAATCGGGCCTTGTATCCATTCCACTCTTTCCGCGAAAATCTCTCGCCGTTCGCCGCCGCGCCCACGCCCCGTAAGCTATCCGGGCCGGACAATGGCTGTAACTTGATCCCGTCCCGGGATCTTACGAGATCGGCGATAAAAGCGTCTATCTTCTCCTTCGTGACATTTTGCATGACAACGATATGCGCAAAATCTCCGTACGGCGCCAGATTCCATTTATCTATCAACGCTTCTGACGGTCTGGCAAATGTCACGGTATTGGAAAAATTGTTCAGCCGCGAAGGGTATCCGATCTCCTGAAGCCGACTGTGCAGATACTCCGCGCGCTCCACGCAGGAAACTGCTTCCTTTTTTAACCCTTCGTATCCTTTGCTCGTAACAGCGTACCAGAGATAGAATTGAACATGTCCGGTCTGGACGGCCAAGAGATCTTTAGCTATTTCCATGAGATTACGGCTTGCGTGATTCTTCCGGACCATGAAAACGCCTGACGCCATCGGCAGGCCCACAAACTTGTGCCCCGATATGGCTATACTATGCACGTCGTTTATGAGATCGATCCGAGGCGCGCCGTCGAGGAACGGCAGTATGATCCCGGACAGGGCCGCGTCGCAATGAATGTGATAGTCGATAATGCCGTTCCGTTTCAGGATATCAATGACCTTTCGGGGATCATCAATGGCGCCCTTCATGGTCGTGCCGATATTAAGATTCATAATGACCGGACGGCCCTTATTCGCGTTTATTGTCTCCTCCAATTTATCGTAATTGATCTCGCCGTTCGGCAGGGACGGTATCTTTTTCACTTCCACATTAAGAACTCTCGCCACTTTATCCAAAGAATAATGCGAATCCTCGCTGTAATAAAGCACCCCGCCGGGAAAGCGATCCCTCCCCGCCAGGATGCCTATCATATTCCCCCATGTCCCCCCCGCGGTCACGCCGCTATAAACGTCCTTTTCTTCCACGCCGTATGACTCCCTGAAAAATGAGAGCGCCTTTTTTCCAAAATCTTCCGCGTCCTCTTTTCTAAGTATATATTTAAAGAGGCCCTTAAGGGCGCGGTAGGCGTCTTCATCACCTTTTACATTCGCCGGGAACCCCAGATGCCGTTCCGCAAGAACTTCCATCCGTTCTTGAAGTTTATTAAGAGTATCGAGAACTTCACGGGACGGTTCGTATGAGGCCTCTTCGTAGGCATCGACACTATGCGGGGATATCACCTCGGACTGCGGCAGCTTTGGATCATGCTCCTTTAAGAGATCGTTCAAAAATTCCGCAACCTCTTCTTTTGTCAGATATGGTATTGCGTCAAAACAAGATTCCTGTCCGTATGACAAAAGCTCCCACTTGACGCGAAGCTTGTAGGATGGCTGTTTAAATATCACCACATTGCCATTTGTGTTCATACGGCAAGGATAGCCTCTGTCTTTAAGCGTTCTATGAATATATTGGCAGATCCTTGTCGCCCGGTCGGCCCTTGCCCTGAATCCCAGAGCCCCCATGACCTTTACCGCCAGCCAGAGATAAAGAGGGGCATGACCGCTGCGTGAACCCGGGATGGTCGTATCTTTCGCGTTAACATATTCCACTCTCTCCTGTCCGCCTGAAATGGCGGATACATATTCTTTCTTTGTAAGTATGATCGTCCCGGGGATAGGCGAGCCCGCAAAGCGGTCCACGAGCAGTGTCATACTGTCAACGCCGTGTTCAAAATCTATTTCGAACGTTTCATCTGTAAATGACTCCCCTATACCCAAAGCAGACATCGTATAGTGAATATGCCTGCGCGCGATGCCCTCGCCGTCTAAGATCTTATTCACCTCTTTCAGGTCATCTGTAGCCCCGAGGAATCTGCCGGCATTGAGGCAGACGACGGCGGGCAGATTCCCATTCTTCCGCAACTTTTTCTTTAGATCCGCGTAATCGATCTGACCGTTTGGCGAAGACTCGACAAGTTTGATCCTGTCTTCGCTAACCCCAAGCACCAAAAGCGCGCTATGGAGAAGGTCGTCGACCTGACCGGACAGATAAAATACCGCTCTTTCAGGGAACCTGCTGCGTGCCGTAAGCATCGCGTAAAGCTCCGCCTGCCGCCTTCCCAGGGCGACATAACCGCCGTAATCCTCCGGGATACTGAAATGGCCGGCCCAGAATTGAAGAAGCTCACGCTCCTCCTCCTTTGTGTTATTACTAACATGCGTCTCCTCGTCCGGCTCACCCAGGTTATTCAGATGGTACCGGTAAAACCGGGTAAGCGTATCATAAAGCTTGTCCGCTTCCGGCAATATGCCTTCGATCCTTTCCATGAACTTGTCGATACGTGTCGTTAATCCGTCTTCCGCTTTTATTTTCCCTTGTTCTCTTTCGATGCTATTCGATAGATCGGCTAATCTGAGATTGTTCGGGCTTTTCGCTAATTCCGCGTGTATCGCCGATCGAACCTCCTCTGGAAAAGTCAGCGCGATCTTTTGCAAGGCGGTGCAGGAGCAATCGCTCATGTGCGGAGGAGGATAACCCACGGCATAAACTAAGTCGTCAATGGCATCCTTGCCCATCGCGATGATCTCCTCCTGCAGTCTCAAACGCTCACTCGGATCGGCATTCTCCAATCTGTCAAGCAAAACCGCGGCGGTTACGGCGAATTTCGGGGACATAATACTTAATTCGTCTTGCGCTGGCGCAATTTCCGCGTTCTCCCTCGTAACTTCAACATCCCTTCTTCCGAAAAGTGTGTACACCGTGCTTATCGGCTCGCCGCGCATCGCGCGTATCGCCGCGCGAAGGTCCGAATGCTCGCCGAACGGGTCAAGATCAAGTATTCCCGATAAGGGTAGTGGGAACAACAAGATGTTAAATAATGCTGTTATCGACAGTAAGGTCACCTGGAACGGCGCGGCATCAACCCCCATTAGCCCAAGTACGGCTGAAACCGGAACACTCGCGATCGCGGCAAGAACTGTGGGGAGTAATATCATCGTAACGGGCGCGGAAAGCGCGACGAAAACGGGATGCCTGAAAGCTTCGCCGTCCATGGCCCTGTAAAAACCGCCTGTTGCGCCGCCGTCCGTTTCCGTTATGAAAGCTCTGCCCCTTGCCCCATCGGCGGCCTTGTGTATCCGCTCGTGAAACATTATCATCCGGCGGGCCAAATATCGCCCGGCAAAAGGCATCAGATTTAAAAAATAAGAGGAGAGACGGTTGACGGCTTTCGGCGGGATAATGCTATTCGCCACTATATCGGACGGTATAATAGGCGCGTATATTTGAGCGCGGGCATAACGGGCCTGCTCCCGCGTGATAATGCCAAATAGTTCGAAACGATCTATCATGCCTTCAACAATATCGGCGGGATAATCTCCTTCCGCCAAACCATCCGTCATGGCCTTAAAAACTTCAGGGCCGCGCAGTGCGCCTGAAATTATTTTGTCTTTCACGCTCGCGAAGGACCGCAATACCATTGCCGAACTTATTCTCTCAGAAACGTTTTCTCTATGCAGGTCTTTGACCAGGATACCGAATACACCGCTATCGGCTATCGTGCGGATAATGCGCTTATTGCCGGTACTGGCAAGTTCTGTAATAACGAGTTTGGATAATACGCGGATATTAGTTTCCGGGCTTACCAGAAAGCGGACTAAAGTTGAAAAATTATCGCGGAAAGATACAGTTATGCTATTCATATTCAATGACATCAGGGCCGCCAGTGTATCCCTTGAGACAAAACGAAGATAACTGTTTTTAGAGCCGAGATCTTCGGTAACCGCTTTCATGATAGTCCCGCGGGCGATGATTATCGCTTTTATGATAGTGCTGTCCCCTGCAAGCACGAGCTCTCGAATAAGCTGCTGGGCGGACACCCTGACGCCCATATCTTCATGGGCAAGATGCGCCGCGATATCAGGCATGTTTCGGGCGATAGCCCGGTTTACACGGCTGTGTTTCGCGGCGGACAGCAACTGAAGGCCTGCCCTCTCTACCGCGCGTATGATCTCAGAAGGGTCCGCCATTCTTTCCACGATGCGGGCTATATCGTTTTCCAGGGATTGATCCCGGCCGACCGGCCGCGCCGCCATAGTTTGTCCGGACTGAATTTGTGTATCCGCGACAAAAGCCGGAGCGGCGCCGGATCGTTCCCGCGGGTTCAAATGTTCATTGATCCAAATATGAACTTCTTTTGTCAGATCGTCGAAGTCGCCGCTTGAAAATGCGAACAGCGCGTTTATGATAAGGGCGCTCGAAACAACAAGCGTGTATTCCGGAAGCGCTATCATGAATACCGCGGATGCCAGAGCCAGAAAAGAGCTTGAAACTATACCCGGAAACCCCTTGGAACCCGGAACTTGCAGTCCTTCTTTGGTGACAATTACGGCCTCTTCGTCCATAATGAATTCCTTTACAACGCTCGGTCTGAAAGTATCTGAGAAAAGGCCGTAACCATGCCGCTGGCGCCAATGCCCGAATTCATGAAATAGAACGGAAAAGGAATAGACCGCAATAACGCCAAAAGATAAGGCCGCCAGAACAGGAACGTTAAGATCTGTCAGGGCATATCCCAAAACCGGCATGAACCCCAAAAACAGACCGGAAATAAGGTTTGTCCATGACAGGGCGGACGGAAAAGCAGCTCCCTTCTCCGCGCTTTTCAGTCCGGCTATGGAGCGGTTCAGGGAACGGTACCTTTCCTCTTCCACTTTGTTGAACCCAAGCCAGGAAAGTTCGCGCATATTCGAGCATTTTTCTATGGCCGGCAAGAGATGTCTTTCCTCCTTCAAGATCTCGTTCAATATAAGTCTCTGCTGTTCCGGGGACGCTCTTCCCACAAGATCCGTCAGTATTACGGCATAACGTTTGTTGTTATCCGGCCTGGCCTTTCTGATATTTTCAGCGTCTATGAAAGATATACTACCGCCCGTATCACTGCCGGCGGGAGCCGGGGTAACAAAATATTGAACGTCAAAGGGCGCTGCCATAGACAGCCCGCGCTCAATTAACCTTTCATTGGCCGTTTTCAGCGCCCTGTAGGTCTCTATGCCTATGGAATCCGGCATTCCCTCGGGAAAATCGCCCGGAACTATTCCCGTAACAATGCACAATTGTCCCAGATCATCTTCACATGTTCCGAATATTCCGGGGCCTATTCCCATTTTATCCACATAAAAAGCGTCATCGGAATCGTGTACCGATACCCTTTTCTCCCGCTCCTCCGGACCAAGTTCCAGATATCGTGATTTAACCGCGACAGGCGTGCCGTCCTCGAGCCATCCTAAGCGGACAACACCTCCTCTATGTCCGTTATCTACCCCGCTTACCAGAAAAACGTCCACCTCGGGGAAATATACGTTGATCTCAGAAGGAGGATCTTTATGATGCGAAGGTTCCCTGAGCCCTATCCCATAATCCGGAGGCAGGTCTTCAAAAGTTATATCTTTTGTCGGCAGGTATCTGCATGCGCTGTCCCCTTTACGAGCCAGGTACAGAGGTATCCCGTTAACTTTTATACCTGTCATAGATTGTTTTCCTATATCGAACCTTTCGATAGTCTTATTCATCAATCGGTTGACACTATCCATATTCGGAGCATCGGAGCCGGACGGGGTGCGGCCCTTCTCTTTCGGAACGTGAAGCATCATGTTCGCCTTATGATGGATAACTGTCGTAAAAACAAAGCCGGCGGCAAACACGGTCAACGCGGGATAAATATGAAAAACCGGATAAAGAAGAGGAAGAGTAACGGCCGTAAAATTGATCAAAGCTATCGAAGCGGACCTGTAAAGCGGCGGCGGCCTGATGCCCTTGACCGGGATAACATAATGCAAAGCAAGAAAAGACAGCCATGTTACAACTCCCGCGGTAACGGGCGCCGTTCCGAGAACACCCAGAATCCCGAAATTTAAACTCCAGCCCGCGGCCTGCTCGATAAACGCCTGGTATTTCAAAGCGTTCTTTTCTCCGAGCCATTTCCGTACGAACGGTATCATGCCGGCGCCTCCCGGAGGCCGGACGGCCTTTTCATTCTGCCCGCTCGCATACGACATTTTTATAAAAACATTCGGCCTGCCGGATACGATCTTCATGAATTTTCCGGAAAATCCAAATCCGCGATCTTCCAGAAAACCCTGCGCCTTTCGGTCATAACAGTGAACAACCTTTAATAAACGGTTATACTCGCCGGCGGACATAAGTTTTTTCAACTCATCGAGCATTGCTGTCGCGACGCCCTTTTGCCTGTACCCTATATCCACCGCGAAAGCCAGTATGTCTATTTCAAAGTCTCGTATCTCATATATCGCGTATCCTATGATATTACCCTGATGCTTCACTACCATGCAGATAGTATCCGGCTTCCAGACATCTTTTATGAATCTTCTCATGAAAAATCTGTCTAAACCGTAGAAGGGCTCTGTGGCGGATTCGATCTCTAATATCTCGTCTATTTCATCGACATCGGCCCATAATGTGCCGCGGTGTTCGATCTGGATGTCTATATCGCGCCCATCCTTATCATACGCCGCGGTCGTTACCGGTCGCGCCGGAAACTCCCGGCGCTCTTGAGCTGTACCAAATATGAAATTAAGCTCCGCGCTTCGTCTCCCTAATATTACGTAGACGTTGAAGGGGGTAACGCGGCGTTTTATCCACATTTCGGCCTCGTACGATTCAATAAGCCCCCTTCGTATCAGATCGTCAAAACGGTGTACGGCGCCGCGGGCCGTGTCGATACCGCGCAGTATTTTCCTTATCCGGCCGCGTATCTTTTGTGTGTTTCCGACGAATATAAAATTATCGGCGGCCAGAACCCTTATTTCATCGGTTAACTGAAGCATATATCCGCGAAGGCGTTCAATGCTCTTAATTGTCTCTTTGGACGCGATCTTAGCCACCGAACCGGATGACATAAAATTGTTACTGATCCTGTAGACCTCTTGAAGCATCCGGCTTAATTGCCTTAAGCGGCTCTCCCTTCCTTTTCCCCCGGACGGAAAGGGAGTATTGAGAGAGCTTTCTATCCGGTCAACCGTATCCCTCATACGGGCAAGGCTTTTGTCCGCTCTCGATACAAAACGTATATAATCCGCCTGCCTTTTGTTAAACTGTCCGGCTTCGGAGCTGAGAGGCGCTTCCCGTAGAAAGCGTACTATCCGGAGCAGAACGGAAAGCGGATTTAACTTTCCCGCTTTTAGCCTCTCTTTGACCCACCGCTCCCCGTCTTCGGCAAGGTCTTCCCAGTCGGCCATTGAAAAAACGAAAGACAGGTTTATCATAGCGGGGATCGCGAACAGGAACGCGTATTCCGAAAAAGCTTTCATCAGCGCCAAAGACAATATTGCCGAAAGGAGGCTTGAAACTATACCCGCGAACCCTTTTGAGCCGGGAACCTGCAATCCCTCCATAGTTATCCTCATTGCCTTTTCGTCCGTGACGAATTCTTTTATCACACGAGGGTTGAAAATATCGGTAAAGATGCCATATCCGTGTTTTTCTCTCCAATGCCCGAATTCATGGAATAGAACAGAAGCGGAATAAACCGAAACCACGCCGAAGGATAAGGCCGCCAGAAAGGGCGCGTTAAGATCTGTCAGGGCATAACCCAAAGCCGGAATAAATCCCAAAAACAGACCGAAAATAAGGTTTGTCCATGACAGGGCTGATGGAGTGCCGTCGGACACAAGCGCCGCGTCTTTATCCATTGCCGTATCAGGGAGTGAACTTGCGTCTCTCGGCAGTCGTATCTCGAAAACCGTCTCATCGTTCTCGCGCAACGCCCTTACAGCGCCTCCGTGCTGGTTTACCGCCAGGCGAGCCTCGGCGAGCCCGAGGCCTCTTTCCGGCTCTTCATGCCCGCTGAACCCCGGAAGGAATATCTTCTGCACACCATGCTCATCCAGTTCCAAAAATGCGGCCGGTATCGCCGGGCCCTTATTCGCCACTCTTATTACCGCGTATCCATTTTCCTCTCTCGCCGAAACAGTAATGCGGCTGTCTTCTTCCATGGCCTCTTCGGCGTTATGAACAATATTACCGATCGCGTTAAGAATGGTTATTCTGTCGCACCTTATCGTAAAACGCGCGGCCGGGCCTTCAAAACGTACATTCCTGTTCAGGGGTTCCTCTTCCAGGCCGGCATGTTCCCGGCAACCGTCCTTTACAAGTTTTTCTATGTCTTCTTCCGTCATAAGGGGACTGCCCTCGGCGAACCTGATCCTGTTCTCCAACATTTCGGCCGCGTTTTCCAGGTACTTGCGTATTCCCGGTGGAGTGTTTTCGATCCTGCCAAGTTCATCAAGGATTGCCGCAACCTCATTTCCGGAGTTTTCCAATCTCGCTACCCACATGCCGCTTACGGAAACTTCGGGAACCCCCTTTAAAGAAAAGCTTTTGACTTCTCCGTGCAGATCAAGAAGACCGCCGCGCACCGCCTTGACGCGCGCGGAAAGCCCTTCTGTGTCTTTTGATCCGGCCAGGGCCATTTCCACGCCCCAAAGGATGTTCAAAAGATCCGTTGCCGGACTATGCCTTATGCTTCTTATCGATATCGCGGCCGCGGAGGGGGTAAGAGTGCCGGCGGAAATGAGACCTGTCGTACCGTCAAGCTGCTGCCCGCGGATCTCTTCCACCATAGTTTTCATCGTTTTCCATTCACCTCCTACGCGAAATTTATATTTTGCGTTAGAACGGCCCAGGCTGAGCGTCGATTTCTCACCTTCTTCAGTCTCGACGGATATCTTCACATTTTCTCCTTCACTCAACGGCACATTTACTTTTCGTGTCAATTTAACAGATCCTCCGTATATCTCTTCGGGAAGACCCTTCATCAATGTGCCCTTGGGAATAATAACCTGGCCCGCTAACCGGTCCATACTCTCCCGGACCTTCTCTGCCGCGGCCCGGGGATAACGTGCGCTGTCCCGGGTAAAACCTTTGATCATGTCCTGGATCATCTCCTGCGCGAACCATCCCTTGATGACCTCTTCGTTCCCCTTTATCAGGAAGCCTAACTGTGCGATGGTCTTCACAAGCTGGCGTATCTGCCTTGGTAAAGACAACCCCAGATCATCCGTCAGGGCGAGAAATCTCAGGATCCTGTCCGAGAAGGGAGCCTTACTTGACCGCATAGATGTGAAAAATGTGTTCAGTTGCTGCACGATATAGGTAATATCGCGCCCGGTGCGGGAGCTTTCGCTCAAAGCGATATTAAGAAGCTGCTGTATGAATCTCTCCGCCCCGGGTTCAAGCCATGAACCTAAGATCCGGAAAAAGTGACCTTTGTTTTCCGGGGAAAGTCTTGCGGCCATGCCGAAATCCACGAGAGAAAGGACTTTTTCGCCCAGAATGAAATTGGCTCCATGAGGATCGGCATGATAGAAACCGTGATCAAAGATCATTTTAAGCAAGAGAGTAAGAAGTTCTTTCCGTAACTGCGGATCTTCCCGCCCTGCCTTCTTTTTCAATGCTTCCCCGAGTTCCTCACCATCCATATATTCCTCAAAAACAATGAACCTGTCCGAGCCATCTTCGATACGCGGCACACGCACGGTATTTCCCGCGACCACAGTCCCCCTAAGCCATTCACCTATCTTCCTCTGGTGCTCCATTTCTTCGTAGGTAAGCGCCTCTTCCCTGACAAGTTCGATGACCTCGGCGATGGTCTCGGACGGGATCGTAACACCTTTGATTATCCCGGAATGCTGATTGAGATCTTCTATTATCCGGACCAGCCGTATCAGTTCACGCTCTACCTTGTGAAGCTCATATGGCCTTTTAAGTTTCAGGATGCTTCGCCTTCCCTCGTGATCGGTAATTACATGCGCCTGCCTCAGAGAACCGCTTCCTTTAAGCGGGCCGATGGACGCTATGCGTTCACCGATCTCGGCCGGTCTCCTGTCCTGTAATACGGCCAATACCCCTGACGGGCTCATCGGCCCGACACGGGATTTGAGCTGTTCGAGATTTTTACGTATCTTTTCGGGGAAAAAATCCATATCCGCAAGGAACTGTCCCGCTTTCAAATATACCGTTCCCATTTCCTCGAACAGGATTGCCATTACCTCTCCTGTGTCGTGCCTGTCCAGCTCCATTAACCGTGACAGAAGCCGGGCAAAAAGGCCCACTCTTTCTTCTTCCTCGTAATGTCTTAAAATAACGCGTAATATCTCGAAACTCGTGTAGAACTGCACAAGCTCTTCACGGAAGCTGAGCAGTTCTTTCTTCCGTTCCAGCGCTTCTTTTCCGGATAATCGGTCGTATTGATAAATGGTGTCACTGCTGACGCCTTTTTCAATACGGCCGTAATCACCGATCAAACCGTCAACCTCTCTGAGAAAGTCATCGATCTTGCCGATACTGCCTCGCTTTGTCCCGAAGGTAGCGGTTTCGAACTTGTATTCGAAAAAAGATGGTTTCTTGAGCAGGTCTTTCTTTACTGCGGGCGAAAGCGATGCCTGTTTTACGATCTGTCTAAGAAGAAAATGTCCCAGCGTATTCAGAACTGCCTGCCCCTGTTGACTGTCCGGATCTGTTACGCTCGCGCCGTAGTATCGGCATGTAAAAAGCGCTTTTAATGCTTCTACACGGTTGCCGTGCGCCATTGATCTGCTTCTGGGAACATCGAAATTTTCGCGCAAGATCTCCTCAAAAAGCCGGGGCTTATCGTCCGCTTCCAGATTGTACAGATGGTCCAATATCGCAGCTTTTACCCCCGCATAGTATGAACGTTCAGGATGTCTTGTTGACCAATGATTTTCGTAATGAAGCAGGCCCTGCACGTCCCGCAATTCTCCTGTTTTTACAGACCTATGAAGAAGTTCTGAAGCCAACACCTCGTCTCTTTCAAGGCTCGCTTCCGGGAAATAGCGGCAGATCCGTTCTATAATGTCCCGCGCCGGAACAGCATGATGGTTCATTGTGAAATATCCAAGCGCCCTTTTCCCCAATTTGATCTTTTGTTCAGGTAAGAAAAAATACGGTATGACCGCTTCTATTTCTTCTTCTCTCTCACTCCCGGGTATGACAAGATCAAGCATGGCTCTATCCCTCGTCTCACTGGGAAAAGGATATGCGCTGAGTACGGCATTCAGTCTGTCCTGGAATTCTGCGTTCCCGTATGAAACGCTGATCTCATCCCACAGGAGATCACCGATCTTCTTTGCCCAATAATTCGTATCTCCTTGAATATAGCGCTCATCTTCCGGGTCCATATACTGCCACCCGCTAACAAGTATCATCCTGAAAAATCTGCCTATATCGTCAAGCGGGATGTTTATAGAGCTCCCTATCCCTTCCATCTCCCGCCACGACACATTGCCTCTTATGGACTCAAAGGCAGTCAGCTTATCCGCTGTCCCCGAGCTGAGCGCTTCGTCCAGTTCGCGATATATGAGAAAATTTCTTAACTCCCCGGAGGATGCGGTGCGGCATATTATGGCTACCTTCTCGTGAAAAGGCAGTTGAGATCTGCCGGAAATACGGCGTCTGAATAATTTATATTCAAGGAGGTTCCGTATATCCGCTTTCCCGGAAAGTCTGTTCCTCTCGTCTCCTATGCTCCCCTTCTCTTCCAAAATACTGATCGCATCCTTCAGCTCTTCAATGCCGGGATCTTCTTTCTGGACATACCCTAACATGGCTCTTACGCTCCAGTTAAGGCTGCATATCGCTTCGAATTTTTCCGGGAAACTTTTCCCCGAAAGTCCCATGACATTCAGAAACGCATATATCTGAACAAGATCAAAAATTCTGCCGGGATCAAGCGCCCTGTTCTCATTGCGCCAGGGCAATATGATCTCCCCGGGTAAGTCTTCATTTTTTACTTCTTTACACGCGCTATCGGCCCCGAGTAAGAGCGTCCACCATCTTGTTTCGGATCTCTTTCCGGGTTCCAGGAACATGTCCGGTTTCTTAAATTCCGGATAATCTATGACTATGGGATACCGGGACAAAGCCTGGCGTTTTTCAATATTATCCGGGGTCTTCTGCCTAAAAACGAAAAACAGCACAGCATGTCCGAAAACAGGTTCATGATCATACAATCGGTCGAAAACGCGTAAAAGCGGCTCAATGCTCCCGTTATCCTCAAAAGGCGGGATCTCCGCAAGAAACGTTGAAATACTCTCTATCTGAAAGTTAGAGACGGGCCCTTTTCGAAGAACACTCTCATGCAAGGATTCAATACAGTCAGCCAATTCCGCATATGACGTGACCGGTACCGTTGTTTCAAGATACCCTTCCGTTATTCCGTTAAGCAAAACCTCCTTTCTATAGCCTTTTATCGCCGGGGTGTTTTCCATGATATCGGCAAAAAAAGATAATAATTCAGAAGACGGTTTATCGCTTATTTTACGCGCAAGGTGATACATGAACCTGCCGAAATGAAAACCGGAACCCGGGGCTTCGCGAGACCATTCTATATGGAACCAATCCGCCCGATAAAAATGTCCATAAGGCAGTTTGCAATATCTTTCGGGCGGATGTTCCGCAATGAGCGTTTCAAGATCCTTCAAGGAATTCACAAGCCCGCTTAATTCGTCTACCGAACCGCTTATTTCGTCCGCCGCATGCCGCCGCAGCACCAGCGTCCGAACGAACACATGTTCCTTAGTCCCTTTCTCGAGGCCGTATTGCTCGGACAGGATCCTCTCCACTTCTTCGAACAATGCTTTTTTATAGGCCTCACCGCCGTCAGACCACGCAATCTCTTTTTTGGGATACTCGTCGTCGATCCCCGGATGAGACCCCGCAAGGAGGTATTGCGCTTCCCAGAGATCATTGAAGCTTATGTCCTCCGGACGGGGATCTTCCGGTCTCAGATCCAGCTGATCCAACATCTGTTTCCTTATGTAAATTTCATCCGGGGCGGGCGGGGTATCCTCTAATGCGATATATTCCCGATCTTCTTTCCCCCCCGGATAATATCGCTTTTCAATGAATGTCTCGACTGCCTGATATCTTCGTCGTGTCGGCGGATGCGATGAAAGAATTGAATACGATACTATCTGATCTTCTTCCTCCGCTCTGAACTTTCTGTACAACAATTTCAGGATGCGTGTGATCCCCGCGGGATCGAACCCGGAATCATATAACAGCATAGCCGCCAGACGGTCTGATCTGAACTCCTGGTCATAATAGTAAAAATGTTCAAACGCCTTCTCCTCAAGAGAGACCACCTTGGAAAAGCCGCCTGTTTCCCCCGAGGTTCTCTGCCATACCGGTCGCCCCAGCACCCCATGCGCTATCTCGTGGGCAAGAACACCCGCCAGATCATCTTCCGCGATCCTGCCGTCTTCTGCCAAAAGCCGAAGCATCCCTTCTGTTAAAACGACGGTGTTCACTTGTGTCAAGACTATAGCTTCCGGGGACGTAATGCATACGATCTCAAGCTCATATGCCTCAGGATCAAGGCCCGCGGTCGTCAGCAGCCTTTCATATACGCGTCTGACCCGCCGGTACAGTTCTTTATCCTTTGGTATGCACCCATTCTCGAATTTCATATTGATCAATTTTGACTCACTACGGATCCTTAAATGATCATATTCGTCGCTTCTATCGTCCCGCTCTTTTTCTTCTGCCTCCACTTCTATCTCTCTTACAGCCTCTATAGCGGCCCGGCCGCGGTGTGACTCCTTCTCCTCGGAATGCCTTTTCCCTGCAATAAGCACCGCGCAGGGTACTATCATATTGTAAAACCCGTGGGTAAGAATATTGGCTATAGGCATAACGGCAAGGCTGACGGCGAGTATGGCGGTAACGGGTAATCCGGTGTACCGGGCCAGGTATTGACCCGCGATAAAGGGCGCGGCAAGGGTGGCGGCAAGTATGGATATAGCGCCTATCCACCTGAACGCGGCCTGAAGGGCCGACTTGTTCGGGTGCTCCTTCATCACAAAATCATAGAGCCGCAGGATGTTTATTATCCTCGGCAGTTCCACCACCGCCGCGAACCATGCTATCATTACATACCGGATACTTTCAGGAGCCAGGTGATACCACTCGCGCGTGAGGACGAAATTCCTGAAGAACCGGACAGCCCGGGACTGTGTGCCCGCGGAAATGAGCCCCGGCGAACCGCCCCTACCGGGTTTCTCGAGTTCTATCCCGTCTAAAGCGGTTACAAGCTCTTCGAAAAATGTATTTCTCAAATTCAATATTTGTCCGGGCACTTCAACGGTTTGTAATCCCATTACGAGCAACGACCTCTCTATCAGGCCGGATCTGTCAAGATCGTAACTGGGCAGGCATAATTCAAGTATTTCTTTTATCACTTCCGGGCGGTCGCTGAAATATCCGATCAGAAAGGGCTCGATGAAATCGGAATTCTGATTTTTGATAGCCTCTGAAATGACAGTCGCCACATCGAGAAACCTCTGGGCGGACCTGTGCTTGTATGAGCCTGATATTTCCGCCTTACGCATGCCGTACCCCGGCATACCGTCCGAAAGCCCTCTTAACACGGGAAAGTATCCGCGATCTTTTTTTATCAGACCGATATTCTCCCTGTCGGCCAGTGTCGAAGGAAAACCGTGGCAGTATCCCTTATCATGGAACTTGCGCAGCATCCGGCCTATCTCAGCGTAAAGATCCTCCCCTTCTCCTCCCTCGATCTTCTGCACCAGACCGGCGTCAAAAGTGCTGGGGATAGCTCCGTAACTCACGAGCCCGACACCATCCACTTCGAACCGCCGGTTGCCAAGACGATAATCTTCGTCTTCAGGGTTTCCCTTAAGACCCGCAATCACGCCTCCGACCCTTGAACTCTTCCCCTTTTTATCTTTCTGCCACTGCAGGCGGGGGCTGTAGATAAAACGCCCCAAGGGGATATCCGTAAGGCCGTCCCTATAGCAATTATTCATTATCCTGTATATTTTTTCGGCGTCGCTGTACAGCATCGTACCCGCGGGTCTCTTTTTGGCAGGCAGTACTGTCAGATTCTCTCCCGACATATCCACCGCGCGCACAGACGCTTTATGCAAAACCCCTTCATCGCCAAGCAGGTTCCCCGACTCGTCTATCCGGGGCAAAACCCCTTCCAGACGCAGCATTTTCACGACACTGCCGTCTATTAAGGCAACGGGTTTTATACGCAGGTACACACTGCCTTCTCTGTTATCCTCGGGGTGTTCACCCGCTATCCCGGCAATGACCCTGTAATCTCCCTTCGCGTTCCTTTCCGAAACTTCTTTATTTAAATTCTCCTCGTCCGTCTCGAATATCCATTTCAATAAACTCTTGTCTTCTTCATCCATCCCTTCCCATAGATCACCCCGTAAATGTGTCACTTTCACCTGACGGTCACCTTCACCGAAGCGCAAAGAAGGTTTTTTCATAAGTAACGGTACACTGTACCCGAATAAACCGCCGATATTCCGGACAATAATGTTCCACAAAAATCCGTGCGCGAGCGCGTTGGACACAAGGGCCAGGAATATATTAGCGCTCCATGAAAAACCGTATACCGTTCCTGTTATAACAGCCAGAAGTGAAACGGTGTGGATAAAAAGGACGCCCCACTGCCTCGCTTCCTTCTCGGGTCCGGTTTGCGGCTCGTGAGTCCCGATAAATCCGGGAAGATATGTAAAAGGGATTTCAGAGAATCCCGCGAAAATGATCTTGAGAAATTTGTCACGAAACACCTGTGAGGCGGCATCCGGGACAGGATCCTCCGGGGGGATGCGGGATAATGAACTTTGCGGGAGCGCGTCTATAGCAATAAATTCTTCGGTCTGACCCGCCGGAGCCGGCGTGGTAGTTATAGCCTCTCCCCCGGCATCCGGGACTCTCGCAAGTATTTCCCCGGCTTCCTCGGCGATATAGCGCTCGCGCCTCACCGCCGTGAGATCCGGCGGCGCATCATCAGAAAGTCCCGCCTTTCCCAGTTCGGCTCTAACCTTCCCGATAAATTCCTTTCCCTCCGCGCTATCGGCCCAATTGCCCGGAACATTAACGTTCATCGCCCTCAGGATCCTTGGCACAGTCTCTATGCCCTGATATCCGTCTCCCGAACCCAGCCGCGCCGCCACGCGCCCGACAAGATCATCGGGGTCCTCCAGGCCCGAAAGGCCCTTTCTGTAAGGATCGGATTGCCCGGTTTCCGCGGCTGGAGAGGAAGTTTTCTCTCCCTCTGAAACCTTCTCCAAAAACTCCGCGAATTTCGCGGGAGACATGAAGTGTTCCACCTCGGAGGATCCTCGGGCTTCAAGGCCTTCGTACCTCCGGGTATAGTAATCCAGCCATTCCCCCCTCAGACGGCGGCGCTCTGTCGGGCTGGAAAAGTTATCGGCCACAAGCCTCCGGTAGAATTCGCGGCAAAGGTTCTCGCGTTCTTCGGTTGTAAGCCGCGGCTGAAAAAGCGCCTCAACGGCGAGATGATACCTGTCCGCCTCGAGTATCTCCCTGTAAGGCTGTACTTTGCCGGTAAGTAAAGCGATGTACGGCCTCTCTTCCGAACCCTCGAACCTGGGCATCACGACCAGGTATGAAAGTTTTTTCTCCCTCATCAATTCCGTAAGGCCCTCGGTATGGAAACCCCCGGTTATAAGCGCGGCCACTTTCTTGCCGCTTTCACGCATGCGTCCGAGAGTGTTCTCTATCATGGACCTGTTCCTGGATTCGGCAGTCCGGTAAAAGTCAAGGGCCGCGGGAAGCCCTTCGAATATTTCCGTAAGGTCATAGCCATCTGTAATGCTCATACCTTTCGCGGCGCATATGCGCCTTATGAAAGAAGCGCATTTCTCGCCGGAAACATTCTCCAGCGCCTCGAGGAGCCGAACATATTCGGAGCGTGACATCTCCATACTGTAGACCTTCTTTATCAGATCAACGGCCATTATGATCTCATAAAGATCTCTTTGCTCATCGTCCCCGAAAAGAGACTCTCTTATCTCCATTTCAAATTCTTCTATCTCTCCATGAAGCCGGAATATCCGGACCGACTCGTACGAACAGACATATTTTGTGAATTTTATAAGCTCAGCGTATCCGGAAGGGTCCAGGCCTTTCTTTTCGGCAAGACCCGTAAGAAAAGAATGGAACTCCGATGAGGATATCTCTTTGTTGTTGAAGTCCAGTGTCCGCGACACCAGATCATCCATCTCTCTTTTTTCAAGAGCCTCGGTCAGTTCTTTTATAAGCGTCTCTCTCTGCCGATTCGCTTTATCGAAATCGATGTCTTTCTCAAGCGCGATAAGATCCAGCATACATGACAGTTCCCCGTAGCAGTTGTTCTCGACTTCCGCTTGCGCGGCCAAAACGCTTAGCTGTTCCCAATAATCAATAAAACTAAGCTCACCGTTCCGATGCCTCGCAGAGTTCCTCACAAGATCCCTGAGTTCACCCGGAAAAACTTTTTCCGAGAGAGCGGCAAGCTGTTCTTCAAGGGAATCGATATTATCCAGGACGTTAACGCGTTCGGCGGCCAGATCACGAAACTCCTCGAGATTCCGCAAGTAAAGCTCTCTGCTTTCGATACCAAAAAGCTCCACTTCGGAATCGTCATTGGTAACGGCAAAGAACTCCCCGGCGCCCATGCGGCCCTCCGCCATCAGCTCTTCCGCCACCTTATCGCGTATAACTTTGTCGGGAAAAGTCTTCAGTACAGAGGCATCCACCATGCCCGAGGCTCCTTCTATGGCTATAAGCTCCAGATCATAATCGGAGACCAGCGAACCGATAAGCCGAGAGATCGAATATTGCGCGCCTAAAGAAGCGTGGGCATCCTGTATGTGGATTATGGACCTCTCTCCGCCGTTCATTTCGATTCGGTCTATGGATCCCGCGGCATAGGGGATAACGAATTCAGGCCCGTCCGCATCCGGCCGGCGGTCAAAAACGGCGGACGTTTCATGCCAGACAGGCTTCCCGGCCTGGCACCACCCGATCTGCTGATGCAGGAAAATTATCGAAAGGATACAACTTACGACTTTGATGAAGAAATAGTTACGCTTTTTCCAATCCTCGATGCCCGGATCAGACAGCCTTCGACATTTTAGTCCATCAATATTTTTATAATACTGCTTGTCATCCATGAGCGATAAATCTACCTTTGTAATATTTAACGTTTACCTGAACCGCAATTATACCATTATAATATAAATTAATCAAACGCACAAAACTAAATTTTATAAATTCTAACGTAAAGGGCCAGGCTACTCTTTATTCTCGCTGGTTTTTCACGAGAGAATAAAGTAACCTGAGAATCATTAAAGAGGCACCCCATGTGATAAACTAGATAGTGTAAAAGTCACCAAACTATTAACTATCTACAGAGGAGGTGCCCCATGAGTACATTGTACGGAGGAATCGATCTTCATT